>PKWK01000299.1 GCA_003133205.1 Granulicella sp. | reverse complement strand
TTACTAAGATGGTCCGCCGCTTGATTTCCATCGGGAGATCTTGTAGGCAGATTCAAGGAGGATCATCGACATGCAGATTCGATCGGTTGGTATTGACCTTGGCAAGACGACCTTTCACCTGGTGGCACTTGGCGATAACGGCAAGGTGCTGCTGAAGAAGAAGTTTACCCAGAAGCAGTTGATTGTCTTCACCGCGAACATGCAGACTTGCTTAATCGGGATGGAAGCATGTTCGGGGTCGCACTTCCTCGGCCGTGCTTTACGGGAACAAGGCCATGATGTGAAGTTGATTCCAGCCCAGTTCGTGAAGCCGTTTGTGAAGTCGAACAAGAACGATTTCATCGACGCTGAAGCGATTGCCGAGGCAGTAGATCGCGAGAACATGCGCTTCGTGCCGATCAAGACAGATGATCAGCTCGACCTGCAAGCTCTCCATCGCGTGCGTGACCGGCTCATGGCGCGAAGAACTTCTCTGATCAACCAGATTCGTGCGTTCCTGCTGGAGCGGGGCATCGTGTTCGCCAAGAGCCCGATTCGGCTGAGGGAAGCTCTGCCTGAGGTGCTTGAGAACGTCAACGAGAACCTCACCCCGAGGATGCGGAACCTGGTTGCCATGCTGTGGAGCGAGTGGAAGGACCTGGAGCTTCAGATCGTGCAGATGAACGACGAAGTGGAACGGATCGCTTCGAGCGATGCTGCGTGTCGGAGACTGCGGCAGATCCCTGGCATCGGACCACTGGTTGCAACCGCGATCGTGGCCTCCATCGGTAACGGCGCAGCCTTCCGCAAGGGACGAGAGTTCGCGGCCTGGTTGGGGCTGCTGCCGAAGCAGCATTCGACCGGTGGCAAGGCGAGACTGTATGGAATCAGCAAGCGCGGCAACTGTTAACCGCTCCATCCACAGCCTCGATAAACTTACCCCAACCGCATCGGCCACCAGCCAACAAAAGTCACCCCGTCCAACTTCTGGCCTCTGTCAACCATGCGGTTACTCGGTCGCTTACTCTTCAGTGCCCAGGTGTTGAGTCGTTGGGGGTGCAGGGATATCAAATAAGGTGACCATTTCCGGGCGCGAATGTGAATGCGGTTTTGGACGAAATCGACGCGCTCCTGAGAACCCGCATTCACGTGTGTAGTGCCGAAGGCCAAATGCAGGACCCCAATTGCCCGGCGTGGGGCTGAATGTGCGAGATGGGCAACAGGACTTCGACGTTTGTCCGGTGGAAGCCGATCCCAAACGGGAACCGACCTTCGTCCGTTCTCTCCCACGTCACCAGCGGAGCATCGGAGATGATGAATGGGGTTGTCCGGTGTGGTCCTGATGTAGTTACACTCTCCTCTGAATAGCTTCTGGTCGATCCTCTCATCGAGGTTTCAAGCATGCGTATGTAACCTTGTATTCGGTGGCAGCATTCCACTGTATCCGACGCTCCGCCGGAAGCTGCTCAATGAACTGCCATGCAGAGCGGCGAGCAAATGGGCGCGCGGATGTCGGAGATAATGATGCGCGGCGTCTCCACACGCAACTACAAGGAAGTCATTCCCGCGATGGCCGAGACGGCTGAAATTGCCCGGCTCCACTGTTCGATCATTGCTTCGCCAGCACTGAAATCGGCACCGGCGTCTTTTTCCTGCCGATACGTTCACATATCACGTGGGAACGCGATCCCGCATCCGCCTCAATCAGAATCTCAAACGGGCGAATCACTCCGCTATCCGTTATCGCGCGCTCGAAAATCGGTTGCATCAAATCAGAGTTCAGCAAGAAGGTCTCGGCTGCTTCGGCCCCTGCAGTATCGATCCCTTCCACGATCAGAACGTGCTCATGGTCAAGAACGTAAACGTTCGGTGCAAAAGCGATCAAACCATAAGTATGATGAAGAGGGTCGTTTGGAATCGTGCCGTAGGTTAGCTGTTCGCCGGCGATGGGGTGCTGGTTCACGAAGAGTCCGGAGTGTGAGCCTCGGGTGAATTTGAAGTCGAGTTGGGGTTGAAAAAGATCGAACCAAGGATTCGAGTCGACAGAACCGAGGAGGATCGCATTTCCCGTAGTCAGTTCTCCCATGCTGAAGTCGCGGCTAAACCGGATCCTTAAACGGTTCGGCACCACCTCCTTTAGGCGCGAAAGAGCCGCGATGAAATTGAGGTCGGCCATTGTCGTGTAGCGGGAGCTGCCGATCGCTTCCGCTTGGGGGTGCATGCCGATGGACTGTGTTTTGGCCGTACTAGCCGTTGAATCGCGCTCGCCTTCGTTATGCTCCGGGGAACCGGGGTTCGAAAGTCTGCTCAATCTTTCGGCCATCGCGAAGCTGCCGTCAGAGGGAACAACGAACGTATCGCGCGTGTCTTCGAAGAAATAGGTCCAGAAGATGTGGTTGAGTGTGACCTCGCGTGGATCGGGATGCCTCCAGCGGTAGATAGTTCCATTGCCTTCGAGGTAGCCGCCGACAGCGCCTGCCACCAGCAAAGCAACAAGGAACACTGTCGCGGCGAACCAGAGTAGGATGCGGTACGGTCGCCGCCTTTTGGTTCGTGACAAATTGGGTTGTCGAGAGCTGGCAGACGATTCCACGAGCGGCAGATCCGACGCAGTCGTCGAGTTGGCGTCAGTTGGCGATATGGCAGTGGCATCCGGTTGGGCCATCTCACCTGAGCCAGAACCGTTTGCCCTAAGTGTGCTGTCATCGGCTACCTCTTCTTCCAGAGACTGCCGACCGGTTGCGGTGAAGGTCGATTCAGGGCCGTTCAATCCGGTCGGCAATACGCCCTCCGATTCGACTCTTACGCACCAGGGCGCCGCTTCTTCGATTTCGCTGAGCGGGGGATCCCATAGGACTTCGGCGCGCTCGGCTGCAGACTCGACGGCTTCGCTCCGGGGCAGGAAGACGGGAACGTAGGCTCCTCGAGGAATGACTACAACGATCGGCTCGTTCCTGCCTTCGCAGGAAAAGTAGTCCATGATGCGATTGCGCAGGGTGCGGGCATAACTCCGAACGATGTTATCCCCGTCACCTTTGAACCCCTTGGCGCGACCGAACACCTGGATGGCGATCTGCTGCTCGGTGATCTCGGCAGACTTGCCGTCCAAAAATCGGTCGCATACAAAGAGAAGAAAATTGCAGAGCAGGCTGGAGCGCCTGAGGTTTTGACTCGCCACGATCCGTTGCACCAGCATCCAGCGTGGGTCGTCTGAGGTCTTCGTGTCTTTCCTCAGACTGAGACTCTTGACGGATGTTCGGAGTGGCGCGAGAGCGCCCTCTGAAGTGGATCTCGTCCGCGAGGGCAGAGTTTTCATAGTTAGATAACCACCGTTGAAGCAGGTGTCAGGACGCTCGGTAATACCCGTAGTTTAGTCGGAAGGCCCTCAGCAAAGCGTTAAGCGAGGATGAAACCGGCGCTCGTGGCACACCTAATCACGGTGTGAAAGCATGATTTTAATAGAGCGAAACCCACTCAATCGAAGGGCTTTACCGGACACCCACCGGGACGGGACGGAGACTTTGCACGGTGTAAACCCCTGCCGCGGCGGCGGGCTGACAACTAAAGTGGTGATCGTAACCGAATGTCACCTTTGGAGAGCAGCATGAAGATTCTGTTTCATCGGTCCGTCGTGTCCATTCCCGAATCTGGCCGAAACGACCTCATAAGGCCTTTGCTCAGGCGATCCGCCTGTCTGACATTACTAATCGTGCTGTTCTTTGCGACCGCGACCGGTTACGCCCAGACCATCTATGGCTCAATCAGCGGAACTGTTATGGATCAAAGCGGAGCTCTAGTTCCCGCCGCATCAGTAACCGTGCGCGAGAGCGACACCGCTACCGAATACAAGACTCTCACAAATGGCAGCGGGGCCTATCATGTCGCTTTCTTAAAGCCGGGTGGCTACACGGTTCGCTTTGAAGCAAACGGCTTCTCGCTCTACACCACAAAAGAAGTACAAGTCGTACTCGACCGTGACGTTAAAGTCGATGCAGCCCTGAAGCTGGGATCGAACACAGAGACCGTGGTAGTGTCCGCCGCCGCGACATCATTGAACCTCACGAACGCTCAGGTGGGCGGCCAGCTTGACACCAGCGAGCTCATCGACCTGCCGGAAGTTATTGGGTCGAAAGGGGCTCAGACGGATCTCATCGCGAAGGTCTTCCCCGGCGTTTCCAGCACCAGTCAGGACTATAGCAATCACAACGACACCTCGTTCGGTGGCGGCAGACCTGATACGAACCCAATCATCGTGGATGGCCTCCCTAGCAACCAGAGCGTCGACGGCACCGGCGGTCTCTTGCCCACGCCTGACTCGACCGAAGAACTTCAGGTGCTGACATCCCCGTTTTCAGCTCAATACGGTCAAACCGGCGGGGGCGCTGTACTGTTCTCCACAAAAGCGGGTACAGACAAGTTCCACGGCAGCCTGTTTGAGTACTACAACAGCCAAAATCTCGATGCGCTAGGCTACTTCACCGCCCCTGGAACGGTGATAACAGCGAATCACTTCAACTACTACGGAGGGTCGGTGGGCGGCCCGGTACTGATTCCAAGGGTATTCGACGGCCGGAAGCACCATCTCTTCTTCTTTACCGACTGGGAGAACACCTCGAGCCGTAGTTCGAACTCGAAAAATACGGACGTGCCCACGGTAGCAGAGCGAGGTGGAGACTTCTCTGGCCCGACGCCGCAGGGCACGGTTAATCCAACCATCTATGATCCGAGCACCACGATTGTGACTGGTGGTACAACCAGCCGGACGGCATTTCAGGGCAACGTCATTCCGAAGGCGCGGCTCGATCAGGTCGCTCAAAACATCATCTCGTTCTTTCCGTTGCCAAACTGCAGCTACGGTACCTACAACTACTGCGTGAATCCACCCTCCTACAGTAACTATTTTTATAACGCGGATCGCGTGGACTGGAACGCTACCGATTACGACCACGTTTGGGCGAAGTTCGCCACGGATGGACCCACCAGCAAGGCGGTGAACTATATTCCGAACGCGGCGAATCCCTCGGATGAGAGCGGCTGGGTCGACGACCACTACGAAATTACCTGGAGCCATATCTTTTCGCCGCGCATCTCCAACGAAGCCAGAGCTGGCTTCGTCTCGGAGGAAAATTTCGCCAATCCAGCGACGAATAACGTGGGATCCCTAGGGCTGCAAGGGGTGTCTCTCACCCAATTCCCCGATATATCGACCGCAGGCCTCTACTCTCTGGGTACCGGCTCGTTCTCACGAACCCGGGACGATCATTATGTCCTGAACGATGCACTGTCGATGCAGATAGGGCAACATAGCATCTCTGCCGGCGGGGAGTGGATGAAATATGCCTACAGCCAGTACAACCCCGGCATTTTGTCCGGGAGCTACAGCTTCACTGGAACCTTTACGTCCCTTCCGGGAAAACCCGTAACTGGATTGGCCGATCTTGAACTCGGCGTGCCCGCAACCACTACCATCAGCACCACCAATACGGTCTTTCATGAGGACTTGAATTACTTCGCCGCGTACATCCAGGACGACTACCGGGTCAAGCCGAAACTTACGGTAAGCCTGGGATTGCGCTGGGAGTTCGACGGTCCCTTCACCGAGACGCACAATCAAATGTACACGTTCAACCCCAACCTGATGGACCCTACGACAGGCCTTGCGGGTGGGATTGAGTTTGCCGGATACAACGGAAATCCCCACAACCTCATCGCGCGGGAGTATCTCGGGTTCCTTCCCCGGGCCGGTCTCAACTATCACGTCTTCCGCAATACCGTCGTTCGGGGAGGCTACGGCATTTATGAGATGCCGAGTCTAGGCTTCGGCAAAGAAGGATGGACCTCCGCGTCCACGGTGTCTGCAACCTTCCAGAGTTTCAACGGGGTGTCGCCGGCCTATCAGCTTTCCCAGGGTGTTCCCGCATACACGGCCAACGTGGGCCCCAATGGGCTGCCTAACATTCCTAGCAGTCTCACCAAACCGACCTCGAATGTAGTGGAACTTATGTCCCAGCCCTCTCTTGCTTATATTCAGGAGTGGCAGGTGGGCGTCCAGCAGGATCTGGGCCATGGCTGGATTGCCGAGGTCAACTATGAGGGCAATCACGGCGTGCATCTGCCCGGCGCGCTGCAGATCAATCAGATTCATCCATCTAAGGGGTGCTGCTACGGCGTGAGCAATGCGCAAGGACTCAGGCCGTATCCGCAATTTCTCAACGTGACGTACTACACGAACGGAGGGGCTCAACAGTACGCGGCGTTGCTTGCCCAGCTCAGTCATTCATGGAGCAACGGCCTCTCGCTGCGCGCCGCCTATACCTGGGCGAATACCTTGGATGACGTCGATGCCGCCGCGAGAGCGGATGCCGCGCCCAACCAGGATGTCTTCAACATTCGTTCGCAATGGGGAACGGCCATGATCAACATCCCGCAGCGGTTTGTGGTCTCGTCGGTCTATTCCCTACCTTTCGGGGCCGGGGGCAGATTTGCCTTCCATCAACGGGTTCTCGATGAGATTGTCGGGCACTGGCGAATGAGCGGTGTCGGTCAGTTCCAGGTGGGCTATCCATATAGCATCACCCAGACCAACACACTCGGAACCTTCTCGGCAGCCCAGTACTCGACTGAGGTGGGCAACCCTAACCTTGCCCGTCCCTCGCGCACGGTGCAGAAGTGGTTCAATCCAGGAGCCTTCCAGATTACGTCTTCGGACGTGCTGGGCAACACGCCGCGGGCAGCGCTGTATGGCCCAGGGCAGGAGGTATGGGATGTGAGTCTGATGCGCGACGTGCCGGTTTGGGAACACGTTACGTTCACCTTCCGCGCTGACGCGCATAACGTCTTCAATCATCCCCAGTTCGACAACCTGAATACGACGATCACTAGTCCGGCCTTTGGTTCAGTCAGTGGAGCACAAGACCCTCGTGAACTGCTTCTGGTTGGTCGCTTGAGATTCTGAAGGCGCAAGAGAATTAGAAAACACAGAAAAGAGATCAGGAAAATGCATAAGATATCGATCGCGTTTGTAACATTTGCATCGCTCACCGGCATGGTTCTGGGGCAGGTAAATACACCACCTGCCCCGCCCGCGGCGCCACCGACGGTCATGGTGATAGCCCATCGGGGCGAGCATCTTAAACATCCGGAGAATACGCTGCCTGCTATTCAGGCGGCAATCGACGCTGGCGCAGACTATTTCGAGTTGGATGTACGTACAACTGCCGATGGCAAGCTGGTCATCATGCACGACGACAAAGTGAACCGGACGACGAACGGCACCGGCGAAGTGAGCGACCTTACGCTGGCGCAGATTCGCTCGCTGGATGCCGGTATCAAGTCCTCCCCGGAGTTTGCGGGAACAAAGGTGCCGACCTTCGACGAGGCTCTCGAACTTGCGCATGGAAAGATCAACATCTATGTCGATACCAAGAAGGCGGACCCGCAGCTTCTTGTCGACACAATTGTTCGCCACAACATGCAGGATCATGTTGCCGTCTTCGGCAATCCATTCTTTTTGTATGATATTCACAAAATTGATCCGACGATGAAAGTTATGCCGGAGGCTCAAAACGCCGATGTCTGCAATCTTGTAGCGCGGGCATTGCAGCCGAGTCTGATGGCATTCGATGCGGGCGACTTCAAACCGGACGTAATCGCTTGCGCCAAAAAGGCGAAGGCGCTTGTATTCGTCGATCGTCTAGGGACAGCGGATACTCCGGAACAATGGCAAGCGGCCATCGACATCGGAGCGAATGCAATCCAGACCAACCTGCCTGCTGAACTGGTTGCATATCTGCGTTCGCATGGACTGCATCGCTAAGCCTTGGAAACCGGCCGCACCGGCGGGGTTCGCTCCCTGGTAGCGTCAGCTCCATGTATCGCTGAGGCCGGTTACATGGTTCAGATTCCATGCAGCTCGTTATGGACTGACTTCACTTCCGCATTGGGTGTTTTGAAGGCGCGTTCATGACTCTACAACCTGCTCGCCGAGAGATTTGCCAAGCACCGCTGGTCTCGTACCTTCTGCTTATCTTTCTGTTCTCTTGTGCGGGCAGCGGCAACGCAGCCCCTGCTTCTTCGGAAGGGAACACGCTCTCGGCGACACTCCCCAGCGGCCGCCTGATTACGCCTGAGGGAGCATGGATTCAAGTTGCTCCCTTTCCGTATACGCTGTCCCTGCGCCCGGATGGGCGTCAGATCGTGGTGCCTTCCATAGGCTGGCCTTTTTCGCTCAATGTGATCGATCGCCAAACCATGCCTGACGGCGCTGGCGCGGGACTATCGGTTCAAAGAATCCCAGCTGGCCCGAAGAATGAGAACGATCCGGAAATCAAAGTGCATACGGGCGTCATATATTCACCTGACGGCAGTTTGCTGTATGACACGACTGGCGACAGCGGACAGGTTCACATCTTTTCCACGGTCACATGGAAGAGGGTTGCAGCCGTCCCCCTGAACGGAGTTACCGCTGGGCACTCCTACGCGCAAAGCTTCTCGGCGGCTATCGTGCTCAGCCCCGACGGGCGTCTGCTCTATGTTCTCGACCAGGGGAACTGGCGTGTCGTTGTTATCGATACGAAGACTCTACAGCGGCTCGCCTCACTGCCCACCGGATCGAATCCTTTTTCTATTGCGCTCTCGCCCGACGGCTCTCGTCTGTACATTACCAACTCTGGTCTGTTCGAGTACAAAACGATTCCCGGAGTCGACAAGAAAGATGTCGTGCGCACTGGCATCACCTTTCCTCCATTCGGTTTTCCGTCGCAAGCTGCTCGCGTGGGCGCACGTGTCGAAGGCCATGATGTTCCCGGTCTGGGCCCTGAGAACAATCCTCGCGGCAGTTCACTATGGACGTATAGCGTCGCTGATCCGGTGAACGCAAGGCTGCTCGCACGCCTTCGGCTCGGCAAGGCGATTGGGGCGGACAGCGCACGTGCAGCCAGAAGCGCCATCGGCGGAGCATCGCCTACTGGGGTGGTTGCCGGCCAGGGGCGTGTCTATGTGGCCCTTGCTCATGAAGACTCAGTTGCTGTCACTTCTGCGGACGGTAGCCGTCTTCTCAATGAGATTCCGCTGACGCCCTTCAGCGGATCCTCGTTTCTCGACCGGCAAGGCCGTCCGCTTCGCGGCGTCATGCCCGCAGGAGTTGCTGTGCATGGACATCGGCTCTATGTCACGGAGGCGGGCATCGATGCCGTGGCAGTGATCGACACTGATACAGACAAGGTGCTCGGGCATCTGCCGGTGGGCTGGTTCCCAACCGCCGATGCTGTCTCCGAGGATGGGAGGCTGCTCTATGTTGTGAATACCAAGGGCAAGGGCAGCGGTCCGAACGGCGGTGCGTCGTTCCATCCAGTGAACACCGGCAGTTATATCGGCGAACTTGAGTTCGGCAGTCTTTCCGTCATCCCCCTCGGAGACGAGTCGAAGCTGAAAGAATCGACCGAAAGAGTGGTGAACAACAACCAGGCTGCATCCGCGAGCAGTTTTAAATTGCCCCATTTACGCCATGTATTCCTGATTGTTCGCGAGAACCGAACCTACGACGAGATTCTGGGTGACCTGCCGGGAGCCGATGGCGATCCAAAGCTGGCCAGATTTGGAATAACGGGTTGGCTGAAGTCGGCCCCGCAGGACAAGACCATCCAAGTAACGCCAAACGCGCATGCGCTCTCCCAGCGCTTTGGATCTAGGAACTCGTTGAAATTCG
>PKWK01000147.1 GCA_003133205.1 Granulicella sp. | reverse complement strand
GCGCCTCGACGTTCTTCTCGTTCTCATACTGGTTGGGCATGACGTACTTGTGGCTCTGCGCCTTGGCGTAGGTTTTGGCCAGATTGATGGAGCCGTCGCCCAGCCCAGGTGCAGGACACAGCTCGTCGGAGACAATTTCGAGGTCGGCACCAGCGATTTTGAGGAGCACCTTCTTTTCGAACGGAACTTTGTTGGGCACGATGGCCAGCAGGCGATGGCCCCGCGCGCGGGCCATGCCGGCAAGGCTGATGCCGGTGTTGCCGGAGGTAGGCTCGACAAGGCCGCGGCCTTCAGGGAGTTCGCCGCGGTCTTCAAGGTCCTGCAACAGGGCCCAGGCGGCGCGGTCCTTGACCGAGCCGAAGGGGTTCATCCATTCGAGCTTGGCGTAGAGAGGAAAATCGGGGTTGGGATTGAGCCGGTTGACGCGCACAAGCGGCGTCGGGTTGTCCTCTCCCGGCATCATTTCAAATACGTTTTCGTAAACTCGCGTTTGGTGATCCATCGTTGTAATGTTCCGGGCAGATCCTAGAAGCGAACCAGAAAGCCGCGTCCACCACCATGCTCGCCCATCCATTTGAGCCGGACAATGGTCGGTTTGTACCAGCAACAGAAACATACGTCATTCGCAAGGTCCACTTCTAGATCGTGGCTCCGATATCGAAATGAGCAACCGCACTGGATACCATGCTTGCTCATGTGCGCCGCTTAAATCCGACTGCGGGCCTGCGGAGCAAGCCCTTGCGTAACGGCCGCGATGAGAATGACACAGGATCTCGTCACAGAGATGCAAATTGGCGGGCAGCTCTTTACGCGCTGCCAAAGCTGGCGGCAAGCAGGGTCTTTTGTTCCAATGCATGTGCTTTGGAAGAACCAGTAGCTGGGCTCGCGGCTTCGGACCGTTTGATTGTGTGTACCTGGCGCCCACGTGCCAATTGCCGCAATCGAGGCATGACGAAGGAGAGGGCCCCCATATTTGCCGGCTCCTCCTGCACCCAGACAATTTCGTGTGCATCCGAGTGGCGATCAAGCGCTGCCGCAAGTTCTTCTTCCGGCCACGGGTACAACTGCTCC
This sequence comes from Granulicella sp., assembly GCA_003133205.1. Next base: position 1,756 of record PKWK01000147.1, on the reverse strand, counting down.
AGAAGCACGATTCCGGTAACGCCATCCTGCCGCCGGGTGCGTTCCGCGCGTAATTCGTGTCCGATCTTGCCGGTACAGAGGAGCAGGCGCTTGGCATGCTGAATGTCGGTCTCTGGCAACACCTTCTGGAACTCCCGTGCTGCAAAATCTTTGAGCGGGGAGGCCGATTCCGGCCGACGGAGCATGCTCTTAGGGGTGAAGACGATCAGAGGTTTCCGCCAGGACTGCATCGCCTGGCGCCGCAGCAGATGGAAATACTGAGCCGCCGTGGAAGGCTGGCAAATCTGAATATTGTCGTGCGCCGCCAGCTGCAGGTAACGCTCGATTCTGGCGCTGGAGTGCTCCGGGCCTTGCCCCTCATACCCATGAGGCAGCAAAAGAACAAGGCCGCTCAGCAATCCCCATTTCTCTTCCCCAGCCGCAATAAATTGGTCGATGATTACCTGTGCTCCATTGGCGAAGTCGCCGAACTGAGCCTCCCATAGCACTAGCGCTTCTGGATAATCGCGGCTGAATCCATATTCGAATCCAAGTACAGCAGCTTCTGACAGAATCGAGTTGTAGACCTCGAAGCGGGCTTGATTCGGTGCAAGATTGGCTAGGGGAATGAAACTTCTCTCCGTTTCAACGTCCACTAGAACGCTATGGCGCTGATTAAAGGTTCCGCGTTTGCTGTCCTGACCACTGAGACGTACCGGCGTTCCCTCTAGGACGAGTGAGCCCAATGCACAGGCTTCCGCCATCGCATAATCCATGAGGCGTTTGCCCTGTCCCATCTCGGCCCGTTGCTCCAGCAGCTTCTTCATCTTGGGGTGAAGGTGAAAATCTGCTGGATACGAGGTCAGAAGTTCGACGATCTTCCGCATGCGCTCTGTAGAGATGCCTGTCTCCGGAGCTTCCGCTGAGTTGCAGGTACCTCCGTGATAAGGAGCCCAGTAACCAGGGAGGTTGGCTAACACCGAGGTCTTCTTCATCCGTGCTGCCGCACTTTGTTCTTCCGTCATCCTGGCCTGAATCTCGGTTGCGCGCACCGAGGGATCCACCCCGATTCGTTCTGCATAGATCTTGTACAACGGAGGATGATCTTTGATTCTGGCATAGCGGAGTGGTTGCGTAATGGTAGGGTCGTCGATCTCGCTGTGGCCGTAACGCCGGTATCCGATCAGATCTACAACCACGTCGCTATGGAACGTGTAGCGATAATCGATCGCAAGCTTTGCTACGCGCATGACCGCATCAGGATCCTCCGCATTGATATGGAAGATCGGAATGGGCAGCCGCTTCGCAACGTCAGACGAGAATCGCGAGGAATTTGACTCTTCGGGGCCAGCCGTAAAGCCAATGAGATTGTTAACGATAACGTGAATACTGCCCCCAACCGAGAATCCTTTGACGAAAGCTAGATTGAGTGCCTCGGCGCAAATGCCCTGGCCCGCAAATGCCGCATCGCCATGGACAAGCACGGGCAACACACATTCCTCCCCCTTTTCTCCAATGCGATTCTGCTTGGCACGGGCGCGGCCCATGGCCACCGGATCGACAGCTTCCAGATGGCTGGGATTCGACACTAGATGAATATCGACTTCCTTACCATTGCCGCTTTTCCACTGGCCAGTTGCACCGATGTGATATTTGACGTCGCCGCTGCCAAGTACACTCCGCGGGTCGATATCCTCGAACTTGGCAAAAATTTCGGTAGGGCGCCTGCTGACGATATTCACCATGACATTCAGACGTCCGCGATGACTCATCGCCA
>PKWK01000297.1 GCA_003133205.1 Granulicella sp. | reverse complement strand
CATCGGCCCGTGCAAGTGGGAATTGCAATGGACGGGCACCGGCGGGGAAGCAATTGACGCATTCCGCCGGACAAGCCCTCCGATCGTGATTTGTGACCGCGATTTGCCGGACGGAGATTGGCGCCAACTTTGGGATATCCTGGCTCGCGAGCCCAAGCCGCCGATGTTCATTGTGACTTCCAGGTTGGCGGACGACGCGCTGTGGGCGGAGGTGCTCAGCGTCGGCGGATACGATCTGTTGCTGAAACCATTCCGCCCAGAAGAAGTGATCCGGATGGTGCATGGTGCTGCGACACAAACCCCGCCAGCTAAGGCCAACCCGCACCAGGCATCTGAAATCTTGTGCCGAGCTGAATAGGAACTGCGGCGCCGTTTCCCCGCGCTTCCAATTGTGAATTCTGGTACACCAGGCTAAGCCTGGCTGATCTTGTGAATTGAAAGGAATTCACCATGTAAATTGCTCGTTCGTGCATGTAGCCGATCCGGAGCGAGTCGGAGCAATCCGGCTGGTGGAAACCGGGGAAGCAAACCTGCGAGCCGTAGCGCAAGCGAACCCGATTCGGCCTCGTGACACTAGTGAAGGTGGCCAGTCCGCCAGATAGGATGAAGCCTGATATCGGCGGGGAAGCAATGAGCAAGCACTCGCCGGACCTTCCGGGGTGATTGGGGACAAGCGCGCAGGAATAGATCAGTCGAGGAACCTGGGAGACCCGGCAGAGCGTGGAGTCGTCGGCTCCGCAACGCCCCGAGGGAATCAATAACCGAGGGAACGGCTCTGGCCGGGAGTCGGAGAGGCTCGTAGTAGTGAAGAAGCGGGGTAACGCCCGTGGAGCGAAGGGGCCTCACTGGAAACAATGCTGCTGCAAGAGGAAAGGAGAACCGCTTGGAAGAGATTCCCCCTACGGAACAATGGCTGCATATCGAAGCCCTGAATAAACAGGTGAGTGGAGACGGACTGCCAGATAAACTCTCTTTGCTGAGACAGAAGCTGGGTCAAAAGGCCAAGCAGGAGCCGAAGTTCCGGTTTTACGTTTTATACGACCGGGTCTATCGGCGCGATGTGCTGGAAGCGGCATGGAAACGGGTGCGCGCCAATCGGGGCGCGCCCGGGGTGGACGGCGTCAAGATCGAACAGATTGAAGCGTCGGAAGCTGGAGTGAAGGGATTCCTGGACGAAATCCAGGAGTCGTTGCGCACCAAGACCTACACGCCGAAAGCGGTACGGCGCGTCTACATACCGAAGGCGAATGGAAAACTGCGGCCGTTGGGCATTCCGACGGTGCGCGACCGAGTGGTCCAGATGGCGGCCCTGCTGATCCTGGAGCCGATCTTCGAAGAGGATTTCGAGGATTGCTCCTATGGGTTCCGTCCTGGGCGGTCGGCACACCAGGCGCTGGAAGAGATACGCGGGCATGTCAAGGCCGGGTATCAAGCGGTGTATGACGCGGATCTGAAAGGCTACTTCGATTCGATTCCGCACGACAAGCTTTTGGCTTGCGTGCGCATGCGAGTGGTGGACCGGAGTGTGCTCAAGTTGATCCGGATGTGGCTGGAGACCCCAGTCGTAGAACCGGGTGAGGAGGGCAAGCCGGAGCGATGGAGTCGCCCGCGCAAGGGGACTCCCCAAGGCGGGGTGATTTCGCCGCTGCTCAGTAACTTGTATCTGCATTGGTTCGACAAGCAGTTTCATCGAGCCGATGGGCCGGCCCAATGGGCGGGGGCCAAGTTGGTGCGCTACGCCGACGATTTTGTGGTGCTGGCGCGCTATCAAGGGACTCGTCTGACGGACTGGATTGAATCGAATCTCGAAGGCTGGCTAGGATTGGAGATCAATCGGGAGAAGACGCGGGTGGTGAAGCTGAAGGAAGAGGGAGCGAGTCTGGACTTTCTGGGATTCACGTTCCGCTACCACGAGGACCTGAAAGGGCGCGGGTGGAGGTATTTAAATGTGAGTCCGTCGGCGAAGGCCCTGAAGAAGGAGCGGGAAAAGCTGCACGAGATGACGAATCATCGGCAGTGCTACAAGCCGATCCCGCAACTGATTGAGGGGGTGAACCGGCACCTGAAGGGCTGGAAGAACTACTTTGACTTTGGGTATCCACGCCAAGCCTTCCGAGGGGTCAACTGGTACGTTCGCGATCGTCTCACGCAGCACCTGAGACGACGCAGCCAACGGCCCTTCCGACCGCCGGAAGGGGTCAGTTTCTATGAGCAAATTCAGCGTTTTGGGCTGGTGAACTTGTAGAGGCTGGCAGCCGTGCAACTGCCTGCACATGCCTGATGCGAGACGTTTTCAGGAGAGCCGGATGCCGGGAAATCCGCTTGTCCGGTTCGACGAGGGGAGAGTGGGTCGCACCACAAGGTGTCGCCCTCTCTCCTACTCTACTAGCAAAGTCCGAACATGAGCACACATTCAATCGCGGCAGGCAACCTCGGTTATCCGCGCATCGGATTGCACCGGGAGTTGAAGGTCGCCCTGGAGCGGTTCTGGTCTGGCGAATGGAGCTCCCAGGAGTTGGAGGCGGCAGCCCGGGAACTCCGCGCCGCCCGCTGGCGGATTCAAGCGGAGGCGGGTATCGTTCATATCCCGTCGAATGATTTTTCGCTATACGACCACGTGCTGGATGCGGCCGTGCTGGTCGGCGCCATTCCCGCGCGATTCGGCCGCCATTTCGAAGACTTGGACCTGCCCACGTATTTCGCCATGGCGCGCGGGAGCAAGTCCGCTCCGGCGATGGAGATGACCAAGTGGTTCGA
>PKWK01000131.1 GCA_003133205.1 Granulicella sp. | reverse complement strand
TTTCGGCGGGGGTAAAGTCCTCCCGCTGCTGCCAGTCGGCCAAGTGGGCCAGTTGATCGCCGGACCACCCCAGCTTCTCGGCCAGGATGGTGTGGCTGGCCAGGCAATAGGGCGTCTCGTTCACCTGGCTGGTGCGGACGATGATCAGCTCCTTGAGTTTCGTGGAAAGCGTGCCGGTATTGAGCACTGCGCCGAAGTGCGCCTGCATGGTGGAGAAGATTTCAGGCCGGTGCGCCATCACCCGGAACATGTTTGGCACGTTGCCGCGCAGGGCAAAGACCTTGTCGTAGAGAGCGGCCATTTCAGGGGTCACTTCGCCGCGGTCGAGCCGGGAAATTCGGGACATTAGTCCTCCTCCTGTTTTCAGCCTATCGCATCGCCGTCGCCGGCGTTCCGGCAGAGGCCCGCCGCGCCACGCCAGGCTCAGGTTCAATCCCAAACGCCGCTGAATTTTTTTGACGCGCCGGGCACTCTCTGCTACCTTGGTAGTGGACAATTCAGCGTAAAAACACTCCTCAGTAGCTCAATGGCAGAGCATNNAGTCCTACCTGAGGAGCCAATTAGAATCAACAACTTAGAGCAACAAAAAGCATCCAGAAAAACCTCGAAAAACAGCGATTGTGCCCATTTTTGTGCCCACGCTATTTCAAAATGGATGCGGTATCGATAGCAATCCTGCTCAACGTTGTGGCTCCCGCCTCAAACTTCTCTTCCCTCTTCCCGTTCAACAGAATCGCGTCTTGCCGATTTGCACGAATCCACCTCCTGCTTGACTCTCCACTTGCGCCGATCGCATCTGCGCCGGCGCCTCACGCAGAAACAGGAGGCTAGGATGGCTGTCTTCAAACGAGGGGATGTCTGGTGGTACAAGTTCTATTTCGCTGGACGCCTGATCCGGGAGTCCACAAAATCAACATCAAAGACGGTAGCCAAGGAAGCGGAGAAGCAACGAAGGCGGGATTTGGAGGCTGGATTTAACAACATCACAGAGACCCGCCAGCAACGAATTCGAGCCCTGAGAGAGATCATTGACGAGTATCTGGATGGCTATGAACTCCGGTACCGGTCTGCCACATTTGCCCAATACGCTCTTGGACATGTTTCGCGCCTGCTCGGCGCCAAACTGATTGTGGACATCGACGAATCTTCGGTCCTCCATTATCAGGAGAGCCGCCTACGAGAGAGCGCTGCGCCGAAATCTATCAATGAAGAGGTCCGTTTTCTCTTGAAGATGCTCGGCGACTCCGGGGAGATCATCCGGGCGCGACTCAGGAAGAGCAAGCAGCTCAAACTGCCTGTCCAGAACGGGATCGGCAAGGCCTTCAACGACACGGAGACGGAAAGCCTTCGCACTCAGGCCAGGAAGTCGAAGAGTCCGCACATCTTTGCAGCGTTTTTGCTGGCTCGAAACGCCGCTCTGCGAGATACCGAGATCAAGACTCTCACCTGGGCACAAATCGACCTCAAGGCCAAATTTCTCCGTGTCGGAAGGTCAAAAAGCGAAGCGGGGGAAGGCCGCACGATTCCTCTGAACTCGGAACTTTACGACGCGCTTGTTCTGTATCGTGCCTGGTACGAGGAAAGGTTCGGAAATATTCAGGATCAATGGTATCTGTTCGCGTTTGGCCGGCCCATGCCCTCGGATCCAGCGCGCCACGTGACATCGTTGAAGACCGCTTGGAACAGCATCCGAAAAAACGCCAAAGTGAAAGGCCGTTGGCATGACAACCGACACACACTCATCACCGAATTGGCGGAAAGCGGCGCGGGGGACGAAACCATCATGCAGATTGCCGGACACGTTTCGCGGCAGATGCTGCGGCACTACAGCCACATTCGAATGAATGCCAAACGGGATGCACTCGATGCAGCCCTCGCTCAGCGCGGCAAACACCCGGAAAACGGTTAGTCCATGAATCAACGAATTGTGAGGCATTCGATTTGACCGAGATATTGACGTCGATTAAGGTCTCGTTCACATTGATCGATCGGTCCCCACGCATGAAGGAGAGTATATGAATGCACTTCTTACGGAAGTTCAGGTTTCTGAAATGCTACAGGTAAGCCTTGCGTGCCTGAGACGCTGGAGACTTCGCGGAGAGGGTCCGCAGTACCTGAAGGTTGGTCCTCTTGTCCGATACCGAACGGAAGACATCGAAGGCTGGATCGCGGAACTCCCTACCGGCGGAAATGGGCGCAGATTCACGGTGAGAAGCGCTATGCGGAGCAAGTTTGCAATCTCTGCGTAGCCGATACGGGTGATTTCAATCGCCCGTATCGCGTCTGAATCAACCCTCGGTCTGAAGCACTCCTGGGATTTGACCGAGTTGGCAACCTGAGCGAGCCTGTCACCGACGAATAGGGGGCAGGATGTTTGAATCGTTCGACGAACTGACGGAGCGGCTCAAGGCAACCGGGTACTTCATTGATCCGGTGATGACCCGGATCGTCTTCCTGGCTGCCAAGTTGCAAAAGCCGCTGCTGCTCGAAGGGCCTGCGGGGAGTGGCAAGACACAATTGGCAGTCTCGGTTGCGCAGGCGGCCGAGACGCACATCGAGCGGCTTCAATGCTACCGCGGCGTCACCGAAGATAAGGCCATTGGCCGCTTCGATGAGAGCCTTCAGCGGCTCTATATGGAGTTCTCGAAGGGGCAGGACACGAATGGAAGGGCGGGGAGCTGGCGCGAGTTGCAGGCCAACCTCAAGGGCCGCGACTTCTTTCGGCCCGGCCCGCTCATGCGGGCTCTCGAATGCGAGAAGCCTTGCGTGTTGCTCATCGATGAAATCGACAAGGTGGACGAAGGTTTTGAGGCTTTGCTGCTTGAGATCCTTTCAGCCTGGCAGCTCTCGATTCCTGAATTTGGGACGGTCGAGGCTCGAAGCATTCCGTTCGTGGTCCTCACCAGTAATGAGGAACGGCGCTTGGGAGACCCGATCCGGCGGCGCAGCTTGTATGTGCGGGTCGAGCATCCGACGCCGGAGCGGGAGGCGGAGATCATCGCCAGCCGAACTCCAGAGGCGACCATGGGTTTTCACCGCGAGATTGCCGGCATTGCACGTTCGTTCCGCAACTATTCGCTGGAGAAGCCGCCGTCGGTCTCGGAGATGATCGACTTCGCCAATGCGCTGCGGTTGATGGGCAGCGATCATGTGACGGAAGAACAGCGGGATGTTCTACTTCCCTTTCTGGCCAAGACCGAAAAAGACCGTCGCCATCTGCTGCTGCGCGAAGGATTTCAAAGTTTGCTTGTCGATGGGGCGCGGTATGCAGAGGATCTCGGAATCTCAGGAGGTGCTGCGCTTTGAAATGGCTGCTTGCACTTCTTCTGCTCATTCCCCAGGTTGGCTGGGGGCAGGCGAACACTGCTCTTGCTGAGAACTGCGTGCGGCGCTACGCCAGCCATTACGGCGTACCTGCCGAGTTGGTTGCCGCACTGATCGATGTCGAGTCGCGCTGGAATTCTCGCGCAGTGTCCAGCAAGGGCGCTCTCGGCCTGATGCAACTGATGCCAACCACTGCACGGCGCTTTGGCGCTTACCAGCCTTTCGATCCGGAGCAGAACATTGCGGCAGGAACGCGCTATGTGACCACGCTGATGTGGGAGTTCCACGGTGATCTGAGGCTTGTGGCCGCTGCCTATTACGCCGGTGATCGATGGGTCGGCAAGCGGCAACTCGACTACAACAACCCGGATGTC
>PKWK01000325.1 GCA_003133205.1 Granulicella sp. | reverse complement strand
TACGCCAACTCCAGCTCAAGCAAAGCCGGAAACAAGGTGACTTCCTCTTCGGCCAGGTGAGTTGTAAGTTCCAAGGAAAGCTTCTGCAACAACTCGTCGATCACCGCCAATTCTGGGTGCCGGGCACGATAGTGATCTGCCTCGGTTGCCGCAATTCCTTGTAGAACTGGGAGCTCTTCCCTGACTCGTCCATGTTGGTTCCGAAGGACGCGCAGAATNNGATATTGCGATCTCGGAGCATGCATCTTGCAATGTCTTCCACCCGTTGCAGCAATATTCAATGCCCATGCGATCGAACACATCAATGGCGGATGGCTGATCAATTGCAATTTGTCGGACGGTATGGGAGGCGGCGGCCATAATGAAACTCCTTTGATGTCAGTTTGGCCCTCTTCACGATCAGTTGCAGGGACTTTAGTCACACAACGCCACGGAGTACAACCGTTCTTGCACAGTATGAAGGCGTGATGAGACCTTCCTTCGCGAGCAAACCCGCTCAAAGTCTGTTTGCAAAGAGCAGCCAAACTGGAAACACGGGATCCGAGTGTGTTCCCTCCCACCATCAAATGATCAGAAGCGGTCACCGTGGATATCGGCTGACGCTCTTTTTGGAACCAATTAACTTTTCGGGCGCAAAAGCTCCGAAGCGACGATCATTGCTAAGTCCCGTTATTAACTTCTCCACAAACCGATGACCACAAGGCACTTGCCACCAAGCACGTGCAGGGAAAAACAGCTTAACCTATTGATTCTGTTGCAGTTTTGCCAAGATTAGTTGCGGACATCTAGGGTAAAAGACATTGGCGTGGGAGCAAAGGAACGATTGTCAATACGTGACAGGGCACGCGCGTTTATCATTCCTACTATTCTGCATGTGGACTCGGACCTAAGGTTCCGCCGTGTTTGATCCTGGTTCTGGACCAGAGAAGACGGCTTATGGCTTCCAGAACACAGAGAAGTCCCTTCTCAATGGTACCGGGAGGGGTCTGCAGAGACGCTCGCTAAGGATGTGAAAATGCTCGAAGCAGAATTGTTTGCCTTTCTCGATAATACGTTGGATCCGGTCTTCGCTGTCCGGGAGTCGGGTGAGATTTGCTTTTGGAATCATGCGGCCGAATCCCTATTCGGCTATCCTGCAGAGGAGGTGATCGGCAAGACTTGCTCGATGGTCCTCCACGGCGTAGGGGCCTTGGGCACGGAAGTCTGCAGTGATCACTGCGCGAAGTTGCAATGGGGTAAGCAGTCGACCAAATTGCCTAATTTATTACCTAATTTCGATCTGAATGCAACAACTCGCACCGGAGAACGGATATGGGTGAATATTTCCTTTATTTCCTATTTGAACCGACGGACGGGCAATACACTCCTTGTTCATCTTGCACATGACATCAGTGCCCAGAAGAAGAGAGAGGAAGTATTCCGCCGTATGAGTGACATATCCAGGGAGGTGTCTGCTCTGGAGGACACGATTACGGGTGCCGCGCCTATTGCCCCTCTCTCGTCCCATGAGCTCGAGATCCTCAGGAAGTTCGCGACAGGAGGCAGTGCTCCGCGCATTGCAAAGGCGCTTGGGATCAGTCCGCAAACCCTGCGCAATCATCTTCACCACATCAATCAAAAGCTGAGAACGCATAATCGACTCGAGGCAGTCACACATGCCCAGCAGCGCCACCTCATCTGACCCCAAATCATTGGATACAGGATTAGCCGTCTTGCGTGACTGGTTAGTCATTTCTTTCCCGAAGCGAGCAATAGCCCCGGCCTGACAATAACAGTTCCTTTCATGCCGCTACTTTCGTGCACGACGCAGACATAATTATATGTACCCGGCTTGTCGAACACGTGATAGAAGCTTGTGCGTGGCTGGAGTAGGCTCGAAGCAAACGGCGCGCTCCCTGACCCAGCTTCGTATTTCCATCCATTGACGGTGCAATGATCTGGCCGTTCTCCCTTCGAAGATCAGGTGCGGTTTGGGCAAATAGCAAGGCTCTGGAAGATTAGCGGCGGATTATGTCCCATCACGCCGGCCGAATTCTAGCCACTGTGCTAGTCAGAACGGCTGGCGAGGTCTCTGATCCAGTGAGTGGTGCAATACGACGAACGGACGAGCTTGAGCAAAGCCGAGATCAACCGTTGGCGAATCGTGGTAAACGACAATTCTTCAATGATCCCCACCAGGCGCCGCAAGCGGGAGCCCACCACCTGGAGCACTTTGAGTGCGACCTCTGGATGCTCCATGCAGTACGCCTGGAAATCGCGCCGCGAGATGTAGGCAATTTCCGCATCTTCGACGATTGAGGCCGAAGCCGGAAAAGGGCCTCCGTCGAAGACTGGCAATTCGGCGATCGACTCGCCCGGAACGTTGACTGCCAGAACCTGTTCCCGGCCGCTCACCGAGGTCTTGAAGATACGAATTTTACCTCGTGCAATGATGTGTAAGCCATTGCAAGGCTCGCCTTCGGAGAAGAGCAACTCGCCTGCGCTGAATAGCTTGCGGACTGTGCGCGCAGCAAGCGTTTTCAACTCCTCCGGCGTCAGGCTTGACAGAAGCGCGGTTTCCCCAAGGGCTACGGCGAGATCGGTGCGATCAGAAGTCACTCGAAGATTCTAGCAGTTGGGCCTTTGGTCCCTGCACTCGAACGAAGAACCGTTGTCTCCTGGGGTGATGATTCCGCAAATCAACACATTCATCTGCTTCGGGGTGCATGAAGAAGGCAATAGCTGCTGAATAGACGACAATATCACGAAGCGAAGAGAATAGAGAGGGAAAGGAACAGCCATGGGAATCCAGATTGGTGCAAAGCCGGACAGCGGGTTCGATGATCCGATTGGCATGCTCAAGGATTGCCACCGGAGAATCGCAAGCCTCCTTGGCATTCTTTGTGTGGTGGTTACGCAGGCGGACGCTCTTGAGATCTGGTTTTACTTGACTCCTCACATTCCAGGATGCGTCGCGTCATTTGCATGGGACCGCAGATCCATATATACCGCGCGTGGCAGATTCGTCTGCCAGAATTGAGTGCTCCGCCGCTCGTCATCGTCGTTGATAGCCGTATTCACCAGCGCCGGGCCATCTGCAATACCGGGAGCGGCGAGTGTGATGCGAATCGCCCCAGCCGGCCGTGAACTTGCATCTGGAATGTGAGACTCCCGCCGATAATCACTCATCAGGCCGAAGCTCTTTCCAGGTCGATCGCGCGAGGAAACAGGATGTTGTTCTCCAAATGAATGTGCTGATGAAGATCCTGCTCAAACTCATCCAACCCATCGTAGAAGGCATGATAGGTGGGGCAAGCACCTTCAGGGGGGATGAAGTTGTGGCTCAAATCACGAATCTCCGCAAGCAAGGTTCCTGCGGCGTCGTGCTCCTGGGTCATCATGGCAATTGGGTTGGCAACCGTGCCAAAGCAGCCTTGTGGCTTCGAGCCACCATCGTTGATGGCGCGCTCTAGTTTGGCAATATGTGGAAACAGGACGAGTTCTTCCTTTGCCAGGTGCGGGCTCAACTCCTCATCGAGTTGAGACAGCTTCGACTGAATCACGGGCAACTCAACCCTGGTCGCGCCGTGGCGCGCGACAACCTTCTGTGCCAAAATCGCCAGCCGCGGAAGCTCTCTCTTTACATAGGCATGATGCGTAGCGACAATATGTCTGCTCAGACCTTCCAGCGATGCCTTCGACCAATCTTCCGCGTTTGAAGCAGGGCACTGTGCCGCGGCTTCGAGTGCGGCGATCACTGCGCCAACTTGAATATCTCGAGCGGTGCACGCCTCAGCGAGTGGTTTGCGGCCACCACAACAGTAGTCAATTCCGTATTGTTCGAAAACCCGAATCGAGGATGGTTGTTCCAAAGCAATTTCGCGAACGGTCTGTGTGGTTGTAGTCATGACTAGCTCCTTGAACTGAACTTTAGAAGACCGTCAAACAAGATGACAGCGACTTTGGTCACTCCGGACTCGAGAAAATGCAATTCACAGTGTTCTTGGAAAGGATGGATGGCGGATTAGGTATTTCTGTACCCTGAAATGGTACGTGCAAACTATTCAGACGCACTTATATCCAGTGCTCTTTTATTGACCGCACTCGCTTCGATATCTTCTAAGACGGTATTCAGCCTGTTTCGATTGTTCTGTTGATTCCCAATCTTGATCGGTTTGTTGCTTTCGCTGCACAGACCATGCGGGCTCATAGGAAGTACGGAACGGCACCAGCGGTTCGCAAGGATAATCGATGCTAACCGTCAAAGGGACGTCTCGCTGAAAAGCGAAACCACCCGGCGCCTAATTCAACGCCAATCGACGAGAATCCGGCAGATTCAAGCCGGCCAGCCAGAGTGGCAGGCTCGATGAGGACCATCGTATCGCCAAGGTGGATGATGCGCATCAGTGGGGATGGCAAGCTGTCCACACCCGCGAAAACCCTCCCGGCCTGAGGACTCGATGCGCTTCGGCGAATAGCTGATTCTGCAGTAAGAATGAGGGCACGTGGTGGAGCATCGTGAACGAGACAACTGCGGAAAACAAGCCGTCGCCGTGCGGCATTGCGGTAGCGTCTCCAGGTCGCACATGGACATTCGTCCCGAGCAAGCGATGCCCAAGGGAACTCGCCAACTCGGAATCGATCTCAAGGCACTCGACGCTCTTCACAAGATGTCGCAGGCAATCAGTTGTGACACCGGGTCCAGGGCCAATCTCCAAAACTGAATCCCCGAGTTCCAGATCCCGAAGGGTCCATGGAAGAATCTTATCTTTTATCTTCCGCTTCCAGTGGCCCGATCGGCAGTACCATCCGTGGAATCGATTCATACTGCTCCATTGGCTTCTCTCACCGTGATGCGACGGAGGGCAGGGAGTGCCGTTCCCACCATATACAAGAACAAGACTCCAAGTCCGGACACGCGATACAACCTCGCAGTCATTCAGAACTCAGTGGATCCGCCGGCGAAAACTGCCTCGTCAAAGAACAGTTTCAAGGAACCTTGGGATCACCCCTCTGCCAATTTGCTCGATTTCCTCTTGCAGTGGGCTGATCCTCTCAGATACCTCAATCGGTAAATACTTTCGCTAACCAAGTCGCCCGGTTCGCCCCGCAGGTGCGTATCACCGTTCATAGTCTCCTCCGACATGCCACGCCTCTTGTCCTTTCTCCAGAGCGTCTTTTTCAGAACCCTGGATCATCACGATACACCGGTATCTATGCAGAGGACGAGGGTATCTCTCCTCAAGTCTGACATTGACTTCGGCATGTTCCTCCCAAGAGAAAATAGGCCGAGCGCATCGGTCGTCGTCAGGCAATCTGTATTCTTCGCCCGTTGGGGAAGCATCGATATTACAAACGTCCCGACCCAAACACACAAGGACACCACAGGCACCCATAACCGCGGTTGCTGCCGCTAGAAGGATCTCCATCACGTTGGCAAGTTCTCCAAGGGAAGCAAAGCGAGAGAGAATAACGGAAACACCTCGAAACAGACTGACGGCAAGGTACGCACTTGCAGTTGTGTCATTACTCAGAGTCCAGATCCTCCATGTTTCAGTTACCATTGTGGCCTCACTCTCGCAACCCAATGCTGATTGCCATCACGATACACATCAATCTATGAAGGTTCGTTCAATTCGCCTCCACAGCAACGGATCATTTCTACTCATTTCGATGATGAGTCTGACATATCCCGTCTGGATCGTGCGTTAGAGTGCCATCGATTCCAAGCCACTCGTTTCAATGGCATCATCTCTAGTTATCCAGCTCTCGGCAGAAAGTCGTTGAAGATCATGCCCAATCGTCGCATCACTTCGCACGGTCAAGAACAAGGTCGCCATCCTCCCCGATGTTGAATGCACACACACAAACATGGGCCGCGATGAAGGAGGCTGACATGTACACGTTCTCACTCCCTTCAATTCAATGGCGGGTTTTCCGGAATATCAGGCTTCCCCGCACAAGATATTGATAGTTGTGAACACCCACCTTTAGTAGGTGAGATCAGGCTACCCTGGCAATGGTCTGTTTGTACTTCGATCCAGAACAGTTGTCCTCAAGTACTTCAGTTGCAGCCGGTGAATACCCCAACTGCCGGCAACTGAGATCGGGGAGTCTCGCAAGTTGAGGTTGTCGGGTGCCGCGAAGGACATTCCGACTCCGCCAGCCGTCGTTGATGCACACTGCCCCGTGTGAGTTCCCGGTTCTCAGCGAGCATCGCGCCGCGCGCTGTACCGCCATCGGCATGGGATCCCATCACGGCTGCGATCAAACCGTTACGATTTTCTACGAGAGTACGTCGTGCATTCTTCCAGAGGAATCCAGAGGTCTCCTGGAATTCGACTCCCACGATGTACACGAACAAGAGCTCAGGCTCGCTCAAGCGATTCGAGAGCGAAATTTGATCGGGTCTTAGTGAAATCCGTCAGAGACAGAAATATCTTGCGAAAGAGCAGTATCGAAGAACCTCGCGATTATCTTTCTGCCAACTTCTGCAAGTTGACTTCGCCTTGGGTCGTCTTCCCCAGGCAGTTGCTTCGGCAGTTGTTCATGCCAGCCGGACCAAGTTTCAGAGACCGGCTCAACGTGGAATTGCAATCAATAATCGCTGGAAACGCCAAGCCAGCATAGGTTCCGCGCAACTCCTTCGGGACCTCGGGGTGGCGAGCTGTAAACCCTTTGACATGCATCTCGTAAATGACCGTCTTGTTCCAAGGAGTCTGAGGGTGGGTGTCATCCTTCCAATCGAAACGATCATCCACAACCATACACTTTGGTATGCTCGCGGTGCTGTCGCGGCCGTCGCAAGAGAGGTCAGCATCCGGATGACCCGGCGTGTAGCCGAAAAGTACGTCGCTCCACCGGATCTCACCGGCGATGGCTTTGGCATAGGGATCTAGCAGAAGCTTGGCCGGGTAGAAACGATGACCGCGTGCCGGCTCGTAAGGACCGTAAACTCTGTAGCCATACAGTTGCCCTGGACGCACTTCCGGCAGATAAACATGCCAAACCTGGCCGGTCTGTTCGGGGAGCGATATTCGTGCCGTTTCCTTGTTTCCTTCTGGTGTGTCTTCCGAAAAGAGCGGCAAGTTCACTCTTTCCCCGTCGCATGTTGCACCCCGCGGGTCCATCCCGTATCAACCCCACCAAAGATCATGGAATATAACTCAAAACAGCCGCCGAAGACGAACAGATACCAGCTCAGGAGATTGATCTTCGGGAAGGCGACATCCCTGGCCCCGATCATAAGGGGTATCAGGAAACCCCCCAGCACCGCTGGCGCGACC
>PKWK01000406.1 GCA_003133205.1 Granulicella sp. | reverse complement strand
CGATCCTGACCCAGGAATACCTCCGCCTGCTGGGGATGCCAAGCGCAGAAAAAATGTCCGCATTGCTGTAACGAAGTACCTCTCACGTGTCTTTATCTCTATGAGAGGTAATGACTGCCATGCAGGTAACGATCAAACATCTTGAACGAGTAAAGTTTGCCATTCAGGCGCGGTCCCACACGATCCTATGCGACCAGCCGATTGAGAATGAAGGCAATGACACTGGGATGACGCCTCCGGAGTTGATGCTCGCGTCCCTGGGCTCCTGTGCCGCCTTCTATGCCGTGCAGTATCTGAAGGCCCGTAATCTCGCGGAAACCGGCGTGGAGGTTAAGGTGACCGCTGATAAGCTGATGCAGCCTTCCCGGCTCGGCAACTTCAAGGTCAATGTCATATGCCCGGTCTCCCTCACCGAGGACCAGAACGCGGGGATCATGCGCGCTGTACATCGCTGCCTGATCCACAACACGCTGTTGTCGCCGCCTGAGATCTTGATCGAACTGACAACGAGCGAAATGGCCATCTAACATGCCTGAGCGGATAGATCGTCCAGGCACCCTCCGGTGGTATGCGGCGACTCGCATCGTGTGCCATGCAACGATGTTCTAATCGTTCCATGGCGAGTCTCGACAACTTTCGCTTGGTCGTCTTTCGGGCAGTTGCGGAACAGCACAGCTTTCGCAAGGCTGCGGAAGAACTGTACCTGACGCAGCCAGCGGTCAGTCTCCAGATCAAGACGCTGGAGGAAGACATCGGCGTCCAACTCTTCGATCGCACCGGAGCGCGTATCGCCTTGACCGAGGCTGGCAAGGTCCTCCTGGGATATTCTCAGCAGGCGAATGCGCTCTTCGTCCAGGCTGAACACGAAATTGCCGCGCTGAGCGGAGACCACGCAGGGCAACTCGCTCTTGGCGCCTCCACAACCATCGCCCAGTATGTGTTGCCTCGTCTGCTGGGAGAGTTCTCGCGCGAGCATCCTCGCGTTCACCCCACCATGATCAGCGGCAACACAGAACAGATAGTTGAGGCAGTGGAAGAGCAGAAGATCGCGCTGGGGTTGATCGAGGGGCCAGCACGAAGCCGCGACGTAAAGACAGAGCCGTTTCTGGAAGATGAGTTGGTATTGATCGTATCGGCCGCGCACGAGTGGGCCGAACTCAAATCCATCCCATGTTCTGAGATTGCCGCTGCTCCGTTGCTCATGCGCGAGCGCGGGAGCGGCACGCGCCGAGTAGTTGAGATGGCGTTGGCACGGCACGGCGTCAAGCTGGGTTCGTTGCGGATTGTGATGGAACTCGATTCAACCGAGGCTATCAAGTCCGCCGTGGAGGCCGGGCTCGGAATCGGATTCGTCTCGCGCTGGGCGATTGCCAAAGATTTGCGACTCGACAACAGTTTCAGGACTGTCGAGATTGAAGGACTGCGCATCAAGCGGGAGTTCCTGCTTGCATACGCAGCCGGTCCGGAGCCGCAGGGGCTGGCTCAGGAATTCCGCAGGTTCCTGTTCTCACGCGCAGGCGCGCAAAGATCATCGATCAGAACCAGGCGGTAATAGCCCGTATCCTCCCATAAGTTACGCAAATGCGGCATGAGAACTACTGCTTGGACGTGGGCAAAGTCCTCGGCAACACTGGATGTGTGTCCAAGAATATATTCTTCATCGGAATGATCCTCGCGGCGAGTGGTCTCGTGTCGCCTCCCGTTGCACTGGTGGGCGGCATCATCTACGGATTCTCCTTCGTTCACCCGTTTCACCTCGCAGCGAGACAGCTCTCCAAGCTTCTTCTACAGGCATCCGTGGTAGGCCTTGGATTCGGCATGGATCTACAGCAGGTTCTTCACGTCGGCAGGACGGGATTCCTCTACACCGCAGGTAGCATCAGCTTCGCCATGCTGTTGGGCTGGGGGCTGGGAAGACTGCTGGCCGTGAAGCAAAGAACCTCGTTTCTCATCACGGCGGGCACGGCGATCTGCGGTGGCAGCGCCATTGCCGCGATCGCGCCCATCACCAACGCCAGCGAAGAGGAGATCGCCGTCTCTCTCGGGACCGTATTCCTGCTCAACTCGGTCGCCTTGCTCGCGTTTCCCGCGATTGGAACGGCGCTGCACCTGACCCAAACCCAGTTCGGTCTCTGGTCGGCGCTCGCCATTCATGACACAAGTTCCGTCGTTGGCGCGACAGCGAAGTTCGGCGCAGTGGCCCTTGCCGTCGGCACAACCGTCAAGCTTGCGCGGGCTCTATGGATCGTGCCTCTGTCGGTCGGAACCGCTATGGCCAAGAAGAGCAAGGCGCGGATCCAATGGCCCTGGTTCATCCTGCTCTTTTGCTTGGCAGCAGTGGCCAATACCTACGTACACACATTCCATATGCTTTATCCAAGTCTCAAGCATCTCGGGGTAATTGGCTTGACTGTCACGCTCTTCCTGATCGGAACGGGCCTCTCGAAGAAAACGCTTCAAGAGGTCGGCGTTCGGCCGCTGCTGCAGGGCATTCTTCTGTGGATCGTCGTTGCCGTGGGGTCTCTGTCGCTTATCCGTGCCGGATGGATTCACCTTTAGCAGCCTTTGGTGTAACTAGTGGCCTGTCGCAGAATGAACATTTACGTCTAAGCGGATATGGCCTCGGCTAGGGAAGTGCTCCAGCAGTACCCGGGTCGAGGTCGCCCGTCTTAGGCCACCACCCGCTCCTCATTCGACTTCGTAAACTCCGGAAGCGCTCTCTCTCCTGCTTCCCCAGCCTTTACCGACCCGACTATTACGCTCTGCACGGTGGCCCTCCGGTCGATGCCAGCCTAGTCGGCAACCTGTGGGCTAAGAAACAAAGCAGTAGGACCCCAACTGCGCCTCCACAAGGATCAGGATCGAAAGAGCAGCTGCCAGAGGGCATCGGCGATGATCGCTCATCATATTTTGCTGCTTCCCCTGCGGTAGCCCGATCTCGCGCATAGAATACTTGCATACATGGCCAACTAGGCATATAACAACGGTTATGGAGAATCGCGCGATATTCACGCAACAGGCAAAGATGCTCAAGGCGCTGGCGAATGAGTCCCGCTTGATGATTGTCGACCGTCTGAGTCGCGGGGAGTGCTCGGTTGGAGATTTGAGGGACCTCGTCGGCGGCGACCTGTCGACCGTGTCGAAGCATCTGGCTCTGCTCCGTGCACACGGCGTTGTTGAGGACAGACGCGAGGGGACCACAGTGTACTACCGGTTACTGACGCCTTGTGTCTGCAACTTCTTCACTTGTGCGACGCAGGTTCTCAAAGAAAGACTGAGATGAATAGGCTAGCTAAAGCTCCAAATTACGATTGCGAAGTTGTTCGACCCTCTCTAAGTATCCGCCGTCGCCCGCACCGCCGCCGCTTCGTTGTATGGTTCGCCGCGCTCTGTCTTGTGACAGTCATGGGTGCAACCCCGGTCGGCCTCGATGCGCAACAACCAGACCAAGACGATTTCTATCCTGAGTGGGCCGCTAGCGCACGCTATCTTCAGCCGCTTACTGTGGTGGATACAGACACGCACTGGGCCGACGTAATCTCCACCCTAAGAGCATCACGTTGAAAGACATGGCGCGGATGCACGGCCACCTTTGCGATGGTCTGGTGACGGCGTGGGTAGAGTTGGGCGCAGCGCTGCGTGATCTGTTTCCAGATGGGGTTGTGGATCGCACGGATGTGCGGGCAGTCTCGAAGAATGGCCCCTGTTGGGCCGACGCTGGCGCGTGGATGACGGGCGCACGTCTAAATCAGGGGACGCTTGTGCTGGACAATTCGGTCGGCGATGGCTTCGTAATCCAGCGCATCTCGACAGGCAAAGCAGTGCGGGTTTCACTGCGACCGGGCGTTTATCCTGCGCAGCTTGCGGCCCTCGAGCAATCTATCCGGTCCCGCCGGGCGCGGGGCGAGAATGTCGCGCCCGTAGAGATCGACCACTTTGAACAGGGCGCCGCCGAATACAGCCGGAAGCTGCTGAACACGCCACCGGACCAGGCCGTCACAGTTGAACGGCTCGCCAATTACATCTTCCCGGACCATAGTCAGAATCCGGTGGTTTCTCGGAGTGACACAATCAACCGCGATGCGCCTCGTAGCGGCGAGCGTGTGGGTGGTGCAACGCAATGACGTTGGTTCGAGCAATGCGGTATAGGGGTCTTTTGTAGAGGTAGGGCCATGGCAATTCAGGTCAGCAATGCTAGTGAAGTCAGGGATTTAGCGAAGCAGAAGGCATCACACGAATCCGCCGTTCGCAGTGCTATGTTGATCGGAGTTGGGCTCATCGTTTGGTGGTTGATTTATCACCGCCTAAGCGCCTTCGCGGACTGGCTTGCGTTCACGGTTCTGCATTGCTCTCCTGTCACGAGACTAGGCTCCGCAGTCCAGTTCATGGTCTTTGAAACTCCAAAAGTTCTGATGCTGCTCCTGCTGGTGGTCTTTGGCGTAGGCATCGTGCGATCGTTCTTCACTCCTCAGCACACACGGGCCATCCTTGCAGGCACTCGCGAATCGGTCGGAAACGTGTTNNTTTCTGATCGCTGCTCCGATGATCAATGAGGTCGCTCTGGTACTGCTCTTCGGCCTCTTCGGCTGGCGTGTGGCCGCCATTTATGCAGGTACCGGCCTGATGATTGCGATGATCGCTGGCTGGACCATCGGCCGCCTGAAGATGGAGCGGTACGTAGAGCCATGGGTCTATGAGGCTCAGATGGGCGACGGCACGGACGACGGAGCTACGCTTAGCTGGGCTGAGCGAATCCACCTGGGTCGCGAGGCGGTGCGAGACATCGTGGGCAAGGTGTGGCCTTACGTGATCGCCGGTATCGCCGTGGGTGCGGGCATTCATGGCTATGTGCCGCAGAACTTCATGGCACACATCATGGGCAAGGGCACGTGGTGGTCGGTTCCGCTGGCGGTGCTGATCGGCATTCCCATGTATTCGAATGCCGCCGGAATCATCCCGATTGTGCAGGCGCTGTTACAGAAGGGCGCGGCTCTGGGGACGGTACTCGCCTTCATGATGTCGGTCATCGGCCTGTCATTTCCGGAGACCATAATCCTGCGCAAGGTCCTTCGTCCACAGTTGATTGCGGCCTTCGTTGGCGTCGTGGCGGTGGGAATCCTCACCGTCGGCTATCTGTTCAACGTTTTGATGTAACGGAACACACTGGAGAAACAATCATGACAACACTGCAAATACTCGGATCTGGATGTGCAAACTGCGTGCGGCTGGCAAATAACGTGGAGGCGGCGGCCAAGGAACTCGGCATGGA
>PKWK01000081.1 GCA_003133205.1 Granulicella sp. | reverse complement strand
GGGCGCAGAAGCGGAGACCCTGGCCCATCTGCCGCTGAAGGCTCTGGATCTGAGCTTTGAACAGCAGGAAAAGTTTGAGATGTGGGGCATTCGCAGCTTTGCGGATCTGGCGGCGCTACCCGAATCGGAGCTGATTTCACGGCTGGGCGTTCGTGCGCGAGAGTGGCAGGCCATGGCGCGTGGCGCGGCAAGCCACACCTTTCAGCCCATCGAGGTAACCTTTGTATTGCGCGAAGTCTACGAGTTCGACACGCCGGTAGAGCAGGAAGAAGGACTGCTTTTCATGGTTGCACGCATGTTGGACTGTTTGGTTGATCGCGCCATGGCACACGCGCTGGCGTTGGCCACACTCACAGCAGAGTTGGTACTGGAAGGCGCGCTACCGCAGTCATTGTGCGTGCGCCCCGCACTGCCCTCGCAGGACAAAAGGTTTTTGCTGAAGCTGTTGCAGATGGAGCTGGCCGCGCATCCTCCGCAAGCTCCAGTCCTTGCTATGACGCTGCACGCCGAGCCCGGCGAGACCAGCAAAGTGCAGATGGGTTTGTTTGCTCCGCAGACGCCTGAATCGGCGCGGCTGGATGTGACGCTGGCGCGCATCAAGGCGATGGTTGGTGAAGATCGCGTAGGGACGCCGGTGCTGGAAGACTCGAACCGGCCGGCCAGCTTCCATCTCGATCCCTTTCGCGCGGATGCTGCGGGCAAAACGCAAACGGCTCCGCTGGAACGCGCTGCTCTGCGCCGGGTTCGACCACCGCGCACGTTGGAGATGATGCTGGCAGAGGGCAAGCCCGGCTTCTTTCGCGATCTCTACGATTCCTTCCGCGTGACCGCAGCCTATGGCCCATGGCGTTCGAGCGGCGCATGGTGGTCTGTAGATGCATGGGATCAGGAAGAGTGGGATGTGATGGCCCGAGACAGTTGCGGACAGCTCCTAAGCTTCTTGCTGGTGCACGACTGTCTGCGTGCCGAGTGGCGGCTGGAGGCGTTGCTTGACTGATGATTCCTACGTCGAACTGCACGCATCCAGCGCCTTCAGTTTTCTGGCGGCGGCCTCCACGCCGGAGTCGCTTGCCGACGCGCGGCCACGTTGGAGATGCCCGCGCTGGCAATCGCCGACCGCAACGGCGTTTATGGAGCGGCGCGCTTTCACACCGCGGCCAAACGTTGTGGCGTGAAAGCGCACATTGGCGCTGAGATTGCCGTCTCTTCGTTTGGCCGCAGGCTGCAACCGCCATCATGGCTGCCTCATGCGGTGCAGGATGAACCAGCACGCATTACTCT
Organism: Granulicella sp.; assembly: GCA_003133205.1. The sequence goes on along the minus strand of PKWK01000081.1, from coordinate 3,973 downwards.
GCTTTGTACCTCACAAACGGGCTATCAGAATCTATGCCAGCTGATCACGCGCTTCAAGATGCGCGAAGCAACCAAGACTGAAGGCGCGGCCACGCTCGACGATCTTGCCGAGTTCTCGGCCGGATTGATTTGCCTGACCGGTGGTGACGAGGGACCACTTGCTGCTGCTCTGGCCGAAGGTGGTAGAGATGCAGCGCACAAGATCGCAGACAGACTTGCTGCAATCTACGGACCAGGCAATCTCTTCGTCGAGTTGCAACGACATCAACTGCGCGATGAAGAAGCGCGCAATCAGGCTTTGCTGACGATGGCCACAAATCTACTTCTTCCCATCGTGGCCACTCACGGTGTGCGCGCAGCAACGGAGCAGGATCGCGACGTGCTCGATGTGTTGACCGCGATTCGTCATCACACCCCGATCGACCGCGCCGGACGCCTGCTTGCAGCAAACAGCGCGCGTGTTCTGCAATCCTCCTCTGCCATGTGCAGCCTCTTTCGCGATCTGCCCGAGGCCATCGCCAACACGCAACTCATTAGTGAACGACTGCAGTTCACGCTCGACAAACTCGGCTATGCGTTCCCGCACTATCCCGTACCGGATGGCGAAACCATGGACAGCTTTCTAGCCAAGCGCGTGGAGGAAGGCACTCGCAAGCGCTATGGCGTCGCCGGCAAGCGATGGTTGCTGACCAAGGCCCACGCCCAGGTGCAGCGCGAGCTTGCGCTGATCGCAAAGCTGGGCTTTGCCGGATACTTTCTGATTGTGTGGGACATCGTGCGCTGCTGTCAGCGGCAGGGATTTCTCGTGCAGGGCCGCGGCTCGGCTGCGAACTCGGCGGTCTGTTACGCGCTGGAGATTACCGCTGTCGATCCTGTAGGCATGGAACTGCTCTTCGAACGCTTTCTCAATGAAAGCCGCAACGAGTGGCCGGACATCGATCTCGATCTGCCGTCGGAGGACAAGCGTGAGCAGGCGATTCAGTACATCTATCAGCGGTATGGCGAGCTTGGCGCCGCGATGACTGCGAACGTGATCAGCTATCGCGGCAAGTCTGCTGCGCGCGAGGTGGGCAAGGCGCTGGGCTTCGATACGGAGTCGCTGGGACGGCTGTCCGGCCTGGTGAGCCAGTGGGAGTGGCGCGGCAAGACGGACACCATGGCGCATTCATTTCATCACGCCGGATTTGATCTGAAGCATCCGCGCATCGCGAAGTATCTCGAGCTTTGCATGCGGATTCAGAATTTGCCACGACACCTGGGGCAGCACTCGGGCGGCATGGTGATCTGCCAGGGCCAGTTGAACTGCGTGGTGCCGTTGGAGCGCGCGTCGATGCCGGGGCGCACGGTTGTTCAGTGGGACAAGGAAGACTGTGCCGACCTGGGGATCATCAAGGTTGATCTGCTTGGCCTTGGCATGATGGCGGTGCTGAAGGATTGCATTGAACTCATCCCGCAGCATTACGGGGAGCGGATCGATTTGGCGCAACTGCCGGAAGATGAGGAGGTCTACAAGGTGCTCCAACGGGCGGACACCGTGGGCATGTTCCAGGTGGAGAGCCGCGCGCAGATGGCATCGCTGCCGCGGAATTTTCCGACGAAGTTTTACGACTTGGTAGTGCAGGTGGCGATCATCCGGCCGGGGCCGATCGTCGGCAAAATGATGCATCCGTATATGCGGCGGCGGCAGAAAAAAGAAAAGGTTACATATCCGTATCCTTCGCTGGAGCCGGTGTTGAAGCGCACGTTGGGCGTACCGCTCTTTCAGGAGCAACTGTTGCGCATCGCGATGACGGTTGCGAATTTCTCCGGTGCTGAGGCGGAGGAGTTGCGCAGGGCTGTGGGAATGCGGCGGTCCTGGGAACGGATGAAGAACCTGGAGGCGAAACTGCGCGCTGGCATGACGGTAAACGGGATCGACGTGAAGACGCAGGACACCATTGTGGAGAACATCAGCTCGTTTGCCCTATATGGATTTCCCGAATCGCATGCGGCGAGCTTTGCGCTGATTGCGTACGCCTCTGCGTATCTGAAGGTGCGATATCTTGCTGCATTCACATGTGCGATTCTGAACAATCAACCGATGGGTTTTTACATGCCCGCGGTACTGGTGAAGGACGCGCAGAGGCATGGTCTGCGGATCAAGCCCATCGATGTGCAGGTATCGGATTGGGCTTGCACGATTGAGCATGAGAGCGATGGGTCGCTTTCGATGCGGATGGGGCTGGGCTATGCGAAGGGGCTGCGCAAGCAAGCGGCGGATGCACTGGTCGAATCGCGCATGCGCTGCGGGTTCTTTCGTTCGGCGGAAGATCTTGCGTTGCGCGTGCCGCTGCTCAACCGCAAGGAGCTTACGCTGCTGGCGCGGGTCGGAGCTTTAAACTCGCTCGATGGAATTGAACACCGCCGAGACGCGTTGTGGCAGGTGGAGCGCGCCGGCAAGTTGGAAGGTCCGCTGCTGCGACAGAACAGCGAATGGCTGCGAGAGGGTTCGGAGACTTTGCCGCTGCAGCGGATGAATATAGAAGAGCGCATGGTGGCAGACTATTCCGGCACTGGGCTAACCGTCGGCAGACATCCCATGCATTACCGGCGGAACGAGCTGCGGCAGCAAGGTGTGCTTTCCGCAGAAGAACTCCGGCGCTGCAAGGACGGGGAATTTGTACGCGCGGCGGGGTGCGTGATTGCGCGCCAGCGTCCGGGCACGGCCAAAGGCTTTATCTTCCTCTCTATGGAAGACGAGACCGGAATTGCGAATGTTATCGTTACGCCCGATCTCTATGAACGGGAGCGCATGATCGTTGTTCGCAGCAAGTTTCTTTTGGCGGAGGGCGTGTTGCAGAACCAGGATGGCGTGGTTCATGTGAAGGCGAAGAGGCTGGCTGCGCTTGGCCCCGCAAACGTGACGACCGAATCGCAGGGTGCAATCAAGTCAGCAGATGCGCGGTAGCTGCTCGCCGAACATTACATCGAGTACTCGGGTCCCGCCGATCTCGGTCTTCATCAGCACCATGCCGGGGTGGTCGGTGACGACTTCGCCAATGATCGCTGCGTCCTGGCCAAGCGGGTGCTCGCGCATCTGTTGCCGCACAGCTTCCGCCATCTCGGGCCGGACGATGGCCAGCAGCTTGCCTTCGTTGGCGACGTAGAGCGGGTCGAGTCCCAGCACCTCGCAGGCGCCCTTGACCGACTCGTGCACCGGGATCGACCGTTCGCGCAGCATCATGCCGACGCCAGCGCGCTTGGCGATCTCGTTCAAGGTGGTCGCTGCTCCGCCGCGCGTGGGGTCGCGCAGGCAATGAATAAAGTCGGGGCCAGCGGGTGAGGGAGTAGCCAGCATTGCGGCTACCAGGCCATTCAAGGAAGCGCAGTCGCTCTCGATCGCGCCTTCAAACTCCAGGCCCTCGCGCTGGGACATGATGGCCATGCCATGGTCGCCGATGTAGCCGCTCAGAATGATGGCGTCGCCCGGACGCGCGCGGTCGGCGGAGATGTTGATACCACTCTCGATGACGCCGATGCCGGTGGTTGTGATGAATATCTGGTCGCCCTTGCCGCGGTCGACGACCTTGGTGTCGCCGGTGACGAACTGTACGCCGGCGTCTGCAGCGGCGGCGCGCATCGACTCCACCACGCGGCGGAGATCGTCGACGGGCAGGCCTTCTTCGAGGATGAATGCGGCGGAGAGATAGAGCGGCCGCGCGCCGCTCATCGCCAGATCGTTGACAGTGCCGTGCACTGCAAGCCGGCCGATATCGCCGCCGGGAAAAAATATTGGGGTGACGACGAACGAGTCCGTGGTGAAGGCCAACCGCACGCCGCCGACGGTCAGAACCGCCTGATCGTCGAGCTTGTCGAGCACTGGATTGCGGAAAGCGGGCAGGAAGATTTTGTCGATCAAGTCGGCGGTAAGCTTGCCACCGCTGCCATGGCCCAGCACGATCTGTTTGTGTTCGAAGATGGGGATTGGGCAGGA
>PKWK01000272.1 GCA_003133205.1 Granulicella sp. | reverse complement strand
CGTGCGTAGATTCCAGGGGAGGCGTGTCCTTGGAAGTAGATGAAGTCCCCTGGCTGATCGTCATAGCTCGCGTGGAAGAAGTGGTTAAAGCCCACCTCTAGCAGCGTCGCGAGCGAGGAATACGTGGAGATGTGGCCGCCGATGCCCGGGTCCTTCTTGTTTTGACCGTGCACCATGGCCATCGCGTTCCAGCGAATGAGGCTCTCAATGCGGCGCTCGAGAGGCCGGTCTCCTGGGTAGGGTACTTCCTCATGACTGGGGATCGTATTTACATAGGGCGTGATCAGCTCACTGGGTGTGGAGATGCCAGCCTCGCGCGCACGTTGCCGAATCGCTGATAGGAGTTCGGCCCCCTGCTGGGGACCTTCGGAAGCAACCACGTCATCAAAGGCTTCTATCCACTCTGCAACTTCACTTGAGAGATCTACATTTGCTGGAAGGTCAGTTGTTGTGTTCATAACTTTTGTATTCATGCGAGATAACTCGTTCTCTAGCGCTAGATTAAAATCTCAACATTTATCTAACCGTCTATTACTAGACTTGTCTTTCCCCTTCAGAGCGAGACTGCTCTTCGACCTTGTGCGGCGATGCTGGGTACTGGCTCTAAGCAGATCGCAGGTCCAAGGTTGTTCGAGGCGCACGTATCGAGCGATCCTGACGCGCTGGGCAACTCTGCAATCTCGGAGATATAGCGACATCGCCGAAACCCTAATCAAGTTATCTTCCCTTCTGGGAACGGAGGCAATAGAACATCCGTACTTGACTCTGTGTAGTTTGGCTCGGTGTTGCTTAGGCGCGGTTAGAAGATTTATCCGAACAACCCATTCCTTATTCCCATCCATCTCTATTTTCTGCCTAAGCGCAAAATGGTCGATTGCTCAGCCAATCTCCTAGTGTCGAAGTACGCCTCTCTTTGTCAGGGAGTACACGATGATGCCGAGGATGGGCGATCCCTGCGAGCCAAACGCTGTTGCGGAGTCATGCGGATTCAATCAATTTGGGAGATGCGACTGGGCTTATGCGCGTGAGAGATCGCGATCAGTTCTCGGATATCGGGAGGGATAGCAGGCAGGAGTATGAGGATGTAGACCACTGACAATCAATGCGATCGTGATGGGCCGACTACACCACTCTCGCCAGGCGAGATGAATTTCATCAAGTGGCCGAGCAAGTGTCGCTATCCCAGAATGCCGACTTAAGTCATAGATTGTTTTACTGAAAGGCACTACAGTGAAGGTCCGTATATTCTTAGCTTCACGGCTTTTCTGGATACATTCGGTGATCTCTGGAGACCCATGTTGGCACGTCAAGCCTGGTCCGACCTCGTGACTCAAATGTCTTCTGGATCGACTAGCATCTTCGCGCCAGCGGGGACGCCCGCGCATTCCGTCTTCAGCTTATCGATGCTGGTCCTCAGCATTACATCTGGAATTTTTCTCGTGGTGGGCGGACTGCTGCTTTACGCGATGTTGCGCTACCGCCATCGCCCCAATGACGTAAATGCCGCGCAGGAGCCGGCCCAAATCTACGGCAGCAACCAGATCGAGCTTTCTTGGACCGTTATCCCAATCCTGATCGTGGTAATGCTATTCCTTGCCACTGCCCGCGTCATCCTCGCGACCGAGGACGCGCCAAAGCCTACTAGCGCATTGGACGTCACCGTCATCGGACATCAGTTCTGGTGGGAGTATCGATATCCGAAGCTGGGCATCGTTACGGCCAACGAACTGCACATCCCCGTCAGCGATCCCAAGCATCCGACGCCAACGTATTTGACCATGTCGTCGGCCGACACCGATCACAGCTTCTGGGTCCCCCGTCTAGCCGGGAAAACCGACCTAATCCCCAATCAGGTCAATACCATGTGGATAGACCCGAATAATCCTGGACTTTATCTAGGGCAGTGCGCACAGTACTGTGGGGTTCAGCACGCGAAGATGTTGATACGCATTTATGCCGACAGTCCCGCCGACTTTGCTGCCTGGGTTGCGCACCAGCAGGAACTGGCCGTCGAGAACCCGAGCGCCGCCGAGGGGCGCAAGATCTTCCAGCATAACGCCTGTATCAGCTGTCATACTGTGGCCGGAACCGTAGCTACGGGAAGGTTTGGTCCCGACCTGACACACATCGCCAGCCGCGACACCATCGCCTCTGGGTCCGTACCCAANNATGCCTCCGATGCACCTCAACGATCACGACCTCAACGCCGTCACAGCGTATCTGATGTCCCTGAAGTAACGGAAGGAACGCTCATGGCAACCCAGGCAACCGCGGATTTAGACCAGAACGCAGGGATAAAACAAACCGTACCCCGCCGCCTCTGGCTCGGAGTGCTACACGACTGGGTGACCACGGTCGATCACAAGAAAATAGGGTTACTGTACATCGGCTACGCGATATTTTTCATGGTGATTGCCGGCTTTGAGGCCCTGCTGATGCGCATTCAGCTTGCCGTGCCCAACAACCACTTCGTATCGCCGCAGGTCTTCAATCAACTGTTCACAATGCATGGCACCACGATGGTCTTCTTCGTGGGGATGCCGATTCTCTTCGGTTTCGGGAATTATCTGGTGCCGTTGATGATCGGCGCTCGCGACATGGCCTTTCCGCGGCTGAATGCATTCAGCTTCTGGATCTCGGCCTTCGGCGGTCTACTGCTCTACTTCAGCTACTTTGGAGCGAGCGGCCTATACGGCGCTGGCAGCGCGCCCGACGTGGGTTGGTTCGCCTACGCTCCGCTGACGGCGCAGATATTCTCGCCCGGTCACAGCACCGATTACTGGACGCTCGCCGTCCTCCTCAGTGGGATCGGCAGCGTCGGCACGGCGATCAATATTGTGGCAACGACGATCTGCATGCGGTGCCCCGGCATGAAGCTAAGCCGGATGCCGTTGCTCCCCTGGCTTTATCTGGTCACGTCCTGCATGGCGTTCGTTGCGATCAGCCCGCTGACGGCCGCGCAGATTATGCTAATGCTCGATCGTTATGTTGGATCACACTTCTTCGATACACAGGCGGGCGGCTCGGCGGTGCTTTGGATGCACTTCTTCTGGATATTCGGGCATCCCGAGGTCTACATACTTGTAATGCCGGCGTTTGCCTTCGCCAATGAAATCATCCCAGTCTTTTCACGCAAGGCCATCTTCGGCTATCCGGCGATGGTGGCAGCTTCGGTAGGGATTGGCTTCATCAGCTTCAGCGTGTGGGCCCACCATATGTTTTCAGTCGGTATGGGGTCCGGACCCAATACCTTCTTCGTACTGGCGTCGATGGTTATCGCAGTGCCAACGGGTATCAAGATCTTCAACTGGCTGGCGACGATGTGGGGAGGGAAAATCCACTTCACCGTGTCGATGATGTTTGCCGCTGGCTTCCTGTTCCAGTTCCTCATCGCTGGTCTCACGGGCATCATGCTGGCGGCTGCACCCTTCGACTGGCAGTTAACCGGCTCGTACTTCGTTGTGGCGCACTTCCACTATGTGCTGGTGGGCGCAATTCTGTTCATGATCTTTTCCGCCTTCTATTACTGGTTTCCAAAGATGAGCGGACGCATGTTAAGCGAGCGGCTGGGCAAGTGGCACTTCTGGATATTTTTTGTTGGCTTCCACTTGACCTTCGACTTCATGCACATCCCCGGCCTTCTAGGAATGCCGCGCCGCATCTACACCTACGAGGCCGACCGCGGATGGCAGATCTGGAACATGATCGTCTCTAGCGGCGCCATCTTCCAGGCCATCGGCATCCTGCTCTTCGTCTACAACATGATCTGGTCGTACTTCAAAGGCCCAATTGCCGGCCCCGACCCATGGGATGCATGGACGCTCGAGTGGTCCACCACCTCGCCGCCGCCCGACTATAACTTTGCCGTGATTCCCACCGTCAAAAGCCGCCGTCCCCTCTGGGACCTCAAACATCCCGACGATCCCGATAGCCACTACGAGTAGATAGGAAGCGCATCCATTTGAGCGAAGCAGCCATCATTCCGCAGAACGCGAGCCCAGCCTGGAAACTGCCCTCCCGCGGCATCGTGGGCATAGCGTGCCTCATTGTCGCCGAGTCCGCGATCTTCATCATCTTCATCGTGGCGTACCTCTACTATCTTGGCAAAAGCCTCACCGGGCCAACGCCGCATGGCGTCCTCGAACTCCCCATCTTCACCAGCATCTGCCTGCTTTCCAGCAGCCTCACTGTCCACCTTGCCGTTTCGGCGCTGCACCACACTAGGCGCGGCATGTGTTCGCTGTGGCTCGCAGCCACGATATTGCTCGGGGGCATCTTCCTCGCGGGTACCGCGCACGAGTGGTATCAGCTTATCTATCACGACGGACTCACCATCCGGACCAACCTCTTCGGCACCACTTTTTATTCGCTCGTTGGACTGCACGCCACCCACGTTGTGGTCGGTCTCTCTATGCTCTGCCTAGCGCTCTTTTTTTCACTCACCGGCGTCATGAGCAGCAAACACACTGGCCGGCTAGAGGTACTGTCGCTCTATTGGCACTTCGTCGACGCCGTCTGGGTTGTCGTCTTCACTGTCGTCTATGTACTGGGCCGATAAATGAATTGCGAGAAAGGAGACGCCATGCAGCGCGAACATTCAGACACCGTTCAACTCCCACGGCCAACTGCATGGCCTCTGGTACTTGCTCTCGGAGTCTCGCTCATTATGGCGGGCATGGTCACAAATATCGGGGTGGGCATCCTCGGACTTCTGCTCAGTATCGCCGGCAGTGTCGGTTGGTTCTTCCAGGTATTCCCGCACGAGCAGCATGAAGCCGTTTCGGTAACTGCCGCGGCAGTCAAAGTCACCAGCACCCGAACCCTGATGGAGCGTGCACATCGGCTTCACGAAAGTGTGACGCCACGCAAGATTCTTCCGATAGAAACGTTCCGAATCACCACCGGCATCCGAGGAGGCATCGCCGGCGGCATCGCGATGATCGTCCCGGCAACCATCTTCAGCCTGATCAAATACCATAGCCTCTGGTACGCAATGAATCTGCTCGCTGCGGGCGGCTTTGTCAGTTGGGCCGGCGCCAGCGACGCCTTCCTCGGCCAGTTCCACCTCGCGGGACTCCTGGCCGCGCTGCTTATTCATGGTCTCACTTCCCTTCTTGTTGGCCTGCTGTACGGCGCTATGCTGCCGATGTTCCCGAGATATCCGATCGTCACGGCAGGCTTCATGGTGCCTCTGCTCTTCACCGGAATTATCTACTCTGCTCTCGGCATCGTAAGTCCCATCCTCGATGACCGCATCGACTGGTTCTGGTTCATCACATCGCAGATCGCCTTTGGCATGGTCTGTGGTTTCGTCGTCAATCTGCAAGCCAAGGTGCGAACGCCGCAGTTCCAGGCGCTGCCATTCGCGGTCCGTGCCGGTCTCCACAGCGATCAGGACGGGCGGCCGGAGGACTACGCGAAGCCCGCAGACGAGGAACATAGCCCAAAATGAATTCGCTGAATTCTCCAGTTCCGCACTTCCTCGCACTTTTCCTTCTGGCTTGCGCGGCCACTCTTCCGGTCGCAGGCTGCCGAAACGCACCCGGAAAACCCGGTCCGGAACCTGAGGTGGCACGCCCTGAGCAGTTAGCGGACTTTGCCACCCTATACAGCCAGAACTGCGCCTCGTGTCATGGGGTAAATGGCAGGAACGCTGCCGCTATCTCGCTTGCGAACCCCGTATATCTCGCCCTCGCAGGAGTTGCAAATATCCAACGCGTCACCGCAAATGGCATCCCCGGCACGACCATGCCGCCATTCAGTAAGGCTGCAGGCGCGATGTTGACCGATCGGCAGATTACGATTCTTGCCGAAGGTATGGAGCGTAACTGGGGACGCCCAGACGCGCTCGCAGGCAGGGTTGCACCCGCCTACGCCAGTCACGCACCCGGTGATCCCGTGCAAGGCCAAAAGACCTTCGCCGCCTTCTGTGCGCGATGTCATGGCGCGGATGGCAACGGAGCGCCAGCTGGCAACGGCATCGTAACTGGATCATTGGTCGATTCCGCATACCTTGCTCTGATCAGCGATCAAGGTCTGCGCAGCATTATTATCGCTGGCCAACCCGAGCAAGGAATGCCGGACTGGCGCTCGCACTTGAACGGCCCGGGAGCGCGCCCCATGACCGATCAGGAAATTACCGACGTCGTCGCATGGCTCACGTCGCATCGCATCGCAACCCCGGGGCAGGTCTACAAGCAGCACCCATAGCAAGCGGAGACACGTATGAGCGAACTCAACCATCCCGACGCACCCGACCCGCCCAGTGAGACTATCGCGCCGGACGCCAAGGCAGCATTGCACACGCGCCGCGCCTTTCTCTTCAAGCTCTCCGTAATGCTGAACGCGGCCGTGGGAGCAGTGCTCGCCGTGCCGCTGGTCGGCTACCTGCTTGGCCCCGCGCTGAAGAAAGGGTCCGANNCTCCGAGCGGCAGTTCCAGGTTTTCGCCATCAACTGCGCGCACCTCGGATGCCCGGTGCGCTGGTTCGCACAATCAAAGCTGTTCCTGTGCCCCTGCCATGGCGGCGCCTACTACGAAGACGGCCGCAGAGCTTCCGGGCCACCCGAACGCGGACTCTTCGAATATCGCTATAGACTCGACGGCCATTCCCTCATCATCCATGCCGGAGACATGCCCACGCTCGCCACCCAGGCATCCTGCAAGCAGAAGCCGCTCATCCAGATCAATCCGGCTAGCACCGAATACGCATCCGCGCCCACGAGGTCCGACGAATGGCCAGTATGAAGCGCAGCGCGATCGCCGTGTATGAGTGGCTCGAGCACCGCCTTGGCCTCATCAAGCCGCTCAGCAACGCTGCTACGCATCCGACGCCCGAGAGCAACGCAAGCTGGATGTACGTCTTCGGCAGCGCGGCAACCGTCCTCCTAATCCTGCAAGTCGTCACCGGAATCCTGCTAGCCCTCGTCTACAGTCCTTCGGCCAACGAAGCATGGACGAGCCTCGGCATCCTCAACCACAACATCCCTCTCGGCTGGTATCTCCGCGCCCTGCACGGTTGGGGTTCGGACTTCATGATCGCCATCGTGCTCATCCACATGGTACAGGTCTTCCTTTTCGGCGCCTACAAGTTCCCGCGCGAACTGACGTGGATCGTCGGCGTCGGGCTTCTTCTGCTCACGCTCGGCATGGCCTTCACCGGACAGGTCATGCGCTTCGATCAGGACGCATACTGGGGCCTCGGCATCGGTGCATCGATCATGAGCCGCGTTCCCTTCATCGGCGGGCCACTTGTCCACCTGCTCCTCGGAGGCCCGATCATCGGTGGCCCTACGCTCTCGCGCTTCTTCACGCTCCATGTCTTCGTCATCCCTGGCTTGTTGGTCGCCAGCGCAGGCGTGCATATCTGGATGACACTGCTGCACGGCGTCAGCGAGTGGCCCATGCCTGGCCGTCTCGTCTCCAAGGCCACCTACGAACACGAATACCGCGAACTCGCCGTCAAGACCGGCATTCCCTTCGTTCCCGACGCAGCCTGGAAAGACGCTGTCTTCGCCGCTGCAATCATCTTCGCCGTCATGGCCTGCGCCTTCTTCTTCGGCCCCTTCGGCCCCACCGGCGTACCCGATCCCACTATCATCCAGACCGCTCCCAAGCCCGACTTCGCCTTCCTCT
>PKWK01000077.1 GCA_003133205.1 Granulicella sp. | reverse complement strand
AACCCCGTTTGAACTAAGCCGCTGGCGCGGCGGATGCTGCATTTGTGGCGGGGAGAGATTAGCTTAGGCGTCATGATCTGAGTCATAGGAGGTACTTCTTATGACTCAGCTCAGAGACCGGATGCTCGAAGAACTCGAGCGTCGCAACTATGCCCCTGGTACCGCAAAAGCCTACTTGTTTGCGGTCAAGCAGTTTGCCGAACACTTTCATCGTGCTCCCGACCAGCTTGGCGCGGAGCATATCCGCGAGTACCAGCTCTACCTGTTTCGTGAGCGGAAGCTGGCTGCGAAGACGGTGTCGCAACGAGTGGCAGCGCTGCGGTTCTTCTACGTCAAGACGCTGAAGCGGCATCACATGCTGGAGCACTTGCCGTTTCCCCGATTGCCGGAGAAGCTTCCGACGGTGCTCAGCCGGGACGAGGTCAGCCGGTTGCTGGCCGCGTGTGCCAACCGGCTGCACCGCACCATGCTGATGACGTTGTACTCGACTGGCGTTCGCCGGGCCGAGTTATGTCAGCTGAAGACCTCCGACATCGACAGCCAGCGCATGGTGGTCCACGTGCGTCAGGGCAAGGGCAGGCGCGACCGGGATGTTCCACTCAGCCCGGCACTGCTCGAAGAGCTGCGCGGCTACTGGCGATGGATGAAGCCGAAGATTTTCCTGTTTCCGGGTGTGGTCGATGGTTGGCGAGCCGATGTGCCTATCAGTGACAAGACGGTCTGGTTCGCCTGCCAGAACGCCGCGCGGGCTGCTGGGATCGAAAAGCACATCTCCCCGCATTGCCTGCGCCACAGCTACGCGACCCACCTGCTCGAAGCAGGGGCGGACCTGCGCACCATCCAGGTGCTGCTCGGCCATGCCTCGCTCGATCACACCACCGTCTATCTGCACCTCTCCCGGCGGCATATGGATGCGGTCCCCAACCCGCTCGATACACTCGCGATCACAGCTTCTGTTCAGACCAACAGAGACGGGAGGCGCAGGAAGCGATGAGCCGGCCCACCTTCGAGGTGGCCGACATCGTCCGCGCAGCGGGCAACAGGTTTTGGGAGAAGTACGGATCGCACCTTGCATGGCCGCATCGCAAGGTGCTCGATGCCATCGTCCGTTGCCGCACTGCGGCATTGGGCGGTCATCGCGATCAGTGCCTCAGCTGTGGCCATCAGGCCGTCTCGTACAACTCATGCCGCAACCGAAACTGCCCCAAGTGCCAGGGCAACGCGCGTGCCAGGTGGCTGGCCGCGCGTTCGGCTGAGCTGTTGCCCGTGCCTTACTTCCACATCGTCTTCACCCTGCCGCACGAGCTCTCCGCTCTGATCCTGCAGAACAAGCGGCTGCTCTACGATCTGCTCTTCCGCACCAGTGCCGCTTCGCTGCTCGAACTTGCCCGCGATCCCAAGCGCCTCGGCGCGGACATAGGATTCCTCGGCGTACTCCATACCTGGGGGCAGAACCTCCAGCATCATCCCCATGTCCACTACATCGTTCCCGCCGGAGGTTTGGCCCTCGATGGTTCCATATGGATAGATTCCTCGCGGCGTTTCTTCCTGCCCGTCAAAGCACTCAGCAAAATCTTCCGCGACAAGTTCTGCGACCAACTCCGTGAACTGTTCCAACAGGACAGGCTCCAGTTCCACAACTCACTGCAGCAACTTGCCTCATCCGGCGGCTTCCGCCACTTTCTCCGGCAACTCGGCCAAAAGGACTGGGTCGTCTACGCCAAGCCGCCCTTCGGCGGTGCCGAACATGTTCTCAACTACCTGGCCCGATATACCCATCGCGTCGCGATCTCCAACCATCGCCTCGTGGCTTTCGAAAACCATCGCGTCTCCTTCCGCTGGAAGGACTATGCTCACGGCGGCAAGAACAAGGTCATGACCGTTCCCGCCGATGAGTTCCTGCGCCGCTTTCTGATCCATGTCCTGCCCAAAGGCCTGGTCCGCATCCGCCACTTCGGCCTCTTCGCCAACCGCAGACGGAGTGCTGCGCTCCAACGTTGCCGCGAGTTGCTCGGCGCAGTTGCCTGCGCAGATCGCCCCCAAACCACCAACCAGCTGCGTTGTCCTGCCTGCTCCGGTTCCATGCTGGTTATGGAACGGATCACGACCGCTCAACTGTACTTCCGGCCAGACCTGAGCCTCCCTACCCCACACAGGTATAGCGTTGACAGCTCATAAGACATCCATGGCCCACCACGTCTCTATCCCGCCCCATGGCATGCTCGCGCATGCACCGCCGTCGTGTGCCTGCAAGCTGTCCAAGCCCCCTCTATCCCGCACCTGCTAAGACCTGGAAGAAGTCGATTCTGCTCACCGAGCCCGCTCCCACTGCTCTATCGGTCGAGTTTCGCGCCTGCAGTGCTCCCAATCAGCCGGCCGGCAACATTGAAAATACATAGGTAGACCAACGCATCCGCCGCGCCAGCGGCTCACTTCAAACGACCCTATCGTAACTGCCCCGGCTCAGAGAGCCGCGCCCCTTCCTGCTGTGTTAGCTGGGGCAGTCACGATAGAGTCCTAAAGTTTTTCAAGGAGTTTCAACCGGCTTTGAGTCTTGATCATGCGGTGGTGGAAGCAGAGCTACTCCGCGCCACTCCTGGAGGTACCTGGGAATTGATTTGTGACTGCGCGGTTCAGCAAAGCCGGGTGTATTCTCAGTCAGGCTCGAACTATGGCAAAGCGGCAACGTCTTATTCTCCCCGCACTGGCAACTTGTTTGGCACTACCGTTGGTAGCCTGGGACATCTACCTGGAGCCACTCCGCTTGGGATACGACACGGGAACTCCCATCTGGCCATTTCAGATGCCGTCCATTCTGTTATTTCTCTTTGACGCTCCCGCCCTGCTTCTTGCGCGGCCATTCTTCGACCTCTTTCGCGCCTATTCCGCACTCGCTCATGGAACGTTGATCCTGATTGCGACACCCCTAATTTGGTATTGGATCGGAGATCGCATCGATTTTGGCGCTCTCAGGCCTCCTTATCGATATCCCCGTCTGCTCGGTGCATTGCTCTTGATCGCGGCAGTCGTACTGGCTGTGCTCACATTCCGAGGGTTGGGAGACACCAGTGCGTGGTGGCAAATTTATGGCAGTTATTTGTCTGAACGGAGATGGATTTTCGTGGTCGATTCAGGCCCCATCGCATGGGTGCTTGGAGTCATCTTTTGTTTCTTCTTGATTGGGCTGCGCCTATTTAGGACGGGGAGCCTCCCGCCGGTATCTACTGCCAGCCGCGATCACAAAGTCACTTTGATCGCCATACTGGTGTGGTCTGCCGCATTTGCACTAACGCCAGCAGTAGAAGCAATGCGGAACTATAACCACGCTGACGTGAGTCGTGGCGATCTTGATCCAGATTCTTGCGTAATAGATGCAGCCAGCGGATGTCTACATGGAAGCGTGGTGACAGCGGCAGGGGCTCCGATTCGAGGAGTGTTTTTGGATATCGTTCCTCTGACGGCCCCTGCCAATACCCACCCAACAATGAAGGATTGGACCTACGCAGATCGTAAAGGCAGATACAGCTTCGATAATCTTGAACCCGGCGAGTACCTAGTCGGAGTTCACATTTGTTCCGCACCCAGCGCAGAACAGCCGTATCCCACGACTTTCTATCCGGGAGTGGAACAAGATGCTTATGCGACTCACCTGCATATCGAAGCGAACAAGAAGATCACGCTTTCTCCTTTAAAGGTTCGCTCGCTTACCCTTACCACATTTACGGTCGAAATCCGATGGCCGGACGGGAGTCACCCACTCAGAAGCAATCTCTTGGTACGAAACAAGTCATTCAACCAGGCCACCATCGGAGACGTCGCACCTCAAATCGACAACGGCACAGGGAGTTTCACTCTCCCCGATCACTCTGATTACGAGGTGCATGCTGCGGTGGAATGTGACGAAACCTCTAAAATCGGACAACGCGAAACGCCATAAGTTCCTTTAACCGTCACGGATCATGCCGAGCCCGCGCACCTCGTGCTCACCCTCCCCGGATCTCCATGCACCCTCTGGTCATCGCAAGGGCGATGATGGTGCAGCGATTCGCCCCCTAATCGTGGCTCCTGAAAAGTCGGGTTACTGAGATGGTCCG
>PKWK01000029.1 GCA_003133205.1 Granulicella sp. | reverse complement strand
CACGCGCTGCGAGGCTCGGGGGCCTCGCTCCGTTGTCTCTCCCTTCCGGTTGTTCCGAATTCGGCATCTTTGAAACTCCTTCCATTTCGATTTGAGATCCAGTGCTCCGCGGCAACTGCGTTGAGAAAGATCGAGCCCTTGCCGGTCACGCCAGCCTCCTGTCGGAGATCGGCCGGCCCACTGCCGCGCGGATCATGTCTTTCGTGCAGCCCGCCCAGCAGCAGTATTTCCGAGGCTCCTCGACCGAGATCGCCAGGTTATCTCCGCTCTTGTCGTTCCCTTGCGCGGCGCACGACGGGCAGCGAGTCACCCAGTTCCGGCCGACTTGCCTCATCACCTCGACGTATTCCAGAATTCGGAACTCGCCTGGCTTTGACCGACAATATTTTGGACATTCTGCACGGCGCGCGTGCTGAGCGAATTCCCGCGGAATCGCCTTCCCGGCAATCACGCGCTGCAGGTGCTCCTGCTTCACTTTCTCGATCCGCTTCAGGTACGCGAGTTGATCCTCCAGCTTGTAGTCGGCGCCGTAGAACCAATACCGCCAGCCCCGGCTCTCCCGCGCTCCCAAATGAACGCCTAGTGGTCCGCGGATCGCGTTGCCAAACTCCTCCCGCCGCAACTCGTCCTGCTTCGGGAAGATCTCGATTCCATTGGCCAGCCCGGTTCCCTTGACTTGAACATCGAGCTTGCCCGCCACGTGGTAGATGTAGATGCGTGCCTCGCGCGCCAAAACCGGGGTTTCGAAGAGGATCCAGAGGTGCCCGCCGCGTCTCGACTTTTCTAGCGCGGCCTCGATCCCGTCATCCTGCAACTGACGTTGCACCTTGATGAGGTCTTCGAGCGCCGTTTTGTAGTCGGCGTCAATAGCCATCCATTTGCACCTTTGCGTAGCCGGGTTGATGGCATAGATGCCGATCGTCAGCTCCCCGGCCAAGTGCCGCCGTACGGTTTCGATGGTGAGCGCCACCGGCTCGCCGCCATCCCGCGGTTTCGGCCGGTAGTAGTAGTGGCGGCCGCTTTCCGGGTGCGGCCGCATGGATTGAATGGTGTAGGCCCGCCGGTTCACAAACAACTCGCTGAACTCCTGGGCCATTTCGCGTGTCGCTGGTAGCCGGTGGTCCATGGCTGTTTTTCTCCCCCTGTTCGTCTATACACTGAAACGCCTTCGATTTTCAAAAGTCGTCTCAATGCGTCCCGGCGAGCGTTCGGGGGTTCTGCGCAAGTGCCTTCAAGCCAAAGGCTTGCGCCATCTGCTCAAACTCCTCGAGCCGATACCCGCCGTATCGCCCGGCTTCAGCCAGATCCACCATGAAGAACGTCTGCCGAGCCCGGTCGTAGATGTAAAACATCCCCGATTCGGGTTCCTCGGGTACCATCACGAACAGAAGGGCGCCTTTCGCGTAATCCAGCCACTTCTTGAGTAGCCCCTCTGCCCACCGCGCAAATCCTAGGATCAGCGCATCCTCATCCAGCCGGTCCAGTCCAAGACGTTGTGCGTCCGGGCCATGCACGCGCAGCACTTCGTTGACAATCAAACTATTCACCGCGGTCATGGCAGTTCTCCTTTCGTTTTTCGTAGCCAAGTGGTTTACAGGCACACGGATTCCGACTCGCCGTGCGAACATACACCGGCGTTTAGCTTCGGCCGAGTGCCTGTGTGGGGGTTACAACGGAAAGCTCGGAGCGCGGAACGGCTCCAAGCCGAAAAGCGAGCGCATCGATTCCCGCCCGCATATATAAAGGATATGAGTCAGGCCGCCAAGTCCTTGGCCGTCCCTCCCGCCGCTACCGTTCTCGCTGATTCTTTCGCGAGAACATCGCAGCGGTCCTGGTCTCGATCAGATCCGTGCCCGCGGACCCAGTGCCACTGCGTTTTGTGCTGGCCGGCCACCGATGCCAACAGTTCCCACAAATCCCGATTCGCAATGGCTTCTCCGCGGCTGTTACACCAGCCCAAACTTCGCCAACGCACAAGGTGTACCGTCATCCCTTGCTGCAAATACTGGGAATCGGTGGTCACCGTGACCCTGCACGCTTCAGTCAGGGCTCTCAGTCCATTGATGGCGGCCACCAGTTCCATCCGGTTGTTCGTCGTATGCGGTTCCACACCCCGGAGGACGCGCGCGTGCTTCCCATACCGCAGGATGCACGCCCACCCGCCGGGCCCGGGATTGCCCAAGCACGACCCATCCGTGTAGAGCGTCACTTCCTTCAATTCCCTCGCCTCCTTTCTTTCTGGATCACGAGATCGCTGACGTCATGCCGGAGTTGCCATCCTTTGAAGCTCCGTGAGTGCGGTCTGCACCTTGCCGATATCCTCCGCGCCGAGAGTCCTCAAGTTGGCAAACGTGAANNGGCGTTTGCGTGGAACCACCTTCGAGCGTTTCGACCAGCTGACGCAGTACCGTCCGGTCCGGGATGTCATCGATGGACTCGCTTGCCAGATTCAGTTCGCGGCACAACGCCGAGTACCGTTGGTCTCCGGCCTTCGCCACAGCCGCCCGCAGTCGTTCGACACCGCGCGCCATGTCCTGCAGCTTCTCGAACGCAGCCGTCAGCTTCGCCACGTCTCGAATCTTGTCTGGATCCTCGACCTTCGCTACAAGTTGCAGCACGCCCTTGGAGAGACTGAAGCCGACTGTCCCGCAGAGCGCCTTCACGTGGCCGAGCAGTTCTTCCCGGTACAGGCCGTCTTTGCCGGTTTTCGCCCCGCCGCCGGCCTGTGTTTGCGGCTGGCCATTGGCCTGATGTTTGCCGTTTGCGCTCTTCTCGCCGCCACGCCGTTGCACCTTTGGACGTGCCCAATCCGGCAGCTTCGGCGTCTCCAATGGTCGCTTCTTCTCGTCGAGATCCACCCACTGTCCCTCCAGATCGTATAGGTAGCGGCCAAGCCCAAAACATGAACATGCCCGCTTGAAAGCCTGGGCCTCCGCTGCCGTGCCGGCGTTGTCGTTCTCTGCCCACTCCTCGCCGAGTCCCGTGTGTGTGCCCAAGCCGTAGATCGTCACTTTGGACGTCACCACGATCTTCGCCGTAATGGTCCTTTCTGTCGCACCGCGTTCCTTCCGTTCGAAGTTCTGGACCATTTGAACGTTGTAGTCCCTGGTCCAGCCAGACGGCGCGAATAGGTCGTTGAGCCGGTCGGTGTACGCCCGCGGATCGGCATACGCCACCATCTGACCTCGATCGCGAGGACCCTTCGGCCCACCGACCTTGCACGTGTTCGTCACACGCCACTTAATCTCACTGGGTTCGAACGGGTCTTCCAGTGCCGCTACCAGTTCTTGAACCCGTTCTTGTGTAAACGCCGTCACCGCACTAACTCCATGCGACTGTCCC
>PKWK01000157.1 GCA_003133205.1 Granulicella sp. | reverse complement strand
CTTGTCGGCGTCGCCGATCCCGTCCCGCCAGTCATACGCCGAGACGAAATTGCCACCGGGCCACCGCGCGATCTCGATTCCCTGCTCCTTGAGCATCCGGATCATGTCGGCCCTGAATCCAGATACGTTATCGGACGGCATCAGCGAAGTGGCCCCGATATGAAACGAGCCGCTCCCCGTCGCAGCAATCTCGAAAACGCCTTCCGTTGTGTCAACCTGGGACTTAAACGTAAGGGGATACTTGGCGTACTCAACGGTCCGGATGCGGACACTTACAGTCTGGCGGTCCGCAGGATCCGGACCCCAGATCAGGCTCACATCCACCTTGGCGCCCGGGCTGCCAGCCAGTACAACGCGTCCCGTGTAAGCCCTGCCCGCGCGCAATTGCAACCCCGACTCGCGGATGCCGTGCGGCGTACCCGCCTCCAGCCGGATCCGCGGGCTCCAATCGCCCACGTAAGCCTTGGCGCTGTCCATCGTCACGAATTCGTCAGCGCCAACGGGCATCCATCGGGCTTGAGGCCCCCTGCGGCCAAATGCCCCTGAGGTCGGCGCCGGCTGCGGCTTTGAGCTGATCGCATTGAGGAACTTCCGGTCCCCCAGCATCTCCGCCCATACCCGGGTGGTAGCGGGCTCCATAAAGCCACCGAAGATCAACTTCGTTATCGGAGTTGCAGTCTGCTGGTCCGTACGAATCGTAGCCATGATGGGCTGAGCAACGGCCGTTCCGGCAAAGGCCATCGCCAACATCGCAGACATGCACCACTTCGACAATTCGAGCATCTTCGTTTGTCCTATTGTGAGCAGGGCAACACCCCAACCCACGGGCGATTCCTGCAAGGAGGAGACTCGCTTGCAATGTCTACGCCGTCCCTTATACACAGGGCAATACACGTTGGGCAACGTTATTTTTTGTAACGAAGTATAAAAATGTCCATATATACACCCACTTCTAGGCAACTGCTAACAACGTCCGTCTCTAGTTGATTTTGATTATTTGTAATAACAAACTTTAACGCTCAAAATTGCCCGTCCGGGCTGCTGAGACGTCGATCTGTCTCGAATCAGCCTCGTCGAGCGAGCAACAGGAACGCATGCGAGTGGATTGTCAGGGAAATCGGAGGGTAGACGCGCTCGCTATGGCGAGGTCACCGTGAACGAGCGGACCTTCGCCACTCCACCTAAGGAAAGGGTGGCATAGTTGAAGATTCCGTACCGGTAACCCATGAAGAACTGCCATCTGTTGTTCAGGACGAACGGTTGACCAACCGGCTTGAATGTCTTGCCATCGGTGCTGTAGGAGAAAACCGCAGTGCGGTCCGCCCCGGGACGAATGTCCGCTGAGGTGCGTAGCCATATCTTCCCCCGCGATACTGGAACACTGGCCGCATCTTCCCCTTTATTGGCGGTGTTCCAGCGCCGGTCCATGGCGATGTCTTGCCGCATCACCACTCGATACTCGCCCTCGTCGCGCGCGACACCCACCCACGCGGACGAGTCGCGGAACATGGCTAGGCCGGCTCGGTCTCCATCCTTCATCCCGGTATCGTCAAGGATGATCGTCGCGGTTGAAGTCGGCCCAAGGATGCGATGCGTCAATGTATTCCTAGCCGAATACAGATCGTCGGTGACGGTAGCGGTCTCTAACCTCAGCCCGTTCCCCGCCGACCACTTGGAGTTGTCTGGGTTGTGATTCCATTCCCATTCAGCACTCAAAGCGGCGGTTTTGAAAGCATAGGTTCCTGTGTGCGAAGTAATCGGATGCGACGACCGAGGAATATCGGGCTTTGGATACGACGCTAACCAGGTGTTATCGGTCAACTGCACCGTGGGCCATCCGTCCGCCGACCACGTCAGCGGAGCCAGCACCGGCACACGGCCACCGGGAAAGGCATCCTCGAAGGCCATGTAATACCAGTCGCCCTTCTGGGTCTGCACGATGCCGCCCTGATGAGGAACGCCTCCTCCTGGAATCGGAGGCTTAGCATCCTTCAGCAGCGGCCTGATCTCATACGGGCCAAACGGGCCTTGCGTGGACTTCAACACATATTCAGCATTCGCGGGGCGAGTGCTTAATATGTAATAGTTCCCGTCAACCTTATAGAAGCGCGACCCCTCCAGCACCCCAATGTCCTTCGGCGTCTTGAACACAACCTGCGTCTTGACCTGTTGCGTGCCGTCCGGCGAAAGCTGTGCCACATTCAGGGTTGTGTTGCCATACGCCACATACATCGTGTCATCGTCGTCAATCAGCAGGCCGGCATCGTAGTAGCAGTTGTCGATCACCGCCTTCTTCGTCCACGGACCTTCTGCCGCAGGCGCGGTGTAAATGTGCGTCTTGGAAAACTCGATGCAGCCGCCCCAGTAAAAGGTCTTGTTGCTCTTCCGATAGCCGAGAAAGGACGCCCAGCTTCCCTTGACATACGCGCGACTGCCCTCCAGGTTGTACGCCGGAGAGAAGTCCAGCACCGGGACCGAATGGCCGACATAGTCCCAATTCACCAGATCGTACGATCGCAGAATCGGCGCCCCGGGTGAATAGTGCATGTTCGAAGCGGAGTAGTAGTACGCATCGCCCACCCGAAAAATATCGATGTCGGCGAGGTCTTCCCATAGAACTGGGTTCTGGAAGGTAGCGTTGCTGGGCGGGGCAGACTGTGCAATCCCGTGGAATGAGCCCAGCACCCACAAAACGGCCAACATGATTATCGACCGCACCACAACGCCATTTGCAATGAACCTTGTATTCACAGACTCTCCGCAGAACATACTGAACATCAATTCACCCTACTTAGCCGGAGTGAGCACCAGAAAGAATGCATCGTTGGCTCGCAGAGGGAGGGTTCTGGTGAAATGGCCGCCTCTGACTGAAACTTCTTCCTGGCTGATTGGCGCGCCGTCGCTCAGCCTTTTCAGTTGATCGACCTGAGCGCGCGTCAACTGCTTCGGCGAACCCATCCCCACATAGGCTGTGAACGCATCGTTGTGCTTGTATCCAGTCTGATACACCGCCAGATGATACCGGCCGTTAGGCACATGAGCTAAATCGAGTTGCAGCGTGCCTTTGTCCTGCGGCGGCAAATCCTGGTTGTAATAGACCTGGTCCGTCTTGCCAGCTGGCGGCACCACCGGAGAGTAGTCCCACAGCAGAGCCTGCACGGAACCGTCTGGCGACTTGGTGATCCAGGACTGCTTATCGTCGGTCTGCACATCCTCCGCGCCCAGCTTGCTGAGGAACTTGAAGGCGTAAAACGAAGGCTTGCGGATGCCTTCCAGATTGATCATCCCGAAACCGCCGTGGAACGGCGTAAACCGGGGACCGTTCTCCTCGAAGATGTCGGTAAAGGTCCAGTAAGACAACGAATCGACGTACGGCGTGGCGCGGCGCACCTTATCCAGGATGAAGCTGGCCTGGTGATACTGGTCATGCATGTAGTCCGTCGGCGTGTAGGCAGAACTCCACTCCGTGAAATGCAGTTCCAGATTCGGCAGCGCCGAAGCCTTGATCAGTTCGCGCGAATGCTGCATGCGCCCGCTGACGGAATCGGGATCAGGGTCGAGGATGGTGCCGGCGGTTCCATCCGTATCCAGAAAGCCCTGCTTGACCCCGTAGGCATGGACGGCGATGAAGTCCACCGGCTCATGATTGGCAGCCACCCATTTCTCAAACTCATCCTCAGCCTTGTACGGAACCACAGAAGCAGGGCCACCCACGCGGCACTTCGGACATTCGGCCTTCACCGCTTCCGCAGTGGTCTTGTAGAGCTTGAAATATTCATCCAGGGAATACGGCCAGAAGCCGCGGATGTCCGGCTCGTTCCACACCTCGTAATACCACTGCGTGATCTCGGTCTTGCCGTAGCGCTCCTTCCAATGGTCAATCAGAGCTCGGATCAGCATGGCCCACTTCTCTGGATCCTTCGGTGGCGAAGTATTACCCTTCCACCAGAAGACCGTCGACGTTCCACTGGCCAGTTTGCTGGGCATAAACGTTAGTTCGACAAACGGTCGGATATGCATCTTCAGCAGCGCATCGTACAGCGAGTCCACGTACTGAAAATTGATTTGCGGATGGCCCTGCCGGTCTTCCGTATATTACACCCATCTCGTCATTCAGCAGGCCGTGCATGCGGAGATAATGAAAGCCGATCTCGCGTTGCACAGTAGCCAGTTGCTCCTGCCAGTCAGCGCGCAATCCTTCTTCCGCGCGGCCAGCCCCAACAACCCTCATGGGAATCTGCGAGTGCGGACCAGCGACTCGCGACAGGTCGGCGTGGACTTCGCGTCCCTTGGGTACCTGCGCGGACAAAATTGCGCTACCGAGAATGAGAGATGAGACGAAAAACAGATTCCGAAGACGCACAGACATCACCCTAGGCTCCTCAAATGCTAAAGAGCTCACAAATCTGGATGTAACCATCGGTACTCTTTATTTGGTACACAAAATAATAGGTCCGCAATTGGGGGGATAGTATCACGATATATAAAGATATGGCCAAAAGGATGCTTGTTGAGATATAAGGATTGCGAAGTTTGTATCTCGAAATAATGATGAGCTACACAGAAGCCCGACACTGTCGCGAGCAATGCGCCCACGCCAGGACGTCAGATAGATCGAAGATCGCAGTCGGCATCATGGAGACACAGCTATGAAGGCAACGCAATGGTTCGGTACGTTGACCCTGGGGCTTGCTATCAATTCCTGTACAGGGCTACTGGCGCAGGTAAGCACGGAAGTTCCCCCTGTGGTCCCGAGCGCAAGACCTGACACCGTGGAACACATCAAGGTGCATGGCACTGCACTCGAAGGCAATCTGGAAAGCGATGCCGTTGACCGCGATGTCATTGTCTTCTTGCCGCCCAGTTATGCGAAGTCGAAATCGCGACGCTACCCGGTGGTATATGCGCTGCACGGCTACTCCATAGGCGCCGAGCAATGGAGCCACGAAATACACGTACCCCAAACGATTGA
The DNA here is from genome assembly GCA_003133205.1 of Granulicella sp. Next base: position 1,288 of record PKWK01000157.1, on the reverse strand, counting down.
AGGCGCCTTTGCATTAGGAGCGAAGGAAATGATCGTCGTGCTGCCGGATTCCAAGACCGTGCACAACGGCTCCATGTATTCGAGTTCGGTCACTACGGGAGACTTCGAACGGTTTATCGCGCGCGACGTTGTCGCGTATATCGATGCTCACTACCGGACGATGCCGAATCGCACCAGCCGCGGTCTGGTCGGACATTCCATGGGCGGTTATGGGGCCTCCCGCATTGGCATGAAATACCCGGACGTTTTCGGCAGCCTCTACATCATGAGCCCATGCTGCATGTCTGCCCGCATGGGCGGTGGCGGTCCTGGCAATTCCTCGCTGGAGAGGACCCTTGCAACGGTGAAGACCCCCGCTGACATGGCAAGCCTGCCGTTTGGCGTTCAGGCCCAGCTGGCCTCCGCTGCCGCGTGGTCGCCTAATCCGAAGAATCCGCCTTTCTATCTGGATCTGCCGACAAAAGATGGAGTAGCTCAGCCCGATGTGCTCGCGAAATGGGCTGCAAATGCGCCGCTGGCCTTCGTCGACCAGTACATCGGAAATCTCAAGCAGTATCACGCAATTGCGATGGATGTCGGCGATAAGGACGGTTTGAAAATCGACGCGGGTAAGCTGCACGACATCCTCGACAGCTACGGAATCGCCAATAGCTTTGAAATCTACCCGGGCACCCATACCAGCGCAGTGGCTGACCGTTTTCAGAATCATGTGATGAAGTTCTTCGACCAGAACCTGTGCTTCCAAGCGAATTGCCGTTAAATCGCAAATCGCCGCGCCTGGTGGGAAGCCTCAAAGCATCCCACGTCGCGCCAACTTCGTTGGTGCTTTTCCAAACTATCCAGAAGAAGTCTGAGTTCATGATCTCCAAATACCTTCTTTGCCCCTTTGCCGCAGGATTACTGTTCGCTGAATGCGGCGGCTGCGCGCAGAGACCCCCAAGGCCGCCCGCCAACCCGCATCCTTTTTTGAGCACGAAGCCCGAATGTACAAAGGTCAAATCGAAACGCAACGGCCATGTTGGGCCGGGCAAGTTCAACTATGCCGGATAGACCCGGCAAGACAAGTAGGATAAATATGAAAACGAGAATCAGTCTTTTACTCGCGCTCGCAGCGGTGGTCACGTTGATTGGCGCCACGTTGACGATGACAGCTCAGGCCGGACCCAATGTTGCCCCGGCCAGGCCGAAGGGCCCATGCGATATCTACGCCACTGCCGGCGACCCCTGCGTGGCGGCCCACAGCACCACGCGGGCGCTGTATGCCTCGTATAACGGCCCGCTCTACCAG
>PKWK01000401.1 GCA_003133205.1 Granulicella sp. | reverse complement strand
GGGCCAAACTCAAACAATTGCTCCGCTCCGCCCAGGCAAGAACCAAGGAAATGCTCGAACAAGCAATCGCCGACGCCATCAAGCTCATCACACCAGAGAACGCAAACGCATGGTTCAGACTCTGCATAAACAGTCTACAGTAAATCCTAAAATGCTCTAACACTCCAGGAAACAGCAGCAATCCTGAAGTGCCACCCAAAGACGCTACGACTAATGGCAATGGAAGGGAAGATTCCGTCACGGCGAGTAGGACGGCTGTGGCGGTTTAGCCTAGCCAAAATCAAGGAGTGGCTCAATGGGAAGGACAGCTAGTTGAACGGACAGGCGACGGATTATTTCCGTCGCCTTTTCTTTGCTGGTCCAAGGAGCAGCGCCTTCACTACTTTGGTATTCGCAACTCGCTTGTCCTCGCTCATTGCCCTTCCATACTTGAATGATTGGCCAATTGTGCTGTGTCGCATCAAGTCCTTCGTGACGCCGGGAGTAGCCCCAACCGCATCAAGCCAGGAGCGGTAGGAGTGCCGGAGGGAATGAAAACCCAGTCCCTTGATACCTATCGATTCGCCAGCCGGGCGTATCCATTTCTGCTGCAGGCTCGGAGAGTAGTACGGCATGCCGGTGGCGGGATTGGCGAATACCCACTCAAATTCAGCACCGGACTCTGACCGCCATTTCTCCAGCAGCGTTTCAAGCCTGGGATCGAGTGGCAGATCAGCATTCGAAGATACTGTCTTCGTCTCTTCGATCGCCCCTCGATACGCGCTCGTGCGGATCGAAACCGTGTGCCGCTCCAAATCAATATTGCTCCACCTCAAACCAAGAGTTTCGCTCACGCGAAGCCCTAAACAGGCGGATACAACGGCCACCATATTTACATGCGCCGGCAATTGTGGGACGACCGCTCGGAACTGCTCGTACGTGATCACGACCGGTTCCTTCGTTCTCTTGGTGACGCCTTTGATCTTCACCAACTCCACAGGATTTCTATGCTCGATGGGGAAATACTCCCATAGAGTCGCAAGTTCGAACAGCCGGCGCATCAGCGAGCGAACATGTCCCTTGGAAATGGGCTGAAGTTTCATCGATTGGAACCACGAATGAATCAGCGCCGGCCTGATGTCCGATAGGACCATACTTTCCCAGCGAGGGCGGAGATGATTCTTGATGATGGATGTATACGAATCGCGCGTCGATTTGCGAGGCGGCAACTCTTCCGCAATGTAGCGATCAAGCAAAGCGCCGAAGGTTACTGCCACCGACGGACTGTACTGGGTTCCATCGTTCAGGCCCGGAACTCTGGCACCTACCGCCCTGCGAACGTCAGCTTCAGTCGCATAGAGCTTGCCGTTGAAAGTCTGCATCTTGAGCTTCCGCTTCCCGTCCCAGGTGACGTAGTAGCGGTACTCCCAGGCAAAGCCCTTCGCTCTTGGGACCTTGCGAATGCTGCCTTGCTGATAGCGATTTCGGGTGATCTTCACAGTGTCCTCGGAGGCTCTTCCAAGGACAGGATATTCTTATAATGGTGTTTATGGTGTTAAATCGGCTGTGCAAAATCGCCGTAACCCGTTTATTTTGTTGGAGCACCGAATGGGATTTGAACCCATGAATACTGGTTTTGCAGACCAGCGCGTTAGCCACTTCGCCATCGGTGCTTGTACGCTGCACACGTCGAAACTCAACGCGCGCAGCGGTGCAATTGTCACAGGTATTACTGCCATTGTCGCAGACGCTTACCGCGGCTGCGCGGTTGTCCGCAAATACGGCTTCACCGTCTTGTAGCCGGGGAAGATTTTCGCGGCATCGTCGTTGGAGACAGCGCCGGTGATGATCACGTCTTCGCCCTGCTTCCAGTTTGCCGGAGTCGCCACTTTATGCTTCGCCGTCAACTGCATGGAATCGAGCACGCGAATGATCTCGTCGAAGTTGCGGCCCGTCGTCATGGGATATGCCAGCGTCAGCTTAATGCGCTTGTCCGGCCCAATCACGAAGACCATGCGCACCGTGGCGTTGTCCGCAGGGGTGCGCCCTTCGCAACTGTCGCCCGCATCTCCCGGCAGCATGTCATACAGCTTTGCCACCTTCAGTTCAGGATCGCCGATAACCGGGAAGTTAACCGCCGAGCCCGTCACCTCTTCAATATCCTTCGCCCACTTGCCGTGGTTCTCCACCGGGTCCACGCTCAGGCCAATCACTTTGGTCCCGCGCGCTGCAAACTGCTTCTCCAGCGCGCCTACCGCGCCAAGTTCCGTCGTGCAGACCGGCGTAAAGTCTTTCGGGTGCGAGAACAGCACAGCCCAGTTGTCGCCAATCCACTCATGGAAATGAATCGTGCCCTGCGTGGTTTCGGCGGTGAAGTCGGGTGCTTCGTCGTTGATGCGGAGCGACATTTTGAATTCCCCTCTTTGTTGATAGTTTTCAAACTCTATTTTCGGATGGCCCTGCGACGCGCACTAGAAAACCCACCCGGCTCGTTGGCTCTAGGTGGGTTACGCATTGCTCGAATCGAAAGGTTACTTGCTACGATTCGCTTATGCGCACACCCACACCTTGCGACAGCAACAGCAGCAAGGCATGGAGTTCGTATTAAGCGTCATCGTCATGGCTAATCTTTATGGCCGCGGCCAGCGGAGCTGGCTTGAAGCAGTTTGCCCCATTGCGGTCTACTTGAAACATACGTCCGAGGAGCTTTCATGTCAACTGCCGTTGCTACAACTTCCGCGCCCGCAACCGCGCACCGGGCCTATGACTTCGCGCAGTTGGACGTCTTCGCCGAGCAGCCGCTCGAAGGCAATGGGCTCGCCATCTTCACCGATGCGCGCGGCCTGACCACCGCCGAGATGCAATCGCTCGCACGCGAGACCAATCTCTCCGAAACCACATTCATCCTCCCTCGCGATGAAGAGGTCGAACGCGAGCGTGGAGTTCATGTCCGCATCTTCACCGTGCGCGAGGAGCTTCAGTTCGCCGGCCATCCCACGCTTGGCACCGCGAGTTGGCTCTATCTCAACCACCCGGTCTTCAGCGGTGCCGCCGAGATCACGCTCGACCTCCGCGTCGGCCGCATCCCTGTGAGCTTCCCTGCGCAACAGGGTGGACTCGGCGTGTATGGCACCATGCGGCAGAATGATCCCACGTTCGGCGTAATCCATGAGCCAGCTTCGATTGCCGCAGCCCTGGGCCTTTCACCAGCGGATCTCGACCCCACGCTTCCCGCGCAGACTGTCTCCACGGGCATGCCGTTCTGTATCGTTCCGCTGCGATCGCTCGAAGTTGCCGCGCGGCTCGCAATCCCGCAACCGTTGGCGCAAGCCTATCTCGCGCGCAGCGATGCGAAATTCTTCCACTGCATCACTCGCGCATCGACTGGCTCAGGCGCGGACTGGCACGCGCGCATGCAGTTCTACAATGGAGAAGATCCCGCTACCGGCTCGGCCTCGGGTTGCACCATTGCCTATCTTGTCCGCCATTCACTTGCGGCGAGCGACCAACCCATCGTGCTCGAACAAGGCATCGAGATGCTCCGCCCCAGCCGCATTTGCGTCCAGGCGGCCCTCGATGGAGACCGAGTTTGCAATGCGCGCGTCAGTGGTCGCACCATTCCCATTGCAACTGGACGCTTTTTCCTGCCGTGATGCACCAGTTTTCAACAGAGCCATGGTGCAAATGACCAGCAATCATGCGCTCTTTGAACATTCGGTGAATCTGCAATGAAAATCTGCCCCCAGTTTCGCCTTCTGTTCGCAGTTGCCAAGCTCGATAACCCTCCTTACTGTGGTGAAGCGCTGAGGAACGAAACATCCCCTTGGCAATAGCAGCTTCGATCAATTTTAGAATTTCGGCACACAAACCAGAGTTCCATAAACCAGTTTTCGGTACCGGCAATCGTTCCCTGTTTCTTCACACAACTTGAAGTTGAGAGAGGCCACCGACTCGTAGTGGCGGCTTCCCGGCGCACCGTTCCCAACTGCGATCGCAGACGAACCGATCCCTAGTTCTGGGTGTATTCATACCCACCACCTTGTGACCTGATTCGCTCGCTCCGTGGAACATTGAACCGTGCGATCCCTGAAGTCCGCGTGGCAACCTGCGTCGCCACCGGCCTCTCTCGCACCCGCGGTCTGTCG
>PKWK01000309.1 GCA_003133205.1 Granulicella sp. | reverse complement strand
ATTTCAACAAGTTCCTAGTGACTTACAAGTTCACCAGTGCGGCCTCTGCGACGACACCGATCAACACTTGCTATCCCGTGACGGTCGTCTTCTCGGGCGGAAGTTTCCTGACCTATGGCTTCCCGCCAGCGCTCACTGCGGGCGGAGCTCCGGCCTGCGTGACTGAAAACCCGGCTCTCCTGACGTACACGATTCCCAACTTTACCTCCCAATACGGAGCTGCCGACCTCAGCTACGGCGCAGGTGTGGTGCCGACGGGAGCAGTGAACGGGGACACCTTCAGCGCAACCTTTACGCCGCCTTCGTCTTCGATCCTGAATGTGGGCACCTACAAGGTAACTCCGACGGTGACCGGGCCCAAAGCCGGCAACTACACTGTGACGGCTCCACCATCCACGCTGACTATCACGCAGGCCCCGGTGAGCATCAGCATAACGGCGGCCCAGACGTCTGTTCTCAACACAACGGCTGGCGTTGCTACGGCCATCTACCAAATCTCGGTCAGTACAGCCGTTTCTGCCGGCAAGGGAACTCCCTCGGGATCGGTGACCGTCTCAGATGTCTTCACCCCGATCACTTCGACAGGGTACGGAACGACGGTGGCGCCTGCCACAATCGTGGTGCCGCTGGTGGCAGCATTTGGCACCGTAAGTCCTTTCGCACCAGCCGTCAGTAGCGCGTTTCCAAACGGCATCACGACGCCGGGGATTCACCAATATAGCTTCTCGTACAGCGGAGACAGTAACTTCCAGACGGGTCAACTCGTCCCGAATGCTACTGCCGCCGCTTGCATACCGTCGGCGATCACTGTCAACTGTCTGATCGTCGACAATCCTGACTTCACCTTAACTTCCCCAACGGGTCCGATCGCCATCAATCCAGGGACTGTCCCGAGCGGGAACGGTCTGCCTGTGGCTTCTAACCAGTCGACCGCATTCCCAGAGTCTGCGGTTCTCTTCGTGAACAAGGTTAACGGGTTTGTTGGGCAGGTGACTCTCACCTGTCAGACTCAGAATCCGGCCTACGTCAGTTGCTTCATGACACCGCAAACAGTATGCTTTGCGGCGACATCGACGACGGCCTGCACGAACACTGGAAACGCTGCAGCAACGGTCCTCGCTGTCCAGACACCGGCGACCCTTCCGCTCGGCTTCAAGTTCACCAGTCAGCTTCGGACGTCCGCTTCCAAGACGATGCTTGCGTTCCTGCCGTTTGGCTTCCTCGCGTTCTGCGTGCGTCGCCGGCGCAGGTTGAGCAAGGCGTTGTGGATGCTGATGGTCATCTCCGCGGTTAGCGCTGGAATGAGCGGATGCGGTGGCAACCATGTGGCCTTCTACACCCCGATTCCCACCGGGCCGCAAACTGTAACGGTAACAGCTACCTACTTGGGCAATGGCGGTTCACAACCAGCGGCGACTCGGACGTTCGTGGTGCCGATCAACATCGACTAGGGAATCAATTCGGAGGTACTAACGATTGGGCCGGGCAAGACTCTTCGGAGTTCTGTCCGGCCCTTTCTCTTGAGGAATGGGGCCGGACCTGCGATGTGCGATTTAGATCGAGGGAAGACGTGAAACACGGTCACTTGGCGCTAGGGGCGACCGGAGTAATTGCGGGTGGAGGAACTCCGGAGGGTGAGTCGGCGTTGGTCGGTACGAGGTAGTCGGCGAAGTTGTCGTTGACGGGATGGCCATTGCGGGTGTCGTAGATCGTCTGTTCCATCAGCGCCATGCCTACACCCATGACCTCGGCGAACTGCGCGCCGAAGGAATGGGTGGAGTAGTCGCGTGCGTTGCTGTCTGAGCCGAGGCCGCCGACACGGCCAGCGCCAGTGGCTGAGGCCACCTTGGCCATCCTGAGCACATCCTGGAAGGGAACGCCGCTTTCGGGGGACTTCCCGGATGCGTGGATTCGTCCGCCGGAGACGGTGAGCGCCGCGGGATCCTGCTGAAAGAAGGGCGAGCCGCTGGTCTGGGTTGCGATCGTGAGAAGGGACTTGACAGCGGCGTCGGCGCCGTCGGCGACGGCGGGCACGATGCTAGCGGTCGCGGTCGAGCCCCCGGACCCGGGCCCGGGGACGAGCGAACTGTCGCCGAGCACCACGTCGATTCGGTGGACGGGAATGCCGGTGCGGTCGCTGACGATCTGGGCCATGACCGTGTAAGTGCCGGTGCCGGTGTCCTGGGTTGCGCTGCTGACGCTGACGGTGCCGTCGTCTTTCAGAACGTCGGTCGCCTCGGAGCCGCGGCGACCGGCGCCCCAGGAGGCACCCGCGACTCCCCAGCCCAGGACCAAATTGCCCTTCCGTATGGAACCCACGGCCGGGGTACGGCGGGACCAGCCGAATTTTCCCGCGCCGGTCTGAAAGCATTCCTTATAGTGGCGTGAGGAGAATGGCTTACCGGTGCTCTCGTCGATGAGGGTGTCGTTGCGCAGGCGCAGTTCCACCGGGTCCATCTTGAGCTTGACGGCGAGCTCATCCATGGCAGACTCGACGGCGAAGAGGCCGGGAACTGCGCCGGGGCCGCGCATTGGACAAGGCGTGCCGACGTTGCGCTTGACGATGGCCGAGGTGACCAGCAGATTTGGGACGCTATAGAGGAACGGCGTGGCTTGGCCGCAATTTTCGCGGACATTGTCGCCGATGGAGGAATGGTTGCGGTAGTCCTGCTGGAGGGAGACCAGCTTTCCGTCGGGTGTGGCGCCGATTCGCATGCGCTGCTGGGTGCGTGGGCGATGGCCGGTGGAGGTGAACATCATCTTGCGCGAGACGGTTAATTTGACCGGGCGGTTGAGCTTGCTCGCCGCGGTTGCCGCGAGTATCGAGTTCGGCCACGGGGAGAGCTTGGAGCCGAAGCCTGAGCCGATGAAGCGGGAGATGATCCGCACGTTTTCTTTGGGTACGCCGAGGGCCTGCGACAAGGCGTTGAAGTAGCCGTCTACATTCTGGGAGGATGCGTACAACGTGAAGCTCTTGCCGTCCCACACGGCGCTGCTGGCGTGCATCTCCATTGGGTTGTGAGTCTCGACCGGCGTGGAATAGGTCTCGTCGACCCTGGACGGGAGCGGCCGGAAAGGCTGTGCCGGTGTCGCCGCGCTTGCTGGGGACGCTTGGCGCGATGTTGAGGTCGTCCAATGCGGTGGAGACGTCGGGTTTCTGCGGGTCGTACTGCACTCGCACGGCTGCCGCCGCGGCCTGGGCCTGCTCGAAGGTTTCGGCGACGGCAAGCGCGACGTATTGGCCCCAGTAGTGGACGGTGTCGTCCGACAGGACCGGGCGGCCTTCGCTTATGCCACTACGACCGTTGGCAGGTGGGTGGAGGATGCGATGCGTGCGATCGAGGCTCCGATGATGGGCGATGGCGTGTAGGGCGCGGCTTGCGGCTTCGCGGGGGTGGTGTCGTCCGACTCGAACAGGTAACTGAGCATTGCGTTTCTCCTGGTGCGTTGTGCGGCGAGCGAGAGAGTTCTTCAGGCCTGGGCGGTCGCGAGGGCGAGCGCGCGCACCAGGCAGCGTTTGGACAGTTCCACTTTGAAGGCATTGCCGGTGCGTGGGCGGGCGTCCTGGAGAGCGGCCTCGGCGGCGTCGCGGAAGGTTGCGGCTCCGATCGGCTTCCCTTCGAGGGCTTGCTCGGCTTCGGTGGAGCGCCACGGTTTGGTGCCGACTCCTCCGAGGGCGATGCGAACGCGGCTGAATGTTCCACCTTTGACGGTTGCGACGACAGCGGCGGAGGCGAGGGCGAATTCATAGGCCTCGCGGTCACGCAGTTTTAGGTAAACGGAACGCGTGCCTGGCGCGGGAGCGGGGAGCGTGACGTGGGTGATCAAGTCGCCCGGTTCGAGGACAGTTTCGCGGTTGGGGGTGGTGCCGGGCAGCAGATAAAAATCGTTGATGGGGACGGTGCGTTCGCCTTTGACTCCCTGAATCTGGATGGTGGCTTCGAGAGCGGTCAGGGCAACGATTTTCGCCATTGGTCCAAAAAGATGCAAATGTTGGAGGGGCGGTTGCCGATTGTCTGGACAGCGCGACGGCGGGTGACTAGTCTTATGGGAAAATGCATCCCGAGACGAGTCCAGGCCAAGAACAAGGGCGACATTAACGCTGGAGTTTGATCTCAACCAACTCAATACTCCCGGAGAGAATTAAATGGTTCGACTGCTGTGGCTCCTGTTATTGATCCCCGTGTTGCCGGTCGTGGGCATGGTCTACCAATTGGTTGGAGCTCTAAAGGACCGGAGGCGCTACATCGGGTTAGGCCGATTGGTCGAAGTTGGGGATGGACGACGGATGTACGTGTCCGACATGGGACACGGAAATGGGGTCGGCCCGACCGTGGTTTTCGAGTCGGGGATCGCGGCGACCAGTCAGAACTGGCTGCGGGTGCAGAAGTCAGTGGCCGGCTATACGCGAGCTGTAAGTTACGATCGCGGCGGGCTGGGCTGGAGCAGTGCATCTGCGTCCGAGCGCACCCCATCGAACATCGCGCGAGAGTTGCGGGAGATGTTGCAGCAGGCGGGGATTTCAGGACCCTATGTGCTGGTGGGGCATTCGTTTGGAGGGTTGGTGGTGCGGCGCTATGCGGCCCTTTATCCCGGCGAGGTTGCGGGCGTGGTGCTGGTGGACGCGATGCGCACCGAGGAATGGCCGCCCGTGAACGAGGCGCAGCGCCAGCTTCTGGAGCGTGGAATACGAATGGCGGGGTATGGGATTCCGTTCGCGCGATTTGGCCTGGCGCGGCTGGCGACGACGTCGCAACTGTGCCGCTCTGGGAAGGTCTCGCGGGCGTTTAGTCGTGCGGCAGCCGCTCAAGGGGGATTGCATGTGATGGAGCGGATTACGTGCGAGGTCGGCAAGATGCCGCGCGAGGTGTGGCCGATCGTTGCGGCACACTGGTCGACGCCGAAGTTCTACCGCGGACTTGCGGCGCATCTGGATGCGGTGCCTGCGACCGTCGCCGAGATGCATCGCGCGGAGGCGGTGGAGGGAGTGCCGGTGGTGCTGCTGACGCCGGGCAACTCGGAGCCTCTGTGCAGCGAGAGGCTGCGCCGCATCGGGTCTGAGGCGCGGCAGGTGATCGCCGAGAGAAGCGGCCACTGGGTGCATCTGGATGAGCCGGAGCTGGTTCTCGACACAATTCGCGGAATGGTGGAACAAGTGACGCGCACGAGAATTCCCGCGGCTGCGCGAGCATTCCATGCTGAGAGTGGAGCTTTGCGCGAGGTTGATTCCGACTCCGAACGCACCTGTCCGAACGTCATGCCGATACCGGTAAGTTGATTCAGCGCGGGTGAAACCGGCTACGACGCGAAGAAGGCTTCTACGTCTTCGATGGATTGGGTGAGGCGGTAGGGTGGGAGCGAGTCGAGGAAGATGCGGCCGTAGCGCTGGCGCTGGATGCGCGGATCGAGCAGCATCAGCACTCCGCGATCCTTGAGCGAACGGACCAAGCGGCCGAAGCCTTGTTTCAGGGTGATCACTGCGCTGGGCACCTGGTAGTCGAAGAAGGCGCTGCCGCCCGCTGCGGTAATCGCGTCCATGCGGGCTTTGACGACGGGGTCGGATGGGACGGCGAAGGGCAGGCGGTCGATGATGACACAGCTTAGCTGCTCGCCCTGCACGTCGACGCCCTGCCAAAAGCTCGATGTGCCGAAGAGCACTGCGCCGGGTGTGTCGCGGAATTGCTCGAGTAGCACATTGCGCGGGGCGGTTCCCTGCAGCAGCAGCGGGTAGGGCAGTTCGGCGGAGAGCCGCTCGTGCATGGCGCGCATCTGGGCGTAGCTGGTGAAGAGGCAGAAGGCGCGGCCGCGGGTGATTTCGAGTACGCGGCGAGTGCGTTCGGCAGCCTGCATGAAAAAGTCCGGCTCGCGCGGGTCGGGCATTCCGGGCGGCAGATAGAGCAGCGCCTGGCGCGGATAGTTGAAGTGTGACGGCACGACGAGCTCGCGCGCCATTGCGAGGCCGAGACGCTTGGAGATGTGCTCGAAGCCGGAGACGGTGTTGCCGGATGAGGTCGCACCCGAAGCGACGGTGAGCGTTGCGGATGTGAGCACGACGGAGCTGTACTCCTCGAACAGCGCGCCTGCTAGAAGCTGCGAGACATCGATGGGCGTGGCTTGCAAATGCGTGTGGTGACTCGCATGGCCGACGCCGCGGGCAAGGCTGCGGACGCCGCCGGCTGCGCGCCGCTCGATCCAGAAGACGGTGTTGGGGTCCTGCGATTCGAGCAGGAATTTCAGATGGGTGGCGATGTCGGCGGTGCGTTTGCGCAGGCCGGGAGCCTCGTCGACTTCTTTCAGCCGTTCGAGTTCGCCTTCGAGGCGCGTGAGGGCGTTGAGTGCTCCGGTATAGGTGTCGCCGCTCTCTTCGAGGAATTCTGCGCGCTGCTCGAAGGGCATGCGGCCGAGGCCAGTATTCGAATCGATTGCGACTGGAAGCGCGGCGAAGAACATGCGCGCGCGATCGCGGAGGGTGGCTGTTGCGCTTTCGATTGCGGAGGTCGAGGCCTGCTTCGCGCGGAGCATCGTTTCAACATCGCGCGCGAGCTCGTCGAAACGCTGTGTGCTGAGGCCGATGCCGAAATAATTGCTGGCGGTCTCTTCGAGTTCATGCGCCTCGTCGAAGATGACTGCGCCGGCGGCTGGCAGAACGCCCGCATCGGCCGACGCGCCGGCTTGCAGCTTGATCGCCATGTCGGCGAAGAAGAGATGATGGTTGACGATGACGATGTCCGATTCAAGCGCCTTGCGCCGCATCGATGTGATGAAGCAGCCCTCCCAGTCGGGACAGGTTTGGCCGAGGCAGGCCTCGCCGCGCGCGTCGAGCTTTGGCCAGAGCGCGGAGTTCTCGGGCAGCGCGTCGATTTCCGCGCGGTCGCCGGTCGCGGTCGTCTTCTCCCACGCGGCGATGACGTGGAACTGCGATATTTCTTCGAGGCCGGAGAGCAGCGGCGAATCGCGCAGCGCATAGAGCTTGTGCTTGCACAGGTAGTTGCCGCGACCCTTCATGTAACAAACTTTGAGCGGGCCGAGGATGCTTTCGAGGAAGGGCACATCCTTGAAGAAGAGCTGCTCCTGCAGATTCTTGGTGCCGGTGGAGATGATGACGCGTTGCTGGCGTTCACGTGCGAGGCGCAACGCGGGCAGCAGGTAGGCGAGCGTCTTGCCTGTACCAGTCCCCGCTTCGACGATCAGGTGGCGCTTGTCGGCGAAGGCTTTTTCGATCGCGCGGGCCATCTCGTACTGGCCTTTGCGGTGCTCGAATTCGAGGTCTGAACGGGAGAGAACGCCGCCGGGCGAGAAGAAATCGTGCAGGCTGGGGAGCTTGCGCGCGGCTGCCTGCGCACGCTCGTCCCGCGAGTCTGCAGGGTCGTCTGGGCCATCCAACTGCCGCGTAATTTGTATAGGAGAAGACACAGCGCTTCCCCCATGATATTCGTATTTCCTTCGATGGGGCCGGGAGCGGGCGTAGGAAGTTTGCGGCCTAGAAAGTCGGCGGCTGGCTGTGGAAGACTTGCTCCACCACGGAGTGGATTTGGACGATGGGCCACGGCTTGGCTATGGTCTGGGGCTGACTCTGACCGGATTGATGGATAAGGAGTGCGGGGCGCTGGTCGAAGACTCCGTGCGAGGCCGCGTCGTCCTCCTCGGTCCACGCGGGGAGCCAGTTCCAGGCATCGATCCGCCATCCGTGGTCGCCCTGGACGATGAGGGTCGTGTCGCTCCAGCGCGGCGAGGCCTGAAGGGTGGATACAACGCGACCGAGAACGCGGTCGACGAGCGCGAGGTTGTCGATGTAAGAGCTGTCGCAGTACTGGGTGTAGTCGTCGTGGATGCGGCTCCAGATGTTGGGGCTGTGGGGGATGGCGAAGTGGAGGAAGATGAAGTCGGCCTGGTCGGTGTGCAATAGCTGAAAGGCGTGCTGCTGAAGATCGGTCTCGGTCTGGTTGCGGTGGCGGACGTCGAAGGTGCAGAGGTCGCGGTCCGCGCGGGCGGGGGATTTCATCTCGCGGACGACCTGCGCGAGGGGTGTGTAGACATTGGTCCAGAAGGGTGCGCCCTGAGCCATCAGACCGTCGAACATGTCGTGGTTCGTCCAATAGCAGTTCTGGATGGCGTCGGAATAGATGGAGCAGTAGGGGTTGTACCAGCCGACGGCGGCGGTGCGCCATCCTGCCTGCTCGGCGTCCGCAAAGACGGTCTGTGCGCCGTCGATGGGCTGCCATCCCGACTCGGATTCGTGATGCACCCACAGGTGGTTGTGGAAGTTGTAGCGGATGCCGTCGACGATCTTGCCTGTTAGAAGCGAGGGGACGATCTTGACGGTGTGGTAGCCGGCGGCCTGAGTGTCGGTGAAGAGGGTGCTCTGGGCGCGGAGGGCGTCGAAGTTGGGGAGGTTGAGGTCGCGCGCGCGATGTTCAAAGACCTGGTCGTAGGAGAGTTCGTCGAAGATGATCCAGACGAGCAGAGGATGTTGGCGAGGGGGTTGTGGTGAGGATTCCCAGGTAGCCGTAATCTCGTTCGGCGCGGGCTTCCAGCGTGCCACCCACAGAAGCTGTGCAACGCTGCAAAGAGCGAAGATGATGAGCGACGCTGCAACTGCGCTGCCGACGCGCATCAGGCGTCTGTACCATTTGCCAAAGCGCAGGAGCAGAAGCAGGAGGATGCTGGCCCAGACCACTAAGAGGATGAGGACGAGGCCTTCGATGAGATCGAAAGGGAAGAAGGACTGGGTGCGCTGGATGAGGTAGGGCGGGATTACGATGGCAGCGAGAAGGCGTATCCAGGGGTAGAATCGCGTGCGCGCAGTCAGGCTGAGGATAACGAAGAGCAGCAGGGCGACCAACAGGATGTCGGTGATCTGCGCGTAACAGATGCGGGCGAGCGGCTGCGGTGTGTGCATGCGGACATCTGCGCCGCCGCCCAGGAGGTCGCCGTAGTTGCCGACCAGGATCAGCGACGCAAGTCCGACGCATTGGCAGAGTCTCTTCAGCATCCGGCGATCTTTTCAAAGAGAAACAGGATGCGCCCGTTATTGAGTTCCTGCCTGTTGCGCATGTTAAAGCTCCCGGTGCAGGCGGTGAGGAGATCGGCTTCGGTGAGGGAGCCGTAGAGGGAATCGCGGCCGCGCATCAGGCTCTGGTACATGGGGTCCTGGACTGGCACCCATTCGATGACGAGGTGACGGTGCGTGAGACGGTGGCAGAGGGCGACGATGGAGGACAGCGGTATCTGCTCCATCAGCAGGAGATGATGGATGACCGCGAGCATCAGCACGAGGTCGAATTTTGCTTCAAGGCGAGGGAGCAGGGCGACGGATTCGGCATTGTCCCAGCCGACGGCCGGGGTCGGGCGCGCGATGTCCGCGTGGATGGTCTGAATCGGGAGATTGTGCTGGCGGGCCATGCGGAAGAGGCGATCGGCGCAGGCCATGTCGCGTTCGAGGGCGACGACTTCCGCACCCATTTCGGCGGCGAGGGCGCTGAACTCTCCGGTGTTGGCGCCGATGTCGAGCACGCGCGCGGGCCGCGATGTTTCGATCGTGCGACGGACCCAATCGAGCTTCTGCCGGCTTTCTTCGGGGGTGTAGTGAGTCAGCGTGTGCTGATACTCGCTCCAGTCGGAGGATGAGCTGGCCGGCAACGCTCGGCGGGTGCGCTGGCGGAGATTGGCCAGGGTGCGCTTGAGTACTTCGGTGGCGACTTCAGGATCGTAGATGCGCGAGGAAGATTTCTTTGCCGGGGCGTCGGCGTTCTTGCGGCGATCGAGCATGGTTGGCAGGGTGATGGGCCAGAAGGCCTGGCGCGCAAGGCGCTGGCTCCAGCCGAGGGCGGCGTAGCAGTCGGCGGGCTCGTATCCGTCGCGTTTGAAGAGGCTGAGGGAGAGCGGCCAACTGAGCATTCGGTTCATCAGCAAGGGCAGCAGGAAGGTGCGCACGTACTGTCCGTAGGCAAGCCAGATGGAAGATTTGGGATCGCGGCGTTCGAAGGAGAGGATATCGACAAAGATGGGACGGGTGCCGGTGAAGAGGACATTGAGCGGGGTGGCGTCCTTGAGGATCCAACCAGCGGCGAGCGCGTTGTTACAAAGGTTCAGGGTCAATTCGGCTGCGGCGAGCCATTGCGAGGGCGTCCATTCCCACGGGTAGGTGGGGATGGGGATCTTGGGATGGTGAAGACGAAGGCCCCCGTCGGAATCGGAGTTGTCGATTACGGCGTCGATGAGGTCCCCGCGTTGCTGCATGGTCCGGCAGAAGGGGGACTCGAGGAGATCAAGCACGGCGCTGCGCGCAGAGGGGCCGATCCTGCGAATCACGAGGTTGTCTTCGAAGCTGAGCGAGCCAGCGGGATCGCGGAATGTGGCGCCGGGCAACGCAGAGGTCATGCGATTTCGCGCGACTCACCTGTCTTGTTCGTGATCGGCAGGATGACTGCTGGATCCACCTTCTTGCGCGTAAGAAAAGCGCGGATGCGGCGACGAACGTAGTAGGCGTACGCTGCCATCACCGAAGCGATCGACTGGAGTGCGATCAAGCCGGTGCCGGGATCGACATAGCCCCAGGCACGACGTTCGCTGCCCACAATCATGCAGAAGGTGATAAAGATGGCGAGCGAGAAAGAGATAAGTCGCTTCACTAAAAGCCTTTCTTTGGTTGAAAGGCCGCTTGATCGATCGCAGCGGCGCGTGACGGCTCAGACGGGGAGCGCCCGTAAATACTTCATTCTATGCAGAGACACCGGCTGGCAGAAAAAGTTGCTGGCGAGTGACACTTTGATGTTTGTGCTCGAAACACGCACTCAATATGAAGACGGATGGGAAGGCTCGGAAGATGCACGGTAGGGAAGATTTCTGGCTCTGGTGGGACGAGATGCACATTGCGATAGCAAGACGATCGCAAAAAGCGCGGCCCCGATCTCAGATGAGAGATAGGGGCCGGCAGGGTTGGCGGTCGTCTGGCTAGACGGCGGCGCGAGGCATCAATGGATTTTGTAGCTCAAGCCGATGGAGAGGATGGGGAAGAAGCGCAGGTCGGTGAGGTCGTTCTGGATCTTGGTCTGTTCACTGGTAACGTCGGCTGTGGCGACCGGCCCGCAGTTCGAGTAGGTGACCCCGTTATAGGTGGTGCAGCCGTTTCCGGAGAAGTTATAAGCCACAGTGGGCTGGGAGAAAAACTGTACGCCGAGTTCGCTCTGGAAGGTGAAGCGGCCCTTCCTGGGCAGCATATTGCCGGTACCGATCGAGACGCGTCCGGCAGTCTTACCGCCGAAGTTGAAGGCCGCGGTGCCGCTCAGCGGCTTGCTGGGATCGCTGTAATATTTTGTGTTTCCAAGGGTGAAGCTGTTACCCGCGGGGACAGCGACGGTGGCGCTGAGATTGGTGAAGTTATAGACGGTCATGCCTCCGCTGAGGCGGAATCTGCCGCGGAAGGGGAAGAAATCGACCATGACGGCGGCGTTCTGGAATTTGAGGGAGCCATTTACATTGAGATTGTCTGACGTAGTAATTGTGCTGGGGGAGTAGGAGAAGAAGGAAGCTCCGCCACGCAGGTTGAGCCGTTGCGAAACCAGCGGGGTGGCAACATCGAAGCCGACGCCGGCGATGCCGAATTTGACGGCCGCGGCGATGCCGGAGAAGGGACGTGCGCCGCCCTCGGACGCCTGGGGAGCGGGAGCTTGCGTGGTAATCGAAGATTGCGCGGGCGAGTCGAAGGCTGAAGCGCTGGAGCTGGAAGAGCTGGCCGGGAGTTCGAGTTCTGCAATGAAGGCGGGCGCGGCTGTCGAGGACTGGTTTGCGGCCAGAGTGTTGGCCTGAGCGGACGCGACCAGGGGCGAGAGTGCCAGCGCAGAGGCGAGAGCGGCGAAGATCGGCAGAGACAGACGGCTCATGAGTTTTCTTCCTTTACTACATATTAGAGTTTCTTGAACATGTTCGGCGGCAGAGTTAGCCGGTGCTGAAGGGCTGTCTGCCGCAATGCAAGCGGGGTGGCCCGGGAAATATCGACGAAAGTGGTTACGACGAGCGGTCCATTTCGCGATGACCAGTCTCCTGCGATTATCGGTCTTCATCGGCTGAACGGATTGCAACTTTAGAATCACGTGAGTTAACTGCGGTGGGATGTTCCTGAGCGGATCGCCATGCAGTCCGCATCGTGCGCTCTTCTGGCGCATCTGACACTTAGGAAGCAGGTTGCGCAGAGCGGACCAACGGAGGGCGCTTGCATGGTGGCTGCGAATGCGAATGCGGTGGGTCCGACTGAGAGGGTGCGACGGCGGGTCGTCGTGCTCGGCGGCGGGTTCGCGGGGATCAATGCGGCGACGGCCCTGGCGAAGCTTCCCGTGGATGTGACGCTGGTCGACCGCAAGAACTACCACACGTTTCAGCCGCTGCTCTACCAGGTGGCGCTGGCGGTGTTGTCGCCGGCGGACATTGCGCAGCCGATACGGTCGATCCTGCGCGATCACGGCAACATCGAAGTGCTGATGGACGAGGCAGTGGGCTTCGACTTAGAGGAGTGGCAGGTGCGGCTGAAGACCGGCGCACTGCTGGTCTACGACTACCTGATTGTGGCGACGGGGTCGACCCACTCCTACTTTGGGCACGACGATTGGGCGAAGCTGGCGCCAGGGTTGAAGACGGTCGAAGATGCGACCGAGATACGCCGGCGCGTGCTGCTGGCGTTCGAACTGGCTGAGCGCCAGATGCTGGAAAAGGGAACGCATCCGCCGCTGAACTTTGTCATTGTGGGTGGCGGGCCGACTGGTGTGGAGCTGGCCGGAGCGATCTCGGACATCGCGCGGCTGTACATGCGCAACAACTTCCGCCACATCGACACGAAGCAGGCGAAGGTGCTGATTCTGGAAGGCTCGCCGCACATTCTCGCCATGTATCCCGAGGACTTGCAGCTCAAGGCGCGGAAGCAACTTGAAGCGCTGGGGGTGGAGTTGCGCACGGGGACGATTGTGACGGACGTGCAGCCGGGCTATGTGATGGTGGGGGACGAACGGATCGATGCGGTGGTGACGCTGTGGGCTGCGGGCGTGCAGGCTTCGCCACTGGGCAAGATGCTTGGCTTCGAGACCGACAGGAAGGGATGCGTGCTGGTGGATGAGCACCTGAACCCCAAGGGCCATCCGGAGATCTTTGTCTGCGGCGATCTGGCGCACGTCGAGCAGGACGGCAGGCAGGTGCCGGGAGTAGCGCAGCCGGCGATGCAGATGGGGGCGTATGCGGCGAAGCGGATTGGGATGTTGGTGGGGCTGGAGGCGGGGTCGGAGGGCTGTGCGTTGAAGGGATTTCACTACTTCGACAAGGGCGATATGGCGACGATCGGGCGCAAGGCAGCGGTGGCGAAGATCGAATGGCCGTTCAAGGCGCACTGGAGCGGCTTCATGGCGTGGCTCGCGTGGCTGATGGTGCACATCTTTTTCCTGATCGGATTCAGGAACCGGCTGGGGATTTTCCGCCAGTGGGCGTGGACGTACCTGACGCTGCAGGATGGCGCGCGGCTGATTACAGGTTCGCAGGATCTGCCGGGGTGGAAGGATCAAGCCTAGTTGGTGATTGCGGGTTAGAATGACTCGCATGGAACCGACCGAGATGCAGGAGTTTTCCAAGCAGATGAAGGAGGGCGGGGAGGAGTCGCTGACGAGTATTTCGCTGGCGATCTCGATTCTCGCGGTGCTGGTGGCCCTGGTGACGGTGCTGGGGCATCGCACTCACACCGAGGCGGTGCTGATGCAGGGGAAGGCCGCCGACCAGTGGAATCTGTACGAGGCGAAGAAGATTCGTCAGGACAGTCTGGAGGTTGTGGTGGACCAGATGGCCTTGCAGCCGACGGTAGATGCGAAGGCGACGGCGGCCAAACTCGCGGAGTATAAGGGCCACATCGCGAAGTGGAGCGAAGACTTGAAAGAAGAATCGGACACCGCAAAGGAGTACGAGGCCGAAGTGAAGCGGGCGGAGGCGAAGGCGGTGCGGTTCGACATCGGCGAGGCGCTGCTGCAGATCTCGGTCGTGCTGTCGTCGATCACGCTCTTCACGCGGCGACGGAGCTTCTTTGCAGGCGGATTGTTGCTTGGCGCGATAGGGCTGGTAGTGGCCGCATCCGCGTGGCTGGTGTAACCAGCGCTGTGGGCTAGTGGAGCTGGTCGGGGATAACGGCGTACTGGATGAGCAGATCGAAGGGGACGATCTTGAGGGTGGCCTCGTGGGTGGCTTCCAGTACGACGGCGCAGGCGGCACCGGCCTTCTCGACCTGGAGCCAGCGGGCGGCGCAGACGCACCAACGGTCGCCGGGCTTGAGGCCGGGGAATCCGTGCTCGAGCATGGGTGTGGAGAGGTCGTTGCCCAGCGCCTTCGAAGCGGCGAGAAACGCCTGGTCGACGACGCAGCAGATGGTGTGAACGCCAAAGTCGTCGGGTCCGGTCTCGCAACATCCGGTGCGATAGAAGCCAGTCATTGGGGCGCAGCCACAGGTGGCGAGGGGCTGGCCGAGGACGTTGTTTCCGCGTGAAGTGATTTCGGTGGCCAAGGCTTAAGGCTATTAGATTGCGAGGGTTCGCGTCGGCCGTCGACGCGAATCGGCCGGAATCGTTTTGATGGGACTAAAATCGTTTTCGATGGGGTGAGTTAGTCTACCGAAATCAGGTCTCCCGGATGTTGATGGCAAGAGGGCCCGCGTTCGATCATTGCGGGCCATGCCAGATAGTTACCGGCGAATCTGGGCACGCGAGCGAGTCCGGTGACTTTTTTCGAGTTGCTACGTATTTGTCATGCAGATGCTGTTGCGATCCGCGGTACGCATGGGGCGGATGTCAATCGGGCCAGAAGGATCTCTAAGATATCGAAACCCGGCTCTATCGAAACTGGGCCGAATTCGGATATAGTCATAGCCTCTCAGTATGTAAGAGGCGTGGCAATTCTGCGAACGGATGTGGTCGGCCGGCAAAATTGGCTGGAGACGATTATGTGCGGGATGGGCCGGAAGTTTCTCTTGGGGGTTTTGATCGGGCTGCCCGTGATGGGCATTGCGGGCACGATGTACGCGCAAAACTTCGGCAGCCTGATTGTCAACCGTAAGAAGATCGTGCTGCAGCGCAAACTGCCGCCGACCGGGCACATCGAAGGTACCTCGTTCGACGTGGTGGTGACGGCGACGGGGTTCCAGCCAGACCTTCCGACAGACATGAAGTCAACGCTGGAGAGCCTGTTGATCCGCGACGACTCTCGCCTTCGCTCCGAGGAAGCGCATCCCGATACGGTAATCACTTGCCGCATCACCAGCTACGCCCAGCCGGCTCCGCAGCCCACGGTACAGCCGACGCTGACGCCAGGCGCGAAGGGCGGAATGCGGAACCAGACCATGTGGCGATACACGGGCGTGTTGACAGTGAGCTTCCAGGCGAAGGACCGCGCCGGACACTCGCTGGCGGCCGACAATGTCACCGCGAAGTTCGATCGGGAGTATACGGCTGCAGGTGCGCAGCAGGGCGTCACGCACGCGATTACCCATACCATGACTCACCTGACCAAAGGCGGGACCGATGACGATACACCGCCGAGCGCCGTTGAGTTGCACAACCGGCTCATCCAGGAGGCGGCACAGCAGATCGCCGCGCACCTGGTGAATACCACCGAGCAGGTGGATGTCTATCTCGCGAAGGGCGGTGGTCTTGACCAGGCCGACAAGCTGATGGGGGAGAAGCTGTGGACGCGGGCGCTCGAACAATTGGAGACGATGAAGCCATTTGCCTCGCCCGATGAGGATGCCTATCGGCTGTACGATCTGGGCGTGGTGAACGAGGCCCTTGCATACCAGTCGGAGGACCTGCAGAAGGCGCGCAAAGACCTGCAAGAGGCCTCCATCGACTATGGCAAGGCGATCGATGGGAAGCCGACCGAAAAGTACTTCCTTGAGCCGCAGAACCGCATCGACACAGCTCTGGCGCACTACAAGGTGCTGGGCGATCAGAAAGCGCCAGCGGAGTCCTCGGCGGCTGCAACGTCGACGCGGTCGGTTTCCACGTCCTCCACCACGACGAAGGCTGCGCCTGGTCCCGCTGCCGCGCCCTCGGACGCGCTGACCAACGAACAGGTGATCTCGATGGTGTCGGCCGGGATGGATGATGCGAACATCCTTGATACGATCCAGCATGCCAAGGTGGTGAACTTCGACCTGAGCGTGCAGGGGCAGGTAAACCTTTCCAAGAACAAGGTGTCTGGCCGTATCATTACGGCGATGAAGGCGCGGGCGCGGGCCCCCGCCACCCACCGGGTTGGAACGGGCCCCGGCAAGAGTGCCAGCTAGAGTAGTTACAGTATTGGGAATCAGGAATATACGGGCCCCGTGGTTGGATGCTGCAACGCAGAGGTTGGAGTAAACTCTTTTCTCGCGAGTGTGCCCTATGTGCAAGACGAGATCTGGAATTCTGCTGGTTCTCCTGCTTGGGATGACCGTAACCCACGGCGTAACGATGCATGCGCAAGGCTTCGGTGGCGCGTTCCAAAGCAAGAAGATTGTCCTGGTGCGCAAGCTTCCTCCGACCGGCCACATCGATGGCTTGTCGATCACCGTTAACGTGACCGGGCCGGGCATACCGGGAGACGTCAGCGTGGTTCTGAAGTCGACGATCGAGAGTCTGCTGGTTGCCAACGATCCCCGCCTGCGGACCGTTTCTCCGCCAGAGCGTCCTGATGCGGTGATCAACTGCCAGATTACGACGTACGCCCAGCCGCCGCCGCAGATCACGCAACAGCAAGGCCTCAGCTTCGGCAAGAAGCCTGCACCAACGCAGCCGATGACGCACGTGACCGGCTTGATGGCCGCGAACTTCAATGCGCAGGATGTTCGCGGGAACAGATCGATTGCGGCGAACACAGTGACGGCGAAGTTCGATCAGGAGTTCGTGGTACCTCCGCCCGCGGCCGCGACCGCGAACAAGCCGCCATCCCTGTCGAGCATTCTCGCGTCGCACATTCCGAAGGTGCCGACGACCACGCAGGGTTCGAGGCCCTCGGACGATCCGGACAAGCCGCCGACGCCAGTGGAACTAAAGAATTGGCTGATTCAGAGTACGGCGCTCGATATCGTATCGCTCCTGGTGAATACCTCTGAGCAGGTTCAGGTCAATCTGGCAGTCGGTGGAGGGCTGGACGACGCGGACAAGCTGATGGAACAGAAGCTGTGGACGCGCGCGCTCGAACAACTGGAGACGATGACGCCCTTCGCCCAGCCCGAGCAGGATGCCTATCGGCTGTACGACATTGGAGTAGCGAACGAAGCGCTTGGGTATCAGGCAGAGGATGTGACCAAGGCGCGGAAGTACCTGCAGGAGGCGTCCATCGACTATGGCAAGGCGATCGACGCCAAGCCGACGGAGAAGAATTTCCTGCAGCCGCAGACGCGCATCGATACCGCGCTCGCCCACTATAAGACCCTGGGAGACCGGATGGCGGCGAGCGCGCAGCATGCGACTGCGGCAGCGAGCGCTCCGGCCGCGGATGCGTTGACCAACGCGGACGTGATTTCGATGGTCGGCGCCAAACTGGACGAGGCCAATATTATCGATACGATCAAGACTTCCGCTGCGGTGAATTTCGATCTCAGCGCGAAAGGCCAGATCGATCTCGCAAAAGGCAACGTGAATGGTCGCATTATCGCTGCAATGAAACTGAAGGCGCGAGGACAGTAGTAGAACTGCATTTCCACCGTGTGCGAGTAGGAACGGAGTGCGTCTTCCATGAGGATGAAACCTTCACCGGCAAACCGGCGTTTGACGGCGATTGCGCTGATGATCGCGCTCGCCTCCTTCGCCGGCGTCCCGAGCGCAAAGGCGCAGGGGCGATGCGGCGCGGGCGTGGACCTGGTGGTGCAGGCGCTTGAAAAGATGCGGGCGGACTCGAGCGCGTCGGAACTTGGCGACGCCGATCAGCTACTGAAGCGCGCCGCTGAACTCTGCGGCGAGTTGGGCGATGCGTGGTACTACCGCTCGCTGGTGGAGCGCAAGCTGGGACACGCGGCGCTCGCCGACTTCGCGATGCGCCAGGCGCAGAAGTTTCCTTCAGACGCGAGCGGGGAGCAAGCGAATCCGTTTGTGTTGGCCACTCCGGTTCTTACGGCCAGCACCCGCGCGGTGACCGGTCCGGCCGCGGCCAGGCCGGGCGCGAACTCCGGACCTCCCGGGCAGCGCTGGGCGCTGATCGTCGGCATCGGAAATTTCACAGACCCGAACATCGAGCCGCTGAAGTACACGGCGAACGATGCGCAGAGCTTCCAGGACGCGCTGCTGGACCCGAAGATCGGCAACTTCCCGCCCGACCACGTGCGCAGCCTGTTGAATGATCAGGCGACGACGAAGAACATCAAAATGCAGCTCAACTGGCTGGCGCGAAGCGCAGGCCCCGACGATGTGGTGGTGGTGTACGTGGCGACCCACGGGTCGTCCCGCGACCTGGACACGGTGGGGGTGAACTACATCATCACGCACGATACGGAGATTGGCGCGAACATCGATCCCGACAGCCTGTACGCGACGGCGCTGCCCATGGTGGACATTGCAAACGCAATCGCCACGCGAGTGAAGGCGGGGCGCGCGGCGATCTTCCTCGACACCTGCTACAGCGGCAACGCGGCGATCAAGGACAATAAGCTGATCGCGCCCGGCATCAAGAATGCCGCGCCCTCCGCGCAGATGCTCAACCACATCAAGCAGGGATCCGGGCGCATGGTCTTTGCGGCCAGCGGGACCGAGCAGGAGTCGCTCGAGAGCGACACGCTACAGCACGGCTTTTTCACCTATTACCTGGTGCAGGCACTTCGCCAGGAGGGTGGATCGACGCCGCTGAGCAAGATCTTCGACTACACGCAGCAGCATGTCAGCCAAACGGTGGCGACCGAGTTCAAACAATACAATCTGCAGCAGACTCCGGTGATGAGCCGGAGCCAGGACGACACGGACTTTGCACTTGGACTGGCGCCGGGCTCATCGGCTGGTGCAGGGTTATGAGCTCAGCCTCCCAATCCGATCCGCACCCTGTGGAGCATTGGGCGATGCGCAGGCTGCGCCAGTTCTGGCTCGTGATTCCGCTGGTTGCCATCCTGTTCGCGCTGATGATGTCGGACCTTGGCGACTTCATGGGCTACTCCCCGTTTACTTCTACGGAGTGTTCACTCAGCGATATCGATCAGAGCAGCATCTCGGCCAAGATGTATATGCCAATCGCCAAATGGGCGCTTCGCTATACGCCGACCCCGAGCGTTGCGATCGTCTACATCGATCCTGCGCACGACCCGCCGGATCTGCTCACCAACGTTTGCGCCTCGCGCGCCTTCCTCGCCCGGCTGATCACCGATCTGAATGCACTCTCCGCTCACGTCATCGTCATCGACAAGTACTACTCCGCCAACGCGTGCGCCGAACCCGACAAGAACGCGGCGTTCATCTCCGCGATGGAAAGCAGCAAGGTTCCCATCGTCGTCGGACAGCAAGCGCACGCGCTGGCCGGTGGCTCGGATGCATCCGGCTGCCTTGCCCCGACCAAGCGGATCGAGTTCAGCAGCACCTCAAAGGTTCTCTATGGCCTCACCCGCATCGACAACAACGACCTCAAGATTCCTCTCCGCTTTGCTGTCTTTGCTGACCCTGGGGACAGCGCTACCAACGTATCCGTCTCCCAGCCCGTCGGGTCCAACCCACCACCCGCACCCAAACAGTTGCCTGACGCAAGCGGCGATTCCCTCTCTCTGGTCGCGGCCAAGGTCGTCGACCCGAACATCGAATCCAATCCCACTCTGCGGAAGTTGCTCGCCGCGAATCCGGTCATCGACCCCTACACCACCTTCCTCAACCTGCCCAACATCACCGCCCTGACCGCCTTGTGCAGCGCCGAGTCCTCCCCGCGCGCCGATATCGACGGGCAGCCCGGCGACGAACTGTGCAAGCCGTGGGTCCGCGACCCCGACAATCTGAACGGCAAGCAGCTAAGCCTCGCCGGCAAGATCGTCGTCATCGGAGACCTCTCCGACCAGGACATGAAGCCGTTCCCATCCGACCTGGCTCCATTTCCGTCGGGAAAGAGGCCGGGTGTCTTCCTCCATGCGAATTACGTGCAGGCCCTGCTCGACCACCGGTTCCTCCTGGAGATTCCGATGGCGGTTACGATGGGAATTTTGATTCTGTATACGCTGATCGTCTATTGTCTATACTGGGCGCACGACGAGGATGGCCGGCCTCGACTGAGCGCGGAGCAGGCCGGACTCTGGAGCCTGGCAGCGCTTGTTTGCATCGTGTTGTTGAGCTTTCTCGCGCTGGTTACGATGAGCTATTTCACGCCGTTGTGGGCGCTCTGGGGTGCGGGAGTCTTCATTGTCTTTCGCTATCTTGAAGCGACCGGGCATCACCGCAGTCAGCACTTGATGGGGCATCTCGCGCGCCATCACCACGCCGCAGCGCATCCGGCGGAAGCAACCGCGTCCGCGCAGAACGATCCGGGCGAGATAAAGCATTCATGAGAGCAACGACGGAGGGAACCATGGACCGTATCGCCGACCGTATAGCCAAGGCCACTCGGAGCTGCGCGCTGGGACTCGCAATCGCCGGCAGCGTAAGCCTGGCCGGGGCGCAGGCATCCGCGCAGGGTGCGGGCAGCACGCCGCCACCACCGCCTAAGCCAGCCACTCCAACGAACTTTTCCGGATGCGTACAGAAGGCGCCCGGCTCCGCCACCACCCTCGTCATCAGCACTCCGACAGCGTGCGCCCGTCTGACGGGGAACGCCTCCGCCGACAAGCTCGCCGGCCACCAGGTCGAGCTGACCGGGATACTGACGCCGCGAACCTCATCCGCCGCCGCATCGATCCAGGTCGACTCCGTCGTCAACGTAGGCCAGAGCTGTACCGAGGTCTGCCCGCTCAGGCCGCCGGGCACGCGCGGTTTGCATCCGCCGCAGGGCGATGCCATACCGGGCAGCGAGGGCGGAACTCCCGGAGCAGCGCCTACGCCCCGACCGCAGTAGTAGGTTAGCCCTTCAACACGCCGGACTCCGCAGCCTCCAACATCGGCTACCGCTGCGTCGTAAACTTGTAGCGCAGTTTTGCGGGGGCATTTACGTATGAGCAAACAGGAAACCAACACCACCACCCGGCGCACCTTCCTCACCAAAGCGGCAGGCGCGGCACTTGCTACCGCGCTCCCCGCCGGAGCCCAGCAAACGGCAACCAGCACGAAGCGGCGCCGCCCGCTCAACGTCCTCTTCTTCATGTCCGATGACATGCGCCCCGAGCTAGCCAGCTACAACAGCCGCTTCAACGTGCATAGTCCGAACATCGATGCATTGGGCGCGCAGGGCGTCCGCTTCGACCGCAACTACTGCCAATTTCCGTTGTGCAATCCTTCACGCTCCTCTCTCTTCACCGGCCATCTGCCGCGCGAGACCGGCATTCTCGGCAACGGCGCCGCGGTGGTCAAGGCGCATCCGGAGTGGATCACGCTGCCGCATCTCTTCCGCGAGCACGGATACACGGCGCTGCGCAGCGGCAAGCTCTTCCACGCCGGGCTTGACGACCCGCAGGCGTGGACTATATTCGATGGCGACGTGGAGTCGATGCACCCGACGACTATTGGCACGAAGATGGACCTCCCGCGCGTGCAGATTCCGATGCCGAACGGCGTATTGCCTCCTCTGCCTCAGGACAACGCGCGCGCAGAGCACTCCGACGAGATACTCGTGCTCGACGGGAATGGCGAAGGTGCGGGCGATTACCTCGTCGCCGATCTCGCGATCAAGTTCTTGCAGCAGGTCGCCGCAGACCCGGACAAGCCCTTCTTTGTGGGCTGCGGATTCTCCAAGCCGCATAGTCCGCCGCAGGCTCCGCAGCGCTTCTTCGACATATACGACCCCGCGAAGATCCAGCTTCCGCCGGACTTCGCGGCGTGGCCGACGGTGCCGCCTGGTTTCCCGAAGGCGGCGATTCGTCCGCGCAACGCCGATCTTTTCATCGGGCGCGGCGCGTCGGAGTCCGAGGCGAAGCAGGTGATCCGCGCGTATCTCGCGTCCATCTCGTGGGCCGATTGGAACCTGGGCCGCGTGGTCGCGGAACTTGAGCGGCTTAAACTGCGCGACAACACCGTCATCGTCTTCGTCGCCGACCACGGATACCAGCTCGGCGAGAAGGGCAAGTGGTCGAAGGCGGGTTCGCTCTTCGAGGGCGGAACGCGCGTTCCGCTGATCATCGACATGCCTGGCGCGAAGGGCAATGGCCGCGCTTGCACGCGCATGGTTCAGTCGCTCGACATCTATCGAACCTTGTGCGAGTTGGCGAGTCTCGATGTTCCGGCTGGCGTCGAGGGGACCAGTCTTGTGCCGCTGCTGCAGGATCCGCGCGGCGCGAAGTGGGATCAGCCTGCGTACAGCATCTGGAGCGAGGATGGCAGGACGATCCATGGGACTGCGGTGCGCACGGAGCAATGGCGCTACGCGGAGTACGGCAAGGACGCGGCGAATGGGGCGATGCTGTTCGACGTTCACGCCGACCCGATGGAGTTGACCAACCTTGCCGACGATCCGAGGCACGCTGCGACACGCGCGGAGTTGTCAAAGCTGGTGAATGCTTACAGCTATCCGGCGTGATCGCCAACCTGACTCGGTGAGGGCTGTGCGACCCGCAGCGCGACGACCTGGTCCAGGATGCGGTCCGCCATCTCGCGCTTGGGCATCTCAGGGATGTCGATCGCGTGCTCGCGAGTGATGAAGGTTGCGGCGTTGAGGTCGGAATCGAAGCCGATGCCTGGCTGCGAGACGTCGTTCAGCACGATGGCGTCGGCGCCTTTGGCCAAGAGCTTTTCGCGGGCCCGGCTGATGCTCGAGCCGGTCTCAGCCGCGAACGCGATCACCAGCGTGCCCGGCCGATTCGCTTCGACAACTCCGCGCACGATATCCGCGGTTGGCTCGAGGTCGAGGTGCAGACTGCCTTCGCGGCGCAGCTTTTCGGGGGCGATGGCAGGCATACGGAAGTCGGCTACTGCCGCTGCGCCGACGACTACTGTCGCGACTGGCAGATGCTCCATCACCGCGACGCGCATCTCTTCGGCGCTGGTGACAGGAACGAAGGCACAACGCTCAGGGGGCGAGAGGGAAGTTGGTGCGGATACGAGAATGACCTCCGCGCCACGCTGCCGGGCGGCCTCTGCAATTGCGTAACCCATCTTGCCGCTGG
>PKWK01000340.1 GCA_003133205.1 Granulicella sp. | reverse complement strand
CCCCAGCGTAATCAGCGACGCGCTCATGATCCACAGAAAACTCACCGGCGACAGCATGTCCACCCGCATCGCTGCCAGGCTCAGCACCGAGCCGATGCCAGCCACCACCGCTGCGCACCGAATCGCCGTCTTCCACTCCACCTGCTGCGGTCGCGGAGGAGGCAGCGTGCCTGTGCTCGGCGCACCGTCCTCCCCGACGGCAGGCTCCCCGCCCGTCTCTACCGACTGGTTCTCCATCGAGAGGAAAAGCTGCGGCGTACCGCAATGCGGGCAGAACGGAGATTCGCCGCTGCCCAGCGGCAACTCACCCCCGCATCGATGACAGAACTCTTGCATATCTACGAAACTACGCTACGCCATACACCCCTGCAAGCACCGCCCCTACTCCGTGCCCTCGCCTTCCTTGTCGTCCGAAGACCCATTCCCCGGCAGGTCCAGCGCCACCAGCCCAATCTTCGTCCCGCCGCCATCCGGCTCGATCTCCACAATATGCTGATGCTGCTTCGACCCGGCCTTCAGTTGCAGATTGCCCTTGCCCGGGTGATTGCTCAAGGTGACGTGGTTCTTTACCTCGTTGTCGCAGGTCAACCCCTCCAACGTCCGGGCGGGTGAGCCCACCGTCAGATTGTCGCGGCATGCGATCACGTCGCCAAACCGCCTCATTCCGCTGCGATAGAACGCCTCCACCTTGTCCGGCGAGTCGTCCGTACGGTAGCCCACGGCCTTCACCCGAAGGCGGAAGCTGCCAAAGTTCAAGTCCACATCCGCCGCGCCCTTGTCCTTGTCCTTCTTCACCAACTGCGCGCCCGGATACGCCGGCAGTCCAATTTCCTCCAACACCACCGCGTGGTTGGTCTTCACCTGCATCCCGCCAAACGGCGTGGAGATCTTCACGTTATCGCTGTCCCCATGCTTGTCCGATTCCACACGGCATCCTGCCAATAGCGACGTCGCCATCCCCAGCGCGACCCAAATCGCAACCTGCTGCGTTCGCATCCCTCTGCCTCACTTTCGTGACTGGAAAGCCGGCGTCACACGCCTCTGGCAAACGATACGCTCCCGGCGGCCCATAGGTTCCATCATTCCGGACCCCGCCCGCCGCACCTCAAGCCTCATACCTCATACCTCATACCTCGAAACTGGAACCTCGCCCGAATGCTACCCTTAACACTTACCCATGAGTGACAAGATGCCCGACAAGATGCCCGAAGAAACTGCCCCAGAATCCTCCGCCAGCAACCTGCCCAAGGCCTACGACCCCTCCATCATCGAGCAGCGCTGGGCCGAATACTGGGTCCGCGAGCGCCTCTTCGACGTTCCAACCCCAGAGACGGGTGCCCCACATCTCGATTCTGAGATGTGGGATCGTGCCGCCACAAATCCCCACCCCTTCACCATGCTGCTCCCGCCGCCCAATGTCACCGGCTATCTGCACATGGGCCACATGTTCGAGCACACGGAGTCCGACATCCTCGTGCGCTGGCACCGCATGCGCGGCGAGACCGCCCTGTGGGTCCCGGGCACCGATCACGCCGGCATCGCCACGCAGATGCTCGTCGAGCGCCAACTCGCCAGCGAAGGCACCGACCGCAAAGCCCTCGGCCGCGAAGCCTTCAACACCCGCGTCTGGGAGTGGAAGCGCCAGTACGGCTCGGCCATCACCGATCAGATGCGCCGCCTGGGCACCTCCGTCGACTGGTCGCGCGAGTACTTCACCATGGACGACCACCTCAACATCGCGGTGAAGGAAGCCTTCGTCCGTCTCTACGAGCAGGGCCTCATCTATCGCGGCGCCTACATCGTCAACTGGGACCCGCAGATTCAGACCGCTGTCTCCGACCTCGAAGTCACGCACGAGGAACGCGTCGGCAAGCTCTACCACATCCGCTACCCGTTCGCGGACGGCACCGGCTCGATCGTCGTCGCCACCACGCGCCCCGAGACGATGCTGGGCGACGTCGCCGTAGCCGTCAATCCCAACGACGAGCGCTACCAGGAATTCATCGGCAAGCTCGTGACGCTGCCGCTCAGCGCCGCCGCCGCGCATCCCGACCGCGAGATCCCCATCCTCGCCGACGACTGGGCGCAGCCCGAGTTCGGCACCGGCGCCGTCAAGGTCACGCCCGCGCACGATCCCAACGACTTCGCCGTCGGCCAGCGCCACTCGCTGCCCTCGCTGCTCATCCTCGACGAGACCGCGCACGTCGATCTCCCCGGCTCGCCCTACCACGGCCTCGACCGTTTCGCGGCGCGCGAAAAAATCGTCGCCGATCTCGAAGCCGCAGGCCTGCTCGTCGCCGTCAAGGAACACCAGAACGCCATCGCCCTCTCGCAGCGCACCGGAGCCGTCATCGAGCCGCGCCTCTCGCTGCAATGGTTCGTGGCCGTCAACAAGGTTCCCACCAAACCGGGTACAGGTTTGGGTGCCCCAGGTCTCGCTTCTGAGACCTGGGATCCCACAGACCCGCGCGGCAGAAGCATCGCCGAAAACGCCACCCGCGCCGTCGCCGAAGGCCACATCCGCTTCACCCCCGACCAGTACCGCAAGACCTACATGGAGTGGATGTCCAAGATCTACGACTGGTGCATCTCCCGCCAACTCTGGTGGGGACACCGCATCCCCGCATGGCACTGCGCCGCATGCCAGGGGATCACCGTCGCCCGCGACACGCCCACCGCCTGCAAAACCTGTGGCTCACCCCACATCGAGCAGTCCACCGACGTCCTCGACACCTGGTTCTCCTC
>PKWK01000032.1 GCA_003133205.1 Granulicella sp. | reverse complement strand
ACTTGTGCAGAGTCTCCCTAGCTAACAGATGCGATGGATGGCTGTACCTAACTACCGATACGGCAAACGCGCGGCATCATCAGGTATCGTGTCGCACGGTGACTTCCCGGTGAAATGCGATCATCTCTCTGCCCAGCGCCTCCAGGAGATGCGCCCAGTCGCGGAGATGTGTATGGCCTGCACTCGTCAGCGAGTAGTTGCGCCGTGCGGGGCCATCACCGTCGTCCCATGTCGACCTGACGTAACCGTTCGCCTCCAGAGTTCGAAGAGTTCGATAGAGTGCAGCACCCTCGATCGTAGCGTCCGTGAGAGCATACTGGATCAGACACTCGGCGATCTCGTAGCCGTACGACTTCTTCTTCTCCTTGAGAATCCGCAATACCACCGGCTCGATGAATCTCGAGACATTGCCCATCGCACAGGTGCAGGGCTGGCCCATACCCGACTGCCTGCATCCGCCTCGCCTAGACCTCTTGGCGGGCGCGCTGATGTTGGCTCCCGATTTACGTTCGGTTGGCATCGCGGTCTGCAGTCTGCCTTCCTGTACTCAGGTCGAAAGCTCTCACTAGATGTATATTACATCTAGTGGACGCTTGCGTATTCTTCACGCAGACGGGTCCCAACATGAGCATTACGGAACGAGGATGATCCCAATGAGCAGAGTAGCGGTAATGATGTCGGAGAATCATGTTAAGGCGCCCATGTCATCGCATTTTGGCAAGGCCGAATGGGTGATGGCGGCGGACACCGAGAGTCATACGTTTGTCTTTCTGAAGAATGAAGCGGCCAATGGCAAGAGCGTTGCCGAACTGGTTGCCAGTCAGGGCTGCACCGACGCAGTCTTCAATGACATCGGTAACGGGGCATTAGCTCGTTTGCAGGAGACCAACATCCGGGGTTGGATGGCTCCTCGGAATATCAGCGGACAACAGGCGCTGGAGATGTTTGAACATCTGAGGCTGCAACCAGCGGCTTCCACCTCCGAGGGACGCGGTGGTAAAGGATGCTGTTGCACAAAACAGAAAGGTTCCGAAGCTGCCTCATGCTGCCACGGATCATCTCCGGTCGCCTCGTGACGCGCGACGACCGCATACCTCGTTTCTAGGGTAAGCCTCCAATTGGCCGTCGAAATGGCTTGACGATCAGGAG
The DNA here is from genome assembly GCA_003133205.1 of Granulicella sp. Next base: position 1,724 of record PKWK01000032.1, on the reverse strand, counting down.
AGTACGGCCGCATAAAGCCCACCTTGCGCCCGGAATCGGCAACTTTCATCGATTTGAGCAGTATGCTTTGTGAAAGAGGGCTAACTCTAGATGGACGCGCTCACTCTGCATAGAATTCACTTCGCTTTCACGATTACCTACCACTATCTCTTCCCGCAATTGACAATGGGTCTGGCACTGCTCATCGTCGTGCTCAAGACGATGGCCCTCCGAACTCATGACGAACGCTACAACGACTCCGCTCGTTTCTGGGCCCGGATCTTTGCTGTGAACTTCCTGTTGGGAGTCGTCACGGGCATCCCAATGGAGTTCCAGTTTGGGACGAATTGGTCGGAATTCTCCCGCCGCACCGGTGGTGTCATCGGTCAGCCGCTTGCGATGGAGGGGGTATTCTCCTTCTTCCTGGAGTCTTCGTTCCTTGGCCTGTTTCTCTTCGGCGAGAAGCGGTTGTCACGCTTCGCTCATTGGGGTGCGGCCTTTCTGGTGTTTCTCGGCTCCTGGATCTCCGGTTTCTTCATCATCGTTACCGATGCCTGGATGCAGCATCCGGTCGCCTATCGACTGCTGCCCAACGGAGTCTACGAGGTAACCAGTTTCTGGGGCCTGATGATGAATCCGTGGGCCTGGCTTCAGTACGCACACAACATGTGCGGGGCGGTGGTCACGGCATCCTTCGTCATGTCCTCGGTCGGAGCGCTCTACATCCTCCAGAAGCGAGACGGGGACTTTGGACGAATCTTCCTGCGACTGGGAGTGATCGCAGGTGTCCTGTCCTGTGTCGCGCAAATCTTTCCGACCGGCGACCTGCACGGCAAGTACATGGCAAAGAACCAGCCGATTGCCATAGCAGGGATGGAGGGGCTCTTCCACTCGGAAAAGGGTGCACCCATCGTGCTGATAGGGCAGCCGGACATCGAAGGCCAGAAGATTGATAACCCAATCGCTGTCAACAAGGTCCTAAGCTTTCTGATCTACGGAACGACGGCAGCTGAAGTGAATGGCCTGGACGCATATCCCAAGGATCAGTGGCCGTCGACGCTCCCGCTGCTGTTTTACAGCTATCACATCATGGCGGGACTCGGAACTTACTTCGCCGCGCTCATGGCTGGTGCAGGATTTCTCCTCTGGCGCGGTAAGCTCTTTACGACCCGCTGGGTGCTGTGGTCAATCCTTTTGAGTTTTCCCCTTCCGTATATTGCGAATACTGCCGGTTGGATGACGGCTGAGATCGGTCGCCAGCCCTGGCTCGTCTACAACCTGATTCGAACCTCGGATGGCTATTCCAAGCACATTGGCGCGGGCACAAGTCTTTTCAGCTTGCTTGGCTTCTTGGGGATGTACACGGTGCTTTCGATTCTGTGGGTGTTGCTGGTCTACAACATCATTGAAAAGGGTCCACAGTCCACGACAGAACCCGCCACCGGCCAAACCCTTACCAACGCTTAGGAGGCATGCCATGGCAGCTCTGTGGTTCTGGATCGTCGCGGTGATGCTCGCCGCCTACGTGGTACTCGACGGCTTCGATCTGGGAGTCGGCATCCTCTTCCCCTTCGTCGCCAGAACGGAAGACGAACGGCAGCAGGCTATCCGTGCCATCGGTCCTGTATGGGACGGCAATGAAGTTTGGCTATTGGCCGCCGGCGGCACGCTCTTTTTCGCCTTCCCGCTACTCTATGCTTCGTCATTCAGCGGCTTCTATATGCCGCTCATGATCGTTCTCTGGC
>PKWK01000071.1 GCA_003133205.1 Granulicella sp. | reverse complement strand
TGTCCCCGATCATGTGGCGGGTGAGGTTCTTGAGAAAGGCAATTTTGTCCTTACCGGGCGTTGCCGTACCTGGAGCCAGGTCCCACGGATTGAGGGTTATGCTTCCTTCAAGGTCCACATCAATGCACCGCCCACCCATCAATTCCACCAGCGGACGGTACGAATCACCGCGCTCCAGAATCGAGATCAGCGGCTTCAGTCTTGCCATCATCAGCAGGAACAGCATCGCCATGAAGGTCTTGCCGCCGCCGGAGGCCGCCATGATCAACATGTTGGCGTCGGCAAGCGACGAGTCCCACGGAGAGAAGGGCACAAGCTGACGTCGAGGTGTGTCGAGCAAAATTAACGGCAACTGCGGTGTGCCACGCCAGGAGGTTTCCATTGGCAGGAGGTCGGCCGCATGGACCGTCAGGCAATCATTCTCCCGCTGGTTCTCTTCAGTCATCCCCGGAAGGCCCCCGACGAACAGCCGCCGCTTGGCTAGATCCTCGGGCAGCCCCCTGCTCCCGTTCATTTGCATCACCGTGTAGAGAACCTTCTGGCGCCGATCTGACAGCACCCGTTCCTGTTCCGCGAGGTCACGGTGGCTCTGCACGGGTTGCGAGGTGCGAACACCGATCACTATACTCGTGCGACACGTTTTCAGCGAACTTGAGATCAGGTTCTCGAGTGTCTCGATCAACTGGCGCTGAGCCACCTGAGCATCGACATCGATGCGGTACCCGCCATGCGAGTCCCGCTGCGCGGCCTGCATCTTTTTCAGGCGTCCTTTATACTGCTTGATCATCGCCGCCTGGTCCGGAATCATGACGTCGGTGTTGACCGTGATCGGAAAGTCGAGGCCCACAAGATCACGCAGGATCCCCGGAAAGGTTGCATCGGGAAGATCCTTCAAGGTGATGAACGAGTACAACAGGCCGCCGACGCGGATGTACGTCTCTTCTTCGTGTTCGATATTCGTATTGACAATCTGCTCCCGTGTGGTGCGATGTTGGAGCGAGGACTCCGGCCGGCGAAGGGGGATTCGGTCGAATACCAACGGATTCAGAGAACGCTTCACCTCAAGGAAGATCTCTGCGTCGGTCAGCCGCCGTACTCCCATTCCTGTGGCTCTCAGCGTCTGCTCGACGCCGGAGAGTATTGACCCAAACTCAGACAGAATATCATCGTGTTCCCGCGCTGTTCGCTGGATACATCGATTCGCTGACAGGCTGAAGCTATCGAGGCTGAAGCGCTTGGTTACCGCCTTGCCGAAGGCGGCGCCTGGAAGTTCGTGATGAACTGTAGGATTCCAGTGGAAGTAGGCATGCAAAAGCGGCCGCAGGTAGTAGCCTTCCTGCTCCTTCTTCCTCCAGGTGTCCATCCTTACGCGATCGAGCGCCAAGAGCGTAGGATTCTGATTCCGGAGTTGTTGCTGGTACCGCTCCCGCAGATCGCCGAGCCCTTCGGCGATCTCGAACCGCACTTGCATTCGCATGGACCGCTCAGGCAGTGAACGGATCAGCGCTTCGAGCGCCAGTTTCGTCCGGTTCCGGCCATCGTCGTTGTGATAGTACGAGTTGATGCCACTGAGCTCGTAGCCCGCCACCAACGCGCCCGTGGTCCGGATGATCACGTCGTTCAAGATGTCGCGCACAGGCAGCAACTCGGAGAATGCGGGCTGGTGCAAAGACGCCCTATGCTGTTCGATTGTCATTGGCATCGGTCTCCTCCTCCTTGAAGTAGTCGAGTTTCATTCCCGAATCCGGCTCAAGTCCACAGTAGATCCGGGGCTTGGTGTGCCAGGCAAGAAAGTCCTTCAGGTAGCCACCAGGTTTTCCGTACTTGAATAGCATCAGAAACGGGATGCTCAGCACCGGGACGATATACTGCAAGAACACGTTCATCGGTATCCCGAACACTTGACGATCTACCCACCGGCCGAAGATGTTGGTGAGGGCCGCTAATCCGATCACGACGAACCAGTCTTCGAACTCCAGGTACAGGAAGCTGACCCGCGTGTGCAGATTGCGGTGAACTGGGCTGATATTCAGTGCCATGATGTTTCTTGTCCCTCCTTCAGCTAATGCCGCCAAGCCCTTTCGCGATGAACCATTCCGCCAGCCGTAACACGCCGGACAAGGCCAGGCACAGTGCGGCGGCGCTGAAGTGCCGCATCCAGGCACCGCCGGCATACATACGATGACCGATACCCGCATACAGCATGAATCCGTGCAACAGTTGCAGTACGGCGTAGACGGGCAGGAAGACATTGCAGGTCCAATTCACCATCCCCCGCATCGTGATCCAGACCAAATCCGGGTTATTCCATGCAGCCTGAGCCGCGAATTTCTCGATCCCGCGCAAGACACCGGAGACCATCAGGCAGAGAAAACCGGCCCAGGGCGCGTAGGTGTGCGCCTGCCCATGCGCATAACGGAGGACGCCAAGCGCGAAGAACAAGGCGGCGAGCGTGGGCATGATGACGTTGCCCATCCAACTCGTCAGATTTGTAATGCCAGTAAGGAAGTTCATGCTGCCTCGAGTGCTACATCATCGAAACGACCAGACGCCAGAGAGCGGAAACCGTCAGGAAAGCCGCGGCGGAGCCGATGAGCCGGATGGCCGGCCGCCCAAATGCGAAGTTCACAACGGCTCCAATAACAGCCAGCCCTGCCGCGATCGGCATGATTCGGCTGGCCGTGTACGTCCAAGCTCCCTCCAAAACCGCGGCGGTCCCAAAACGTGTCCCGTCATTCCAACCCTGGAGAAGAGCCGCGCTCGCGGGGATTGCCAATA
>PKWK01000095.1 GCA_003133205.1 Granulicella sp. | reverse complement strand
GGAATTCACTGGAGAAGATCAGGCCGGATTCGCGGTTGTTGCGGGGCGTGGCGGAGGGCGCGTTTGTGTACTTCACGCACTCGTGGCGCGCGCCGGTTTCGGGGGATACTGCGGCGGTTACAAATTATGGCGGCGCGTTTACGTCGGCGGTCGAACGTGGGAATGTAATGGGCGTGCAGTTCCATCCGGAGAAGTCGGCGGATGTGGGGCTGCGGGTGTTGCGGAATTTTGTGGAGTTGTGAGGCGAGAGCATATCCCAGGGGCTAAAGCCCCTTTCCAGGGGTTGTGTGAATGTCCGGGCTAAAGCCCGGACCTATTCTCAGAGACAAAGGCGAAATGCGGGGGTTCTTCGCTCCGCTCAGAATGACAAACGTTGGGGGAATGGCGATGACAAACGTTGGGGGAACGGCAATGACAAACGTTGGGGGAATGGCGATGACAATCGTTGTGGGAAGGGCGGTAGGTGTGTGCTGACGAAGCGGATTATTGCGTGTCTGGATGTGCGGGGCGGGCGGGTGGTGAAGGGCGTGCAGTTTGTCGATATCGTCGATGCGGGCGATCCGGCGGAGCTGGCGCACCGGCATGCGGCGGCGGGCGCGGATGAGATTGTGCTGCTCGACATCACGGCGACGCATGAGGGGCGCGGCACGCTGCTGGACACGGTGAGGCGCGCGGCGGCGAAGCTGTTTGTGCCGTTCACGGTGGGCGGGGGCGTTCGAACGGCCGAAGACGCTGAAGCTGTTTTTACCGCGGGCGCGGACAAGGTGTCGATCAACTCGGCGGCGATTGCGCGGCCGGAGCTGATTGGCGAGATTGGCGCGAGCTTCGGCGCGCAGGCGGTGATTGTGGCGATCGATGCGCGGCGTGGCGCGCGCGGGGTGGAAGACGCGGAGGTCTACGTGAGCGGCGGACGCAAACCGACTGGGCTGCGCGTGGTGGAGTGGGCGCGCGAGGCGGAGGCGCGTGGCGCTGGCGAGATTCTGCTGACCAGCATGGATGCGGATGGGATGCGCGGCGGCTTCGATTGTGAGCTGACGGCGGCGGTGAGCGAGGCGGTTCAGATACCAGTGATTGCGAGTGGGGGTGCGGGCAGCGCGGCACACTTCGCGGAGGTGTTTGGGCGGGGCAAGGCCGATGCGGCGCTGGCAGCCAGCATTTTTCACTTCGGCGTAACGGATTCGCGCGAGTTGAAAGGAACATTACAGCAAGCGGGCGTTAGCGTAAGGTTGCCCTGCTAAGACGTGACACCGATCGGCCCCGATGTCATCGATCAGGAACCGGCGATGATACGAGACAAATGCGTCAGCGAATGCGATTTACTTGACGAGCTTCTATACTTGTAGCAATCCGGGGATCGGGCTAAGACGGGGGACAAGGAAGAGTGCATGATCGATATTATCCAGTTGCGGGTCAATCTTGATGCATTCGATCAGCTACGTCTGTGCCAGACGGCGCCGCGCATCGACTGCCACGCCGCATTCACGGTGAAAGGTACGGAGACGATTTGGCCGTCGGCCAGCTGGGGAGATACGCGGGCGGAGGAGACGGTCAACGTCCGGGGCTGGTTCCCATTGCTGGACCAGATTGCCGATGAATTCCTGATCTTTCGGCCGGAGGGTGGATGCTTTTTCGTGGACCGCGACAGCGTCAAGTATCGGCTTGAGGATGGCGACTCGCGCGGAGTTCTATTCATGCGGATTGAGATCAATCGTCTGGTTGCGGTCGCGTCGCGCCAGGCCGATGTGCTGCGGACCTATTCGCTGCCGTGATTTGGGTCGCGCAAGATAACAAAGTTTGTGGAGATATGAAGCTTGTTGATTCCTTCGATCGATTTGATGGGCGGGCGGATTGTGCAGCTCGTCCAGGGCGAGAAGCTGAAGCTCGCATTCGATGACTTTGAATACTGGATTGAGCGGTTCGCGAAGTATCCGCTGGTGCAGTTGATCGATCTGGATGCGGCGATGCGGCAGGGTGAGAATCGCGCGCTGATCGAGATGATCTGCGGGCGGCTGCCGTGCCAGGTGGGCGGCGGGTTGAAGACCGCGGAGGATGGGCGCGCGCTGCTGGATGCGGGGGCGAAGCGGGTGATCTACGGGTCGAGTTTGTTTAGCCCGGAAGCGGTGGAAACCCATGTCTCAGAATCGAGACATGGGGCACCCGTTTCTAGGCGGCACAAGGTGATTCGGCTGGAGTTTGCGGAGGAGTTGAAGCGTGCGCTGGGCGAGGAGGCGCTGTGTTTCTCCGTCGATACGAAGGGCGGGCGCGTTGCGGTGAAGGGCTGGAAGGACTCGGTGGACCTGACGCCGGAGGAGGCGGTGACGTGGCTCGAAGATTCGTGCGCGGCGTTCCTCTACACGCATGTGGATACCGAGGGGACGATGCAGGGATTTCCGCTGGATGTTGCTGCGGTGCTGCGCGCGTGCACGGCGAAACAGTTGATCGTGGCGGGCGGCATCAAGGAGCGCGCGGAGGTAGACGCGCTGGATGCGATGGGCGTGGATGCTGTGGCGGGGATGGCCGTGTACTCGGGCGCGATGGAAGCGTAAGGCAGCGAGTCAATGCGTGGAGATCCCTTACTAACTCGCTGACTTGCTAAGCTTGTTACGCGGAGGAAAGCATGGAGTATGTGAATCTGGGTCGGACTGGGGTTAAGGTTTCGCGGATTTGTCTGGGGTGCATGTCGTATGGTGCGCCGCCGGCGGGGCCGTTGCGGCCGGGGAGCAATTCGTGGAGCTTGAACGAGCAGGAGAGTGAGCCGTTCTTTCGCCAGGCGCTGGATGCGGGGATCAACTTCTTCGATACGGCGAATGTTTATTCGATTGGCGACAGCGAGCGCGTGCTGGGACGCTTTCTGAAGGCGCATGCGAAGCGCGAAGACACCGTGATCGCGACCAAGCTGAACGGCGTGATGCGCGATGGGCCCAATGGCGGCGGGTTGTCGCGCAAGGAGATTCTCTTCGAGTTGGACGAGAGTTTGCGGCGGCTGGGAACGGATTATGTCGATCTCTACCAGATTCATCGCTGGGACAAGACGGCGCCGATCGAGGAGACGCTGGAAGCGCTCAACGACGTGGTGCGCGCGGGCAAGGTGCGGTATATCGGTGCGTCGTCGATGTGGGCGTGGCAGTTCTCGAAGGCGCTGTACACATCGGAGAAGCATGGATGGGCGAAGTTTGTGACCATGCAGCCGCACTACAACCTGCTGTATCGCGAGGAAGAGCGCGA
>PKWK01000374.1 GCA_003133205.1 Granulicella sp. | reverse complement strand
CGGCGGCCGAGTCCGCAATCTTTGTCGTAAACAGGCGAATCGCGCGCAGCGCATCGTCGTTGCCCGGGATCACATAGTCCACCACGGTCGGATCGCAATTCGTATCGACCACAGCAACCACCGGAATGCCCAGCTTGCGAGCCTCGGCAACCGCGATAGCCTCGTTGTTCGAGTCCACGATGAACAGCGCGTCAGGCAGCCGCTTCATGCTCTTGATGCCCGAGAGGTTGGTCGAGAGATGCTTGCGCTCGCGCTCCAGTTTGATGACTTCCTTCTTGGTCAGAAGCTCATACCGGCCGTCGGTCGACATGTCGTCGAGTTCCTGCAGGCGCTTCACCGACTTCTGCACCGTGACCCAGTTGGTGAGCAGTCCGCCCAGCCAGCGGCTGTTGATGTACGGCATGCCGCAGCGATTCGCCTCTTCCGCAATCGCATCCTGCGCCTGGCGCTTGGTGCCGACAAACAGCACCAGCTTGCCCGAGGAGGTCAGTTCAGTAATGAACTTCGACGCCTCTTTGAACATCTTCAGCGTCTTCTGCAGGTCGATGATGTAAATGCCATTGCGCTCGCCGAAGATGTATTCCTTCATCTTCGGATTCCAGCGCTTCGTCTGGTGACCGAAGTGGACACCAGCTTCGAGCAGTTCCTTCATGGTTATGTTTGCCAATGTATCTCCTTGGTTAAGGCAGCCAGGTATGCTCGCTGGTGCCTGGATTAATCCCTCGTAAGGGAGATTTGACTCCGTGCCCCGGACCGTCTCCAGTCCGGGGGTGATGCTCGTATTTCAATAACCAACAACCAGCAACTAGCGCTTCGAGAACTGGAACCGTGCGCGAGCGCCCTTCTGCCCGTACTTCTTGCGTTCCTTGCCGCGCGAATCGCGGGTGACGAGTCCCTCGGCCTTGAGCGTCTTCCTCAGCTCAGGGTTGAAGATCATCAGCGCGCGCGCGATGCCCAACTTGACCGCGTCGGCCTGACCCATCACGCCGCCGCCTTTGACAGTGGTGATCACATCGAAGGTCTCGCCGATGTCCGCAATGCCCAGCGAGCGCTTGGCCGCAGCCCGCTGCTGCGCGGTCACAAAGTACACATCGCATTCCTTCTTGTTGACCGTGAACTTGCCGCTGCCGGGACGTAGAAACACACGCGCAATCGAAGACTTGCGACGCCCGGTTCCGTAGTACTGAATCAAATCCGCCATGATGCTCCTTGAATTCTTGCCTCGGGGCTAAGCCCCGTCGAGATTCTGAACTTCTTCAGCACGGCTAATACCCATGCCGGAAACGAAACCTAAGCCTTGCCTTCGATCGCCACCGGCTGCTGCGCCAGATGCGGATGATGCGGTCCCTTGTAGACCTTCAGCTTGGTCGCCATCTGCCGGCCCATCTTCGACTTCGGCAGCATGCCCTTGATCGACTGCTCCATGATCGCCTCGGGGCGCCGTGCCAGCAGCTTCACAAACGACTCTTCGCGCAACCCGCCCGGAAATCCGGTGTAGCGGCGATACAGCTTCTTGTCGGCCTTCAGCCCGGTGAGTACGATCTTCTCGCAGTTCACCACGATTACGTGGTCGCCCATGTCAATGTACGGCGTGTACAGAACATTGTTCTTGCCCGCCAGGATCGACGCAGCCTGTGTGGAAAGCCGGCCCAGCGTCTTGCCCGTGGCGTCCAGCACAAACCACTTGCGCTGAATGTCTTTGCCGCTCGGTATGGTTGTCGTGTTATTCATAATGCTCGCATTACTCCCTGGTTCTGCCGTCTTCCTTGTCGCTGAATATCCAATCGCTGGATAACCAGCCAGCCCAGCGTCGTACGGAAGAGTTGACTGTCGCTACAAACGTTGAACTGCACAAAGCACCCCGTCAAAACTAGGGACGGAACGCCCAATCTTTGAGTTCCAGACGAACAGCACAGCGAAAGGCCGGAATGGAGCCTGATACAGCCCTGAGCCAGATTACGGCTCCCTGCTCAAACGCGGAAAACCCGGACCGCCTGGGATACGCACATTGCCTGGTAAGTGGGTGCTTCAGGGGCGGCCAGCTTGCAAGCTACTCCCCGGGGAACCACCACGGTTGTCCCATCCTGCTGCAACATCTGGGCATGACTTGCCGCAAACGTGCAGACGCGAGACTGCGCGAGCTTCCAGAATAGCCGACCACCCACCCCAAGTCAACCATTTGTGTCGGTCGTAGCCCCAATTGGAAGTGGGCCAGGCGAACTTGCAGAAAACCAGACATTTCAGGAGGTTCGGTTTAGCCGCTCATCCGGCCCGATCTAGAAGAGGAAACGAATCTCACAAGGACGATCTACGTATCGAAAGACAATTAGCTCTGGGCGGAAGAGGCAGGCGGGTTCATAACGCTTTCTTACTTGCCCATTCCGTCCAGCGCGCCTTCGCGGCCATCTGCGCAATCTCTCTTTGGGGGTCGGGGGCGAGGCTTTCGGAGCGCGCCTTGACTGAAGCAGCCAGGTTATTCTCCTTCGGGGCCAACGGTTCTTCAGTCACAATCAGTAACGCCTTGATCGCGTTCTTCGCCAGATCCTTATTGTTTCGCGGCATTCGCTAAGGCTCTCGACGGTAGACGTTGAATACACAGGAATGGCCAAGCCGGAGCTTTCTCCTCGCAATGTCCGCCTGTTTCGCAAAAAATATGTATCTCTCTTCCAACTCAGCCACAACATTGGGGTGCCGTTGGACTTCCTGATGCTGAATGCTTTCGCCATCAATCATCTCAATCACGCGAACAAAATCGGGTGACAAGCATTGAAAGGTGATTACTGCGTCGCGTGGGTTCATATCGCGTTGAAGCTTATTCGATACCATTCCACCTTGCATATTCAGAGCCTAGCCTTCCGAAATCTTCATGTGTGTGTTCTGCCGCATACACTTCGCCGTCACGCGTTTGACGTGCCCACGAGTTGCGGATAAGCAACAAGCAATCGACCCGGCCCTGCTGCCCGGACAAACTGGGAATGGGCGCCGACGAGCAAAGGGACAGCCAAATTTGCCGTTGTGATCCAGAGAACATGGACGTGCTTGGGATTTCGGCGTTGCTGATGAGCAACTCCGTTCCTCAGATCATGACTTCAACAGCCGACTATGCCACTATCCAATGGGGCGAAACAGGATTCCGGACGCTTGAATCCGCCTCAGGTAGAGAGAACGGACACAAGCGTTACCCGCTATGTAGTTCCCAACGCCGAGAAATATGACTGGGGAGAAGAATGCGTCCGAAACACTTTGTTGCACTGCTTGCTGCAGTCTTTCCTGCCTTGTTCCTGAGCACCCCCACATCAGCGCAGAATGCCGACGTCTCCAACGGCCACGTAACCCTCAGGGGACACGGGGTGGGGCTGGCTCCGGGAACCGTAAGCTCCACCGCAAACCCGCAGGTCGCGCTCTACACCTTGACCATGCCTCTCCCTGGGAGTTGGTCGGTTAGCTTTGGCTTGACCACCGCGTACGGACAAAGGACCTCCATCCAGAGGGTCGACAAGGCGGGCCAGACCGCCAGCGTGTACGTCGCGGGGATGCTGCCCAACACCACGTATCACATGCAGGCAACCATCACGCTGAGGGATGGGACCGTCGCCACGGATAGCGACCACACCTTCACCACCGGTTCGCTGCCGCCGGGCATCCCGGCCAGCTTCCCGGTGACCCTCGGCGTTACCGGGACTCCGCAGCCGGGCATTGAATTGCTCGACTCGCTGCAAACAGTCGGCTCCGTGCCCAGCACCGTCCTTGCAACCGACCTGCAGGGCAACGTCATCTGGACCTATCCCTTCCCCGATCGCAGCAACGGGACCTGGCTGTTTCCGGCAAAGCTGATGCCCAATGGGAACTTCATCGCGTTTCTCAGCCCAAATTCCTATCCTCTCGACCTGCCGGGCACAGAGATGATGCGCGAGTTCGACCTGGCCGGCAACACCGTTCGCGAACTGAGCATGGCCGACCTGAATACCGCGCTCGCTGCCGCCAAATTCCCGGTAACCCTCGCCCACTTCACTCACGACGTCACTCCGCTTCCCAACGGCCATTTCCTCCTGATCACCAACACCTCGCGATCGTTTACCGACCTGCCTGGATATCCCGGCACCACCCAGGTCGTTGGGGACGTTATCGTCGATCTCGATCGTAATTGGCATCCGGTTTGGATATGGAACGAGTTCGATCACCTTGACGTGAATCGGCACCCGATGCTGTTTCCGGATTGGACCCACACGAACTCGATCGCCTACTCGACCGACGACGGCAACTTCATTGTCTCCATCCGCCACCAGAACTGGGTCGTCAAGGTGGATTACCGCGACGGCCGGGGTACCGGCGACATCCTGTGGAAGCTGGGCGAAGGCGGCAACTTCACGCTGCATGGCGGCGTCGACCCCACCGACTGGTTCTATGCCCAGCATGATGCCGAATTCCTGACCAGGAAAACCACCGGAACATTCACGCTTGGCATCATGGACAACGGAGACGATCGAGAGTTTCCCGCCGACGTGACGTGCGGCGCCGGAAACGATCCGCCGTGCCTGTACTCCACCATCCAGCGGCTGCAGATCGACGAAAAGAAAATGACCGCAACGTTCCTGTTCCATCAGATCCTGCCCTCCTACCTGTACTCTAGTTGGGGTGGAAGCACGGATAACCTGCCCAATGGCGACGTGGAATACGACCTCAGCGATGAGGGACCGGAGTCGCAGATCTTTGAGGTGACGGACGAAAGCACGCCGCGAATGGTTTGGAATCTGACGACGCTCGGAAGCAATATGTATCGGGGCTACCGAATGCCCAGCCTCTATCCCGGCGTGCAATGGTAGCGTGCTTCGATTCCGGGTCGTCAGGGAACCTTCTTTGCGGCGGTGGGCAGGCGGCCCGCGAGTCGCTTCGGTGCTTGACTTAGCCGTGTAATCCCGTTCAAGCCGTTCCCGTAAAACCAAGAGGGCTAATCAGACGCTTTATCGTAACTGTCGGTTAGCGCACCCTTGGGCGGCTTTCCTTCCTGTCGACAAGGCCGTAAGTCCCGCAAGAGACGCTTGCGAAGGCACGTTGCTTGAAAACGTTAGGACTCTATCGTGACTGCCCAGACACAGATCCGCGCGGTCGCACGAATAGCTAGTCGGGCAGTTAGGATAGAGCCGTTTGAAGGGAGCCGCTGGCGTTTGCGGCGGATGCGATCGGGCTATGGGAATTCAATTGACTTTCGCCTGCAACAGATTGATGGATAGCGAGTTAGAAAAAGAGGCGAAAGTCGATTGACGACATTCCGGCAGCCCATAATGTCCAGAGTATCGCACGTGTAGCGTCCGTCGCGCCAGCGGCTTAGTTCAAACGGCGTTTTCGGAAACTTCGTCGCATTGGATACATCCGGCATCGAGCAGAGGAAGATCCTCGCAGACAAGTGACCGCGGACACATCCAAATCCTGACGCACCAGATAGCATCATCAAAGAAGCGGAAATCGCAGGAGCGCGGCAGTGTGCCTGGCCCTCTATTTCCAACCGACATCTAACTCAAATCGTTGATTCCAGATATACTTAGAGAATAACTATTGTGAAATCAAGATCTTGCATTTTCTTGCTATGGCTAAGCTCTTTGTTTCGAAGATTTTGCAATTAACAGGGGGGAGGGGGGTACCATGCCGTTGACGTCACACATACCGCCGCTAGTGCTTCAACTGCACCGGACTCGGCTGCTCGCTCACCTTCGTCCGCAGCCGATTCGGAACCGACAAGCTCCGCCGCCGCCCCGGCCTGCCTTTCGGCCCCGGCGAGTTCACCGGATCGAGCCGGTACAGGATCAGCAGATTGCGCTCCGGGTCGTCGAAAGCCGGAATCGCCGCAACCCGCACCAGGCGATACAGCGGCGCGAGCGCCTCCATCTTGTCGTCCTCCACGTCGTTCCAGGTCGCGAACCAGCCCGGCCGGAACGCCGCCACCCGGTCCGGCAGCGTCATCGTCCCAAAGTCGTCGCAGATCGCCGGCAGCCCCGTCATCAGCGCAAGGTCCGACCCGCTGATCGACAGCACCAGCCGCGAGTGGCTCGAGCCCGCTTGCAGTTCCCGCTCGATCGTCGCGTCGATCTGCGCAGCCGCGCTAACCCACGTGTATTCAGAATGCCGCACAAAGGAGATCGTCTGCCACGCGCCGTGGATCGCCGCGAAGCCCAGCGCCCCACCCGCGCCGGCCGCCGCCACTCGCAGCAGCCAGCGCCCGACCCACGCCGCCCGAGTCTCTCCGGCGCGGCTGGCACCTCGCGACCACGTACCCATCGCGGCGGTCAGCAGCGCATCAAAGAAGATCGCCGCCACCAACGTAAGCGGAACCGCCAGCACAAGATAATATCGCGGCTGCAGATTGTCGTGGTACGCCAGAAACGACGCATACCCAAAGATCCACAGTGGCAGCGCAACCGCCAGCGGATTGCCGCGAAACCGCCGGAAGCAAAACCCCACCAGCGAAGCAACCACCGCAGTCATCGCCACGGCGAACAGCGTCTCGCCCATCCACGAGCCGTCGCGGAGCGTGTCGTGCAGCACCGACCAGAACGTAGCGCGAGTGATCCCCGTGTAAGCGTTCGCGCTGAACAGATAGCGGTAGTCCAGCAGGTAATGCGGCCTGACGAACAGCCCATAGTACGCGCCCCATGCCACCGCGCCCGTTCCACACGCGACCGCCGCCGCACGAACAAAAGGCCTCACGCGATAACCGCTCGCCGCCCACAGCAGCCAGAAGATCGCAGGAAACAGGAAGATGCCAGTAGTCTTCGTGAGAACCATCAGCGGCAGCAGCAAGCCCAGCGCAACCGCCCACACGACGAAGCGCCGGTTCCACGCTACCGCGCCAGCCGCACCCGCCGAAGACGCCGCCAGCATCGCCGCAAGCGTCAGCAGGATCAGCAGCGGCTCGAGGATCGCAAGCCGAGAGAATGCGTAGCAGAAAGGGCTGATAGCAAGCAGCAGCACCGCAATGGCAGGAGCAAGCGACTGACGTGACGACGCCCAGCGCCGGATCAGCCAGTAGCAGCACACCAGAGTCAGCCCGAAGACCACCACGGTGAGCGCACGCGCCGCCGCCAGGCTCTCCCCGGTCACACGAAACAGCACCATCTCGATCGCCGGCCACACCGGCAGCGCTGCCGCCGCATTGAAGTCGCCGGGAACGTTCCAGTGGCCCAGTTGATAGTGCCGTATCGCGGCGTCGCCGTACCAGCCTTCATCGGTGTACTTCGACCAATCCATCCAAGGCGAATGGTTGGGAAAGTCGGCCCGAAGATGAACGAAGTGGAGCGCAAAGAAGATCGTCGCAACCAGCAGCAGCGCCGCTTCCACCGCCCTCACCATGCGGACCGTTCGCGGCGCGTGCAACGGCAGGACAGCACGCGTCCCGGCAACCTCCTCGGTAAGATTGGGATTCAGGTCGATCGGCAGACTCCGCAAACGGTCCCGCAGAAATCTCACAGGAGAATTTTCAGGCGTTCCCTGAGGGTATACCTCTTTGGCTGCCATTCCCAAAACCCCGGTCGGAATCGATCGCCGTCTAGACCGCACCGACGCTGAACTCCGGCTGCAGCGGCGGAACGATCGACCCATCCTCCCGCACCTCCTGGCTCTCCACGTAGAAGTGCAGCAGGTCAGCATTCCCGAACGACGTGGTGATCGCAACATCGGCCGCGTCCCGTCCCGTCGCCATCAGTACGCGCCCTGGCCGAGCGTCGTTGTGGCGAGCATCCATCGTCCACCAGCGCCCATCCAGCCACACTTCGTACCAAGCGCTGAAGTCCCCCGCGCCCGTGTAACGCCACCGGATGTCGCCCAAGTAACCGGTCACGTACCGCGCCGGAATGTTCTGGCAGCGCGACATCGTTACCGCCAGATGCTGGAAGTCGCGGCACACGCCCACCCGCTCGGTGAAGACATCCATCGCCGTCTTGGTCGGCCGCGCCGTCTGGTAGTCGAACCGCACCTTCTCATGCACCCAGTCGCGAATCGCGGTCGCACGTTCCCACCCAGGAGCCATCCAGCCGAACAGATCGTGCGCGATCGGCACAAACCGGTCCACCTCGCAGTAACGGCTGGGCAGCAGAAATCGGAGCACGTCCGAAGGCAGATCTTGAATCGGAGCCTGCTGCGCATCCGCCGGCACCAGTTCGGGCGTCCCGTCCACGTCGATCGTGCTCGTCCCGCTCAGCCGCAGATGTCCCGTCGGCGCGACGAAGCGCGAGCACCGGTTTCCGAAGCTGTCGCTATATTCCAGCGTGCCGATCAGCTCCCCGTATCCCGGCCCCACACCCGGCGCCAGATGCTCGATCACCAGCACATTCCCCGTCCGCACATATCGCTCCAGCGACGGATGCAGGTGCAGCATCGCCACCATAGCCGTAGGCTGGGGAAGCTGAAATTGAATATCGAATTCAGATTTGATGAGCATTCATTGCCCTCGTTCCTCAAGTTTGTTCCTTCTTTAGATGCAATGGCCCAAGGTATTAGCTGTCTACGCTCCTCGTCGACCGTTCAGCCGGTGCATCCAAACTGGATACGTCCGCCCGCGTCTACCCTGCAAGCGCCGGCTCCGTCTCCGTCTGGCTATCCGCGCGCCCAACCCCAAACCTGCGGAACACCAGGAGCAGCGTCGTCCCCACCACGAGGCTCGACACTGCGTCCACGGCCAGCATCCCCGCCAGCCCATGGGTTGTATGGAAGTGCCCATCCACCGCCGTCATGTAGCTGATGGGCAGGTTCGCAGCCGCGGCCAGCAGCGCCATCTGGGTGGACGCAAGCGGATTCCCCGGCCCCACAATCTCATAGCACAGCGCCGAGAACGCCGTGTAGTTGATCCCCTGGAAGAAGTTGTACGCAAGCACTCCGGCGGCGAACCACTCCAGCGTATGCGGCGCCCAGATCAGCCCCAGCGCCGCCATCGCGCCGCCAAACCCGGTGAGGATATACACCTTCCGCCGCGGGTACTGGCCACAGAACCATATCCCCAACAGGCAACCAAGCGAGCACGCGATCGCAACACCCGTCCCAGTGAGCGCAGTCACCCAACTCTCCGGAGTATGAAAGTCCGCGCCCATTCCCGAGAACAAATTCGTAAGCGCGAAACAGGCCGTCGGCGAAAGAAAACAAATAAGACCGAGGATGCAACCAGGGCGTTTGCAGACGACATACAGATCGTGGAAGAAGGTTCCAAACGTCTCCGCAACCCCTCGCGTCGGCTTTGCCGGCAGCGGAATGAAGAACAACATCGCGGTCGGAGCCATCACCGTCAGCCCAAGCAATCCCGCCGCGGGCAGCGCGGGCAGCGTCCGCACCAGCACCACCGTCAGCGTCGCGAATACTCCCGCCGCACCCAGGTTGGCCACGTTGGTCGTCGCGCCCACGTGCGAATAATGCTTGTCCTCGATTACGTCCGGCATCCATCCCTGGTGCGTATTGCCGAACATCACCGCCGCTGTGCACCCCGCGGTCAGCACCGCCGTAAACGCGACAAGATTCGTCGTGAGCAGCGTAGCCACGCCCAGAAAAACTGCGGCCACACCTGCGAAAAAAAGCGCATACGTGCGTTTAGTGAAACGAACATCCAAAATGGGGCACAGCAGGAACGCCCAGAACGTCGGCGAGAAGGCGATCGCCGACACCTCCGAGATCTTCTCCACCGAGACGCCATGCGCCGCCAGCAGAATCGGCATCGCCGCCGAGATGAACCCGTAGTAGAACCCGAGCGGAGCAATCGCCAGTCCCATCGCCCAAGGTGGTAGCTGCCGCCGCATCCAGATCCTCCGCCTGTCCTCACCATACCGCATAGAGGATGGGTCTATCGAGACTCGGTGGGGAAACGGAGAGGGCCTGCGAATCGAATTCGCAGGACCGCGCCCCAACAGCATTAAGACAATGGGCGGACCGTTTTGGCCCGCCCGTCGAATGCCACCATAAGAAGCTACTTGGCGGAAACAGTCTCCGCGACACCGGCCTTCAACGCCGCTGCCTTGTCCGTCGCCTCCCAGGTAAAGTCCTTGCCCTCACGCCCAAAGTGCCCGTACGTCGCGGTCGCTTTGTAGATCGGCCTCCGAAGGTTAAGGCTCTCGATGATACCCTTTGGCGTCAGCGAGAAGTTCGCCCGCACCAACGCCTCGAGCTTGTCCTCATCCACCGTGCCGGTGCCGAAGGTATCGACTAGAACGCTGACTGGCTCGGCCACCCCGATCGCGTAGGCAAACTGCACCTCGCAACGATCCGCGAGCCCCGCCGCAACGATGTTCTTCGCCACGTAACGAGCCATGTACGCCGCCGAGCGATCCACCTTGGTTGGGTCCTTGCCGCTGAACGCGCCGCCACCATGCCGGCCCATGCCGCCATACGTGTCGACGATGATCTTGCGGCCGGTCAACCCGGTATCGCCCATTGGACCGCCGATGACAAACCGTCCAGTCGGATTGATGTGGTATTTGGTGCCGGCATCCAGCAACGCAGCCGGAATCACAGCCTGGATCACGTGCTTCAGGATATCGGCCCGCAACTCGTCGTTGGTTATGGTCTCCGAGTGCTGGGTTGAGATCACCACAGCATCCACCCGCACCGGCTTGTTGTTCGCGTCGTACTCGACCGTTACCTGACTCTTGCCGTCAGGCCGCAGATACGACATCAGCCCAGTCTTGCGGACTTCGGACAGCCTGTGCGCCAACTTGTGTGCCAGCGAGATCGGGGTTGGCATCAACTCCGGAGTCTCGTTGGTCGCGTACCCGAACATCATGCCCTGGTCGCCGGCGCCGCCTGTGTCCACGCCCATCGCGATGTCGCCCGACTGTTTATTGATCGTCGAGATCACCGCGCAGGTATTCGAATCGAAGCCATACAGCGCATTGTCGTATCCAATCGCCGCGACCGTCCCGCGCACCAGGCTCTGGAAGTCCACATACGCCTTAGTGGTGATCTCGCCGGCAATCACCACGAGGCCAGTGCATGTCAGCGTCTCGCAGGCCACCCGGCTGAACGGGTCCTCAGCCAGACAGGCATCCAGAATCGCATCGGATATCTGGTCGGCAATCTTGTCCGGGTGACCCTCGGTCACGGATTCACTAGTAAACAAAAAGCGGTCGCGCTTCGCCAAATCAATACCTCCATTGCATCTCTTGCGGGGGTTCCTTACAACCCTTCAATTTTACCCTCGTCCCCCCGGTTGCGGCAAAGCTCGGAGGCCATCCGGCGAAATCCAGCCCTCAAACCGCGAAATCCAGCATTGGGCGGGAGGCTGTGCCACCCAACTCCCTCAATCGTTGCCACAACCTTCGCCCGGCTTAAAAAGGAAACAGCGCCTGCCGATAAGAGCAGGCGCCGTTCCTTTACTTTTGGGTTAGAAGTTGAACTTACCGCCAACCTGCAGAATGCGCGGGTCGCGCGTCGCCGTCGCTTGTCCGAACGTACTGCTGGTTGCAATGGTCCCAATCGTTCCCCAGTTAGTGTGGTTCAGGACATTGAAACCCTCGCCGCGCAGCGTGAACGTCATTTCGTGGTACAGCTTGAAGTTGCGGAACAATCCAACATCCAGCCGATTGAACCCTGGCCCATCGACCACGCCACGCTTCTCGTTGCCGACCTGGAAGCTCGCCGCCGAGGGCGCCAGGAACGCAGTCTGGTTGAACCAGTGCAGTCTCTTCCTCAGGCTCACCTGACCGTAGCCGTCGTTGGGGTTCAGCACCTGGTTCGGACGCAGGCCCGCCGCGCTCGGTCCAAGAATTCCCAGACCCGCCGCGTCGCTCGCCACGCCTCCGTTGGTCTGACCGTTGTAGATGCTGGTCAGCCCGCCGTAGTTCACCGTGCCACCGCCGGACAGACTGGGCGTCAGCGGCAGACCGGAGTCGACCACGTACAGGCCCGACATCTCCCATCCACCGACAATGTGGCCGACAATGCCCTGCTGCCCGCGGTACCACGGCAACTCCCATACTCCGTCGATCGAGAGAATGTCGTTGCGGTTGTATACGCTTGGCCCGTACTCCGCAGCCAGATTGTAGGTGTTCTGCGGGGCCGTTGAGTAGTCGTTCTGCGCGTTGGTAAGCCCGCGGCTCCATGTGTAGTTCGCGTCAATCATGCTCTTGCCGCTGAACTTCTTGGTGAACTTCACCTGCAGCGAATTGTAGTTCGAGTTGAAGATCGTCTGTACCGCATTGATGGCGGTATAGCCCTGGTACGGACGAATCTGGTTCAGAGGGCCCTCGCAGCCCTGGGAAGTGAAGGCGCTGCAGCCCGGCGTCTGAGCAAAGCCGATGTTTGTATTGACAAATGCTCCCGGCTTTATCTCGTTGATGTCGACTACACCCTGCAAATGGGTCCCGTGATCCCCAAAGTAGCCGACGTCCAGCATCATGGTTGGAGTGATCGACCGTTGGAGGTCCAACGAGAACTGCTGCACATAGGGCGTTTTGTAGATCACCGGCGAAGCGCGTAACGCAGGCGGAGCCAAACTCACACCCGTCGGAGTGTCCAGATTAGCAGTCGCATAGTTGGCCACCAGGACGAACGGCGGGTTGTTGAACACCTCTTGCTCGTACATGCTCACGGCCGAATCGTCATACGCCATTCCGTAGCCGCCTCGCAGCGCCGTCTTGCCGTCGCCGAACAGGTCGTACGCGAACCCGATGCGGGGAGCCCAGTCATGCTTCTCCGCTTGCCCCACTTCCTGACCGAACGGAGAACCGTGGCTCTCAATCGATGGCGAACCCGATGGCATAATGAACGGAAATGCCATGGATCCCAAGATAGACTCCTGCTTCACATAGTCCGGGCTGCCAAGGATGATCCCGTTCAATGGATCCGCCACCGTATTCGGCTGGTAGCCATTCAATCCATTCACGTTGGGGCAGTTGTTGAGAGTGTAAGTGGTCACAACGCCGGTCGAGGTAAACGTCGTTACTGGTGTCGTCTGCCCGGCCATGGTGCAGAGATTTCCGTTGCTGGAGATCGTCTCCGCATTGCGGGTGCTGTAGGTCGTGGGGCTGAAGTTAGTCAGCTCATTGCCGAGGTCATACGGCTGCCCGAAGTAGCTGTAGCGCACACCCAGGTTCACGCTCAATCGCCGCGTCGCTCTCCAGTCGTCCTGCGCATACAGTTCGATCAGGCTCTCATTGATGTTTGCTGTCGGTGCTTGAGACGCCTGCGTGAAGCCTCCATTCGCATTGCCAATCAGAAAATTAGCGAACTCAGATTCGAATGTACTGGGGGCACTTGCACCCAAAGCCGTCAGTTCGCCTGCGGAAGGCGCCGTTCCAGTCGTGTTGAAGCTAAAATTGGACTCTGGATATGGGCTGGCGTTTCCCGTTAGGTTCTCAAGCTTCTGGTAATGGTCGTAGGTTAGGCCGAACTTCAGCGTGTGCTGCCCCTTGATCTTTGTGAAGCTTCCAAATCCACTGTGATTGACGTTGTGGTCGTTGTACTTGCCGGCGCTCGATATCCCCGATACATTTCCTGCAAACGAAAGGGCCGGGACTATGCCAAGCGTAGAAGGATATGGAGCCGGCGAAATGATGTCGGGAGAGTTGGCGCTCGCCACCAGACCAATCGGCGCACTGAGGACCGCGCCCGAACTAAAGGCATACCCCATATCGATCAGCAACGTCGGGCGGGCGGCAATAGTCATGTGTCCCATATGCTGCGTGCCAGGCGCCTTGGTCGAAGTCGTCGACAGCCCGGGTATACCGCTACCTATGAACAAACCCCCGCCTTCCGTCGTCGGCAGGTCGTCGTGCAGATACCGGTAGAAGACGTTAACCTTCGACGTAAGCGCATGGTCGATACGCGCGAACTCCTGGCTGTCATTGAACACATTACGGATGTTGTTGATGAGCGTATGTGGATCGAGACCAGCCGCGATATCCGAGGCACTCGGAGGCAATGGAAGCTTGCTGTACACGTCCTTGATATACGCGGACGCCGTACTCGAGAAGTAAGTGCTTCCCGTCGGGCTATTGTTCAGGTTTGTGGTATAGGCTGACCCGCTGGAGCATGCTCCGGAAAAGGCGGTCTGGCACACAGCCACCGGACCGGTCGCGCCGCTGTAAACACCGCTTGAATTCGCGATGTAGCTATTGGTAAAGTCGCCCTTCTGTTCCGCGGCCGTCGGCACATACGCAGTCGCCGTCGCGTATTGAATCACCCGCCGAAACTCCTGCGAGTAGAAGAAAAACGTCTTGTCTTTACCGTTGTAAAGATGCGGAATTCTTACGGGTCCGCCAAATGTAAAGCCGAAGTCGTTATACCGCAGGGTCGGTACCTTGGCGTTGGGTGTCGTCAGTTTGTTGAAGTAATTGTTCGCGTTGAACACGTTGTTGCGGAAGAATTCGTACGCACCACCGTGATAGTCTTTGGTTCCTGCACGGGTCACCACATTGATCTGCCCGCTCGCGCTGCGGCCGTACTCCGCTTCGTAGCTTCCGCGCAGCGTCTGAACCTCAGAGATTGCGTCCACGCTGGGGTACGCCAGCAGCGTCAGGTTTGCGCCACGATCCACGTTATCCGCGCCGTCAATTGTCCAATTATTCGCCGTCGGACGATCGCCATTGATCGAAAAGGCCACTTGGGCGGACGTGCCTGAGGGGAGCGATGCACCGATGTAAAGCTGATCGTTGGTTGCATTGCCATACGACACGCCAGGCTGCAGGGTCAGCAACTGCTCATAATTCCGGTTGTTCAGCACCAGTTCCCGTATCTGTGTGCCGTCGATCAGTCCCGAGCTCGTGCCATTTTCCAGGTTCAGTTGCGCCTGATTGGCGACGATGGTGATCGTCTCGGTCGGGGCGCCGACCTCCAGTTTCTGATCGATCTTCAGTTCATCGCTGGCGTTGAGCACGATCCCGGTGACGGACGCCGTCTTGAACCCCTTCATAGCGACGGTCAAGGAATAGTTTCCGAGAGGAAGCGAAGTCGCCGAGTAAAAACCCACCTTATTGGTGTTCAGAGTCCGCTCAACATGGTCCCGATCTGTGTTCTTCAGGGTCACAACGGCACCGCTCACGCTGGCTCCCGTTGCATCCACAACCGTCCCGCTGATGCTTCCCGAAACCTGCGCCCGGGCTACAACCGAACCCACCATCAACAGTACAACCCACACAGCACCGCGAACCCAGCGTCTAGACAGCGTCATCATCATCTCCTGAAGAACTTACCCTACATACATCCGACGGGCTTTGCCGGCCTCGTTATCTGCGTTAAGCTTCAGCTCGCCGGCCCCCGGTGCACACAAATCCCGAAGAGCGGTCATGCCGTGAATGTACCGCGCGAGGTCAAATTAATTTCTCAGCGCGCGGTTACAAACAATTTCAATCGAGGAAACAGTAAATTACCTGGACGGGCCATTGTCAACCCAAGAATTCAGAACCACCCAAACCATGGGCGTTGGAAGCAGTCGGCGATGAGTCGCCAGCCTCCACCCGCACCATCCCGCCAGCGCGAGGGCGGCCAGCAGGATTCCAACCCCCGCCCACCTGATTCCCATCCGGCGGCGCGTCCCAGACCGGCTGTTCTTTACGTTTTCCGCAAATGTCACCCACTCCATCTCGGCCGGGTCCCCCATGCCGCTCTCCCGGCAACTCTCGTCAAAACGCTTCATCCAGGCGACTTCATTCAATCCCAGCGCCGCCAGGTAGCTGCGCACAAAGCCCCGCCTGAAAACTCCGCCCGGCAGCTCCCCCAACGCGCCGGCCTCCAGCGCGCGGATGTGCTTGGCCGGCACCTTGGTGGCAGCGCAGATGGTTTCGACAGCCATTCCGCGCTCCTCGCGTGCCCGCCGCAACTCCTCGCCGAATGCTGCCAATCCGCCCTCTCGCGCCATGTTTCGCAGGTCGCTACCCGCTCCATACCATAAGCGATCACAGGTACCAAATCAAAGGAATTTAGGGGTATTTACTTGACGC
>PKWK01000137.1 GCA_003133205.1 Granulicella sp. | reverse complement strand
CTGCACATCGTCTTCAACCACCAACACACGCCACACTTGCTTCATTCCATGATTCCAAATATCGTCTGAGCATAGCCGTCCCGGCCTGTTCTGCCATCCCCTATTTATGGGATGGCGCTTTCCTAGCATTTGCGGCACAAGCTCTCGAACGAGGGCGGAGTTCCATAAGGACAGCTGGGCCAACCTGGTTCGCCATAGACTGTTGGAGAGGCTGTTGATTGAGCAGGGTCGAGCCGCTGAAAAGATGGCCAATAGGGACTACTGGCGCAATGTCGGCGATCTTGAAATGGAGGCAGTCCTGGACATCGAAACCTGTATCCTGGGAATTTCAGAGAGCCTGTCACCCGTCGAATACCGCGAGCAGATCGCGCCCTTGCATTGGAGGACTTGGCTGAGCAATGGCGAGCCAATGGTGAAGATGAAGGCGGGTATGGAGTTGCGACGGTGCATGCGGTAGGTAGAACCCTGCCGCTGTACCGAGGGTAAAAAAAGTGGCCCCCCGCTCTGACCGGCGTTGCCGTAAGGCGCTTCTACCTGGCCCTTTTCTAAGCGTGTTTCCGAAGGAGTCCGGGGTCATGGGGTAAAGCCCGGTACCTCCACTCCCATGGCCCCTGGATAATCGCGGCATGAACCCACTCGATGCTCTCATGCAATTCACCCGCGTGGCGGCCGCCTGAGTCCAGACAGACAACCGCTCATTTTGTAGGCACGTCCCATGACAATCACACCACGCCCCCGTTGCGACCAAACGCCCGCCTGGGCCGCATTGCAGAGCCACTTCGCCAACTCCGGCCGCAGCTTCGACGTGCGGGACGCCTTTGCCACCGATCCGCAGCGCTTTGCCTCCTACAGCCAGAGCGCGCCCTATGTTTTTGCCGACCTGTCGAAGAACCTGATCGACGCTGCGACGCAGCAACGTCTGTTCGGCCTGGCACGCCAGTGCGGCGTGGAGCAGCACCGCGACGCCATGTTTGCCGGCGAGAAAATCAACCACACCGAGCAGCGCGCGGTGCTGCACTGGTTGCTGCGAACCCCCGCGGCCACGGCTGATGCCAGCCAGCCCCTGGCGACCGAATTGCAGCAGGTCCACAGCACGCTGGACGCCATGCTGGCCTACGCAGAACCGGTGCGCGCGGACGAGGCCATCACCGACGTCGTCAACATCGGCATCGGCGGCTCCGACCTGGGCCCGCAGATGGCGGTGCTGGCGCTGGACGGCTTTGCCATTCGCTCCAAACGCTTTCACTTTGTCTCCAACGTCGACGGCCATGAACTCGCGGCCGTGCTGGCCCGCCTGCGACCTGAGAGCACGCTGTTTCTGATCGCGTCCAAGACCTTCACCACGATCGAGACCATGACCAATGCGCACTCGGCCAAGCAGTGGTTCGAGGCGCAGGACGGCAAGAATATCGCGCGCCACTTCGCGGCGCTCACGACCAACGTGGCCGCGGCCAACGAATTCGGTATCAAGACTACCTTCGGATTTTGGGACTGGGTGGGCGGGCGCTACTCGATTTGGTCGGCCATCGGTCTGACTATCGCTATCGCCATCGGTGCTGAGAACTTTCGCAATTTTCTTGGCGGCGCGCACGCCATGGACGGGCATTTCCGCAGCAGCGCGCTGGAACAAAACCTGCCGGTGCGGCTGGCGCTGCTGGGATCGTCCACGCTGACCCATCTTGTAGCGGGGATTCGCGTGGCGGGACTGCGGCGGGGGCTGCTGATCGAGGTGTATGAGGGGACGTACGGGACGTATCGGCAGGAGCTTGCGGATACGGGTTCGGGGTTATACAAGTTTGCGCCGACGGTGGTGCTGCTGGCGCTGGATGCGCGGCATGTGGTGGGGACGGGGTCGGCGGAGAAGGCGGGCGCCGCCAGCGATGCGATTGCCGCGATGCGCGCGTGCTGGCGGATGGCGCGCGAGGCGTTTTCGTGTGCTGTGGTGCAGCAGGCAGTGATGCCGGTGTTTCCGCCGCTGTTAGGAAACCAGGAACATCGGCTGGCGGGTTCGCCGGCGGCTTTGGTCGAGGAGATCAATGCGGGGCTGCGCTCTGCTGCGGATGAGGATGGTGTGTCCGTGCTGGCGCTGGATGCGTTTGCGCGCGAGGAGGGGCTGCGGCGGTGGTACGAGCCGGGGCTTTGGCATCGGGCGAAACAGGAGGTGCATCCGGCGATGTCTCCGATGTACGGCGAGCAGGTGGCGCGCGTGGTCGGCGCAATGGTGGGCCAAAGCCGGAAGTGCCTGGTGCTCGACCTCGACAACACTTTGTGGGGCGGAGTGATTGGAGACGACGGGCTGGAGGGGATTGTGCTCGGGCAAGGCAGTGCGGCGGGCGAGGCGTACCTGGAGTTTCAGCGCTACGCGAAGGGACTGATGGAGCGCGGCGTGGTGCTGGCGGTGTGCTCGAAGAACGATGAGGCGAATGCGCTGCTGCCGTTCGAGCAGCATGCGGAGATGGTGCTGCGGCGCGGGGATATCGCGTGCTTCGTCGCGAACTGGGAGGACAAGGCGACGAGTCTGCGCCGGATCGCGCGGGAGCTGAACCTGGGACTCGATGCGATGGTGTTCGTCGACGACAATCCGGCCGAGCGCGGGCTGGTGCGGAAGGAACTGCCGATGGCGGCAGTGCCGGAGATGCCGAAAGATCCGGCGGAGTTTGTGCGAGTGCTCGCTGCGGCGGGGTATTTCGAGGGCGTGGGCGTGACGGCGGAGGACCGCGAGCGGGCTGCGCAGTATGCGGCGAATGCGAAGCGAGAGGCTGGGCGAGTGGCGGCTGCCGGTGCGAATGGGAGTGGACCCGGAGTTGAGAGTGCGACGGATTTGGCGAGCTACCTGGCGGGGCTGCGGATGGAGTTGGTGTGGCGGCCGTTCGATGCGGCGGGGCGCGGGCGGATTGTGCAGCTGATCAACAAGACGAATCAGTTCAACCTGACCACGCGGCGCGTGGTGGAGGAGGAGATCGAACGTGTGATGGCACGGACGGACGTACTGGCCTTGCAGTTCCGGCTGAAGGATGTGTACGGCGACAACGGGATGATCGGGGTGGTGCTGTGCGAAGCGGCGACTGCGGAGAGGCTGGCGGCGGCGGGATTTGCGGGCGTAGGCGTAGGGGCTTCGGACCTATATATTGATACGTGGCTGATGAGTTGCCGCGTGCTCGGGCGCCAAGTGGAAGACGCGATGATGAATGTGGTGGTGGCGCAGGCTCGGGCGCGAGGCGTACGGCGAATCTTTGGGCACTATATTCCGACGGCGAAGAATGCGATGGTGCGCGAGCATTACGCGCGCATGGGATTCGAGTTGGTGGAGACTGCGGCGGATGGGGCTACGCTGTGGGTGCTCGATGTGGAGGGGTGGCAGGCGAGGTCGACGCAGATTGCATGCCTTGAGGATGAGTTGGTTAGCGTGACTTAGCTACACGGATTTGGATTCGATTTCGGCGAAGTAGGCTTTGCAGAGGTGGGTGAAGTCTGGTTCGGTGAGTTTGATCTTGTCTCCGATTTGCGAACTTCAGGATCTGACGGGCAAGAGCACACAACAGCAACAGCAGATTCCCTTCGGGAATGACAAACAAAATGGCAAGACAGAATGACAAGCGATGGAATGGGAGTATATAGATGGATGCGGACGGCCGATTGTCAGCGTCCTGTAACATGCGGGGGCTAGCGTTGACATATGCGGCTTAGCTTTGTGGTGCCTGCGTACAACGAAGAGGCGTATCTTCCGGCTTGTCTGGAGTCGATTCTGGCGCAGACGCGGGAGCTGGGCGATGCGGTTGAGATCATCGTCGTCAACAATGCGAGCACGGACCGGACGCGCGAGGTTGCGCTGGGCTACGCGGGCGTGCGCGTGGTCGACGAGGCGCGCAAAGGGCTGACGTTTGCGCGGCAGGCGGGCTTTGTGGCGAGTTCGGGGGAACTGATCGCGAATGTCGATTCGGACTCGCGGCTGACGCCTGGTTGGGTGGAGAAGGTGCTGGCGAACTTTGCGGGCGATGCGAAGATGGTGTCGCTGAGCGGGCCATTCATTTACTACGATCTGACGCCGCAGCAGTTGGTGAGCGTAAGGATCTTCTATGCGGCGGCGTTTCTGGTGTATGCGCTGAATCGCTGGGTGCTGCGCGCGGGCTCGATGGTGCAGGGCGGAAACTTTGTGCTGCGGCGCGATGCGCTGGAGAAGATTGGCGGGTTCAATACGGCGATCGCTTTCTACGGTGAAGATACGGACATTGCGCGGCGGATGCATCGGGTGGGCCGGGTGAAGTATACGTTCGATCTGAAGATGTTCTCTTCGGCGCGGCGGTTGAAGAAGGAAGGCATGCTGACGATGGCGGGGCGATACACGCTGAACTATCTGTGGACGACGTTTCGGAAGAAGCCGTTCACGGAGGAGTATGTCGATATTCGCGAAGAGGCGGCGGCGAAGCAGAAGGTGTGACCTCTCGCCGCAAAGAAAACCCCACAGCTCAAGAAGAGAGATGTGGGGCACCCGGCGAATTACACGCCTAGTTCGAGTTGTGGGCCTGGTTTAATAGACCGGCTTGATGGGGGGTCGCACTGCAGGCGCTGCAGGCTTGGAGGACTTTACGGCTTTGACGGGCTTGGCGGTCGCTTCCATTTGGGCAGATATCGCGGTGATGCGCTCGTTCATCTGCTGGATTTGATCGGACATCGCCTGCAACTGGGCGATGATGGCGTGCTTCATCTCCATGTCGCTCTTGGTGCCGGCCTGCTGGGAGTCCATGTGGGCCTTCATGGCGGCATCGGCGGCGTCATTCTTGGCCATGTTTTCCGTCATTGTGGTCTGCATCTTGGTCATCTGGGCATGCGTTTCTGAAACCGGGGCGGCTGCGGGCGTGGCGTCCGAGGACGTGGCAGTTACAGTCGTGCCAGGCGCTGCAGTGACCGTGACTGCGGGCGTGGCGGCTGGTGTGGCAGCGGGCTCAGGGGCCGGCGTTACGGTGACGGCGGGTGCGGGCGCTGGTGTGGCGGCGGGTTCGGGCATGGGCGCCGGTGCGGCGGTCACGCTGGGTGTGGGTGCGGGCTTGGCGACGACGGTCTGGGCCAGGCTGGGAATACACATCAGAGAAAGCGCGACGATTGACGCGCGGAAAGGGTTGGGCAGGTTCATGGTGGTTCTCCTCGGTAGTGCGTTGAACGATTGGTGGGGTGTGCCCCCTGGGAGTTCTAAACGCGAGGGGCATGGGTGAGACTGATTTCGTCTATGAGAAACACCTGCCTTCTCTGCTGACCCGTGAATCGGCCGCATATTCGGTTAGATGCGAACGGCGTGGGCAACTCGAGGGCCGTTTCAAAAGAATTGTGAGCTATCGCATCCAAGCGAGATGGACCCACCCATCGCATGAGACAAAGGCTGCGATGGGTGGGCCACCAAGGCTACCCGCCAGTTCGAGATGTAGGACTTGCGGCTACTTCGTTTCCGGCTTGATGGGGGGCGTCACTGCGGGCTTTTCCTTGACCGCCTTGGCGGGCTTGACGGGCTTGGCGGGCGCTGGCGGTGGAGTGGACAGCGCAGTGACCTTGTCGTTGAGCTGCTGTATTTGATCGGACAAGATCTGCAGTTGAGCGATTATGGCGTGCTTCATCTCCATGTCACTCTTCATGCTTGCCTGCTGGGAGTCCATGTGGGCTTTCGTGGCGGCATCAGCTGCTTCCATCTTGGCCATGTTTTCCGTCAACGTGGTCTGCATCTTGGCCATCTGGGCCTTCAACTGTTCTGGGTTCGCGCTCGTATCCGCAGGTGTGGCGGCCGCGGACGTGGCGGTAACAGTGGCGCCGGGCGTGGCAGTGACAGTGACAGCGGGTGCGGGTGCTGGTGTGGCAGCGGGTTGGGGCGTGGGCGCCGGCGTGACAGTGACAGTGGGCATGGGTGTTGGTGCTGGTGTGGGTGCGGCGTTCTGGGCCAGAACGGGGATACACATCAGAGAAAGCGCGACGATTGATGCGTGGACAGGGTTGATTAGGTTCATGGGGGTTCTCCTCGATAGGATAGTACTCTTGACAGTTGGTGAGGTGTACCCACTGGGAGTTCTGAAAGCGAGGGACAGGAGTGGGTCTCGTCTCGTTCAGGAAGCGCTGTCCCGGAGGCGTGCGACAACAGCACTCAGCGCAGTGCTCTAATGTCAGGCGGTAATTATGCACCCTTGTGGCCAGAAAGTCTGGTCAAAATTGCTCGGCGGCGGCGGCGACTCGCCCGTTGGGTTTGGAGGGGCGGCAGGAAGTCGGTTCGCGGGGGGCGCGAATCCCCACCCATCGCGTGAAGCCGCGATGAATGGGCGCGCGGCGTCAGTGACCTGCGGGAGGGGTGGCGGATTTGGTGCCGGTCATGCGGACGGACTTGTCGACGATGGCGTAGAGGAGCTGGTCGTGGTCGAGCTTCGCCTGGGCCTTGATGTAGGCTCCGGCGCGGCGACCGGCGGCGGGGCTGTCGGGGAGCGTCATGTTGCGGTTGGTGGCGGAGATTTCGGCGAGTTGCCTGACGATCTCGAAGAAGTTGGCCTCGTCCTTGCCGCTGAGAACCCAGGCCTGATGGACGGAGGCGGTGATGATCTGGTCGGTGGTCCAGTTGTGCGGGGCGTCGGTGTCGGGGATCGACATGTCGCTGACGGAGGATGGGGCTTTCTGTGCGGGGGCTTTGTGGGATTGCGCGAAGGCCGACGAGAGCGTGAGGGTGGCGACGGCGGCTAGCGAGAGGGCGACGGTGCGAAGAGCGCGGAGTGTCATGGTGATGCGATCCTTTCGTTTGCGCCGCTGGGATGGTGATGCAGCGGCGGCTGGCGACGGCTAGTAGTTGTCGCGGCGATTGTCGTTGCGCTGGTTCTGATTGGCCTGGCCGGCAGCGGCTCCTACGCCAGCTCCGACTGCGCCGCCGATGACGACGCCTTTGAGGCCTCCGCCGAAGAGCGCGCCGAGGACGGCTCCTGCTCCTGCTCCGATGGCTGCGCCTTTGCCGGGGCCAACGCCGCCGGGCTGGTGGTAGCGGTCGTCGTAGCCGGGTTGGTAGCGATCGTTGGGGTTGCGATCGTAGTTGCCCTGGCGTCCGCCATCGCGCATGCCGGCGTAGTAGTTCGGGTTGACGCGACGGTTCTGCTGCTGCTGGTATTGGGTGTTGCGATTGTCCTGACGCTGGTTGGGATACTGGGCAGCGGCGGGGAGAGTCGCGAGAAGCAGGGCCGGGGAGAGGAGGAAGCTGGTAACGAGTTTCTTGGTGTGGGCCGTTTGCATGGTGACTCCTTTCGGCTAGGTGATTGGATGCCGAATTTCTGGGGGCGAGTCCCCATCTTTCTGCGGGATTCGGGGTTGGCGGGGCGGGGAAGGCGATATTTCAAGGCGTTGCTTAAGTGAGACTTAAGGCGGTTCGCGCGGGGCGCTCGATAACCCACCCTTCGCAAAGTCGCGAAGGATGGGCCACCCGGTTTTGAGGTGGCGTCAGGCGGGGTGGTGGGAGAGGGCGGCGCGGAGTTTGTCGATGTGGGTGCCGTGGGCGCGGATGGCCTCGTGGAGGGCGTCGCCGGTGACGCCGAACTCTTTGGACCAGTAGGCGATGTCAGAGGACATTTTGGGGTTGATCTCTTTGGGGTTGTTGGGGCCCTTGGTGTGGTCTTCGTGGACGGTGTGGAATTCGTGGACTTTGGGGGCGTCGTGGTGTTCGGACATGCGGGGTACCTCTTTTCGGGTGGTTCTGGTTAGGTGGATGAGGATGCGGGGTGGGGGAATGTATTTGGAGTGTGGATTCGTGATTAGTCGCGCCTTTTGATGCGGTCAACGGTGGCGGCATGGTGTACCCCCCCCTGGGTATCGATTGGTGCATAATCTTCCAAACAAACCACTTACCGGCTATTGAGTTTGCAAGATCTAGAAAACAAAGGAGATAGTTTGCAAGATCTTCAAAACGCTGGAGTTATGGTTTCTTTGGAGCTTTGGGGAGGCACAAGCCTGAGGCTGGTGGATTCTGTCTCGACCTATGTTTAATTATACGCTGGGTGTCAAGGGGTGAGGTGGGTTTGCGATGAAGCCGAGCACGAATGGGGCACCCAAATTTGATGGTTGGGCGGGCTGAGGGGTTTTTCTAAAGAAATGGGTTGTTCCTGAGATTTGGGGGACGCAGGGAGGCCCACATCTCAGAAGCGAGATGTGGGGCACCCGGGTGTGATTCAGGCGTGTGAGCGGGCGAAGCGGCTGCGGGCGAAGGGCAGAGCAGCGAGGCCGAGACCCAGAAGTGAAAGAGTGGCAGGTTCGGGGGCGGGGCCGGCTGGGGGTGGGCTGGAGGTGAGCGTGTCGTCCTCGCCGAAGGTCAGGGCGTAGTAGCCCTCGTAGTCGGGCGTGGTGAAGGTGATGGTGCTGTAGGTGCCGATGAACTGGACGATTCCGTTGCCCTCGCTGCCGTAGATGGAAGTGCCGGACTTTACGAGGCCGCTGCCGCCGTATTCGTTGGAGGAACCGCCGCCAAGGACGTTGAATGGATCGGCGGCGGAGAAGTCGAAGAAGGCAGGGGTGCTGCCTGAACCGAGGCTCCAGATGGCGAAGATGGGATCGGCTACGGGGGTCGAGAAGGTGATGGTCTCACTGTAGGTTTGGCCGCCTTCGATCTGGATGGCGTTGTTCGCAGCCGGTGGAGCGTTGCCAACGACGCCGCCGGTAAAGGTGGCGGTCGGTCCCCAACTGGGGTAGCCGATGAGAAGGCCGGAATTCTGGCCGCTGTAGGTCACGTTGATGGTGCCGTAGAGTGCGCTGGTGACGGTTCCGGTGGCGGAACCGGGGGAGGCGTTTCCGGCGACGGCCGAGGTCCAGGTGGTCCAGGCGATGGTGTCGGCGTGGGCGAGAGGAGCGGAAGCCGCACAAAGGGCGAGCGCGAGTGCGGAGGAGGAAAAAGCAAGCAGACGATGCAGCCGCATAGGGATTCTCCTGTGAGTTATCTTCGTGTGCCGGGGGAGGGGTCTCTTTTATAAACCGCAGGACGGTGGGGCGTCAACTGACGGAGAGATTTGGGCGAACGGGGAAACGCAATTCCCTGTCGTTTAGGATTGCGTGGCTGAAGAAGGATGGGCAGGGGTATCAGACGCGGGCGAACCAGATTCTGCGGGAACGGATGCTGAAGGATTTGGAGGGGCGGTAGTATTTCGAGGGTGGATTCTTGGCCAATCGCGGTTTTGATGCGGTCAACGAGATTGTTGTTGTGGTGCAGGGTGATTGCGAGTAGCGTTTGGTTGACTTCAAATCTGCTGAGTAAAGGTCACCCAAATGCGTCGCGTCCTTGCGTCCACTCTCATTGTGCTTTTTGCTTCGGGCAATTTTGCCTTGGCTGCCCCGCCAGTCGCTGCGGCGGTTCCAACGGTTCCGACCACACCAACGGTTGCAACTGTGGCGACAGCTCCCATTCCAAACCTATTGCAGAATGGAACCGCCGTGAAGCTGCGGCTGACTGAGAATCTGACTTCGGCGACCGCGAAGGTGGGGCAGCAGGTCTCGTTTGAGGTGCTGGATGAGGTCGATCTGATGGGCGTGCCAGTGATTGCCAAAGGGGCCCAGGCGCTGGCGACTGTGACGACGGCGGAGACGAAGAAGAGTATGGGCCGGGGCGGGAAGCTGGACGTGAATATTGACAGCGTCCGGTTGGTGGATGGCGAAAATGCTGCGCTGAGCGCCACGCAGAATGCCAAGGGCGGCGGACACGTGGGCGCGATGACGGCGGGGATGGTTGGGACGGCGATTGTGTTTTTCCCGGCGGCTCCGCTGCTGCTGTTTATTCACGGCAAAGACATCACGATTCCTAAGGGGACCGAGGTGACGGCGTTTATTGCTGGCGATATGAAGCTGGATATGGCGAAGTTCGCTCCTGTGCCGGCGGCGGGTGCTGTGGTTGCTGCCCCTGCGGCGTCGGGGCTGACGATCGATGCGAGTGTAGCCAATTGCGATATCGAGGTGGATGGAAGTTTTGTTGGGAGCACGCCTTCGACGCTGACACTTGCTCCGGGCAAGCATGACATTGTGGTGAAGAAGGCCGGGTATAAGGATTGGACGCGCAGCATGACCGTGTCGAGTGGGGCGGTTCATGTAAGCGCGGATATGGTGGTGGTGCAGTAACGACGGACCCCACTCATCACGATGAGGCTGCGATGAATGGGGCACCCAGAATGATGAGTGGGCCACCCGCCACCCAAAATGATGGGTGGGCTACCCGCCTGTCTCTAGTTGATCTGTGGGTTGCCCTTGCTAACTTGACCTGTCTCGGCTTCTTCGTCTTCCGATTCATCGGTCAACCCCGTGGGCGAATACTTCACGGAGGCTTGAGAGTTCAAGTGTTCCGCTGCGATCATTTGCTGTATTCGTTCTTCTTTCCTGAATTCTCTGAAGATTGGCCACTCTTCCAGATCTTTAATTCTGAGTTTACTTGTGGCAAGGCAAGTGTCCAAGAGCGGGTGGGCTTCTTCAAATTTATCCAAGAGCACTAACCTCGCAAGTTGGATCAGATCGTCTTTGGCGGAAAAATCCGATGATTCGATCTCTTGTCGGACCTTATCGAAGTGCCCGGACCATTTCATGGTTTGCCAGTTATTGAGTCGTGCGTACAGAAGCCATCTTTCCGCAAGTTGCTTATCCTCCATTTGAAAGCGGCTTGTGCCATCTGCCACCTTATAGCGCTCGGCCATGAGTGAGGTTATGCAGATTTGATTGAGCGTAGTTGCTCTCTCATCTGCGTCGGGAGCAAGTTTCTTCCACAGTTCCGCGGCGATCAGAATAAAGTTCTTCTCTACATTGTCGATTGCTGCTTGAAGGTACTGATATGAGATGACGAGGTCATCACCGATCTTTACGTCCTTTCGAAGGTCTTCGCTGACCTTTGCGATATAGGAGTGATGGACTCTGCCATCGTTGTGCACCATGGCGTTGCGTCTCTGAAACACTTCGACCAAAGCTGCTTCATCGTCCTTGAGGTAGCCCATTGAGAGCTTGGCCGTGTTGCGCAAGAATTTCAGCCAGTCATCCAATGAACCCCACATTATTTCATCGACTCTAAGCGAGATTAGATAGCCTTCGGCTTCCTCAATGCTTCCAATTCTCTTGAGATCCTCGAGCGTTAGCAGCCCGTGGTGCAATG
>PKWK01000027.1 GCA_003133205.1 Granulicella sp. | reverse complement strand
GCGGACGCAGCGTACTGGATGCGGCTCTACTTCCGCCATGCCAGAAGCGTGGAACGGCGCTTGATCCAGATGCTGGAAACTGTGCCGACCAAGCAGCGGGCTGGGCGATGGGCTCTGCCGGGTCTTTCGAAGGCGCGACGGCGGGTGGAGCCTGCACCAGTCGGGTATCGGGTGGAAAGCGGGCGGGCGATTTTGAATGGAGCGATCGGGACCACGGGCGATCCAGCGCAGGATCCGGAGGTGGTGCTGCAATTGTTTGCGGTGATGTCCGGGACGGGCTGCCTGCTGGATCGCAGGAGCGAGGAGCGGATGTCGCAGGCGCTGCCTCTGCTGTCGACGCATCTCGAGGAGGGGCCGGTTCTATGGCGGCACCTGCGGGAGATTCTGCTGGGACCCCATGCTGGGAACGCGCTGCGGGCGATGCACGCGCTAGGGTTTCTTGAGTTGCTGATCCCGGAGTTTCACGGGATCGATGCGCTGGTGATACGCGATGCCTACCACCGCTATACGGTGGACGAACATACCATGGTGCTGATCGACACGCTGCATGGTCTGGCGACGGAGCAGGCGGGCCCAATGGGCGAGTGGGCGACGCGTTTTGGCGGGATTCTGCGCGATGTCCAACACCCGGATCTGTTGTACCTGGGGGCGCTGCTCCACGACACCGGCAAGGGCAGGAGCACGGGCGACCACGCGCGGGAGAGCGCGCGCATGGCGGAGAGCGTGGCCGGGCGGCTGGAGTTGGATGCGTACGAGAGCGAGTTGGTGCTGGGACTGATTCGCAACCATCTGGAGATGTCGGCGGCGCTGCGACGGGACATCTTCGATCTGGAGACGGTGCGCACGTTTGCGGGCAAGGTGCAGACCCCGGAGGCGCTGCGGATGCTGACCCTGTTTACCTACGCGGACATCGATGCGGTCCACCCAGACGCGTTGACACCGTGGAAGGCGGAGAACCTGTGGCGGCTGTATCTCGCAACCGCGAACTATCTGGATCGTAGCGTGGATGACGAGCGCGTGGGCGCACGAGTCGGCAAGGAACTGGTGCATCGGGTGGTGGCTGTGCTGCCCGGCAAGCGGGCGGAGGTGGAGGCGTTTCTGGAGGGCTTTCCGGAGCGATATCTGCGCACGCGAACGCCGGAACAGGTGCGAATGCACTTCGAGATGGCGCAGCGGTTCGAGAAAGATAAGGTGCAGCTCGAGTTTCACTATGCACTGGGGACGAGCGAAATTACGCTGGTGACGCCGGATCGGGCCCTGCTGTTTGCGGACATGGCCGGCGCGCTGGCGGGCTGGGGAATGAATATTGTCACGGCAGACGCGTTTTCGAACCGGCAGGGGGTTGTGGTGGACAGCTTCCGGTTCACCGACACCTTTCGCACGCTGGAGATGAATACTTCGGAGCACGCGGCGTTCGTGGAGAGCGTCCACGATGTGATGGCCGGAAAGCTCGCGGTAGAGAAACTCCTAACCGGTCGGCGGCGCGGGCGGAGGAAGGCGCCGAAGGTGGTGGTCCAGACCCGGGTGGATTTCGATGACGATGCGTCGTCGCACAGCACGCTACTGCAGGTGGTGGCCCAGGACATGCCTGGGTTGCTGCGCGCGGTCAGTCTGGCGCTGGCGGAGAGTGTGTGCAATATCGAGGTCGCTTTGGTGGATACCGAGGGCGAGACTGCGATCGATGTCTTTTATGTAACCCGGGACGGTACCAAGCTGGATACGGACCAGGAAATGGAACTGAAGAAGGCTCTGCTGGCGAGGATCGAGGCAAACGCCGGATAGCGCGGGGCCGGAGAATTCCGGCGGGATGGACCATCCCTGGGGACAGGTTGAGCGGGGAAACAGAAATCGCAGGAGCCGGCCAACCGGAGGCGCAGTGACTGCATCGCACCAATGAGTAGTAGGAAAGATGTTCCCGGTGTTGGGTAATTGCTGCTCATAATCGGCTAAATAAACCGGATTACCGTCTTAATAGATTTATACTGTCGTTACACATGATTCCTTCCCCCGAACAGAATTCCGGCACTGGCGGCTCTTTGGCTGGCCCCCAGAAGAATGATCGCTATTTCTTTGGATCGCTCGACAGCTTCGGCAAGAACCGCGAGAAGTTGAACGAGGTGAACTGGGGCTACGACCAGCCGGAGGGGATTGTGCTGGCCTCGCTGGATGCGGCGATCAACTGGGTACGAAAGAACTCGGTGTGGCCGATGACCTTTGGCTTGGCGTGCTGCGCCATCGAAATGATGTCGATGGGTGGCTCGAGATATGACATTGCGCGGTTTGGCGCGGAGGTATTCCGGCCGTCTCCCCGGCAGAGCGACCTGATGATTGTCGCCGGGCGGGTTTCTCAGAAGATGGCTCCGGTGATTCGCCGGTTGTATGAGCAGATGCCTGAGCCGAAATGGGTGATCTCGATGGGCGCTTGCGCGACGTCGGGCGGGGTCTTCAATAACTACGCCTTGCTTCAGGGTGTGAACCAGATTATTCCGGTGGACATTTATGTTCCGGGTTGTCCGCCGCGGCCGGAGCAGTTGTTATATGCAATTACTTTGTTGCAAGAAAAGATTCAACAGGAGCGTGGAACGGTCAGAAAGACGTTGAATTTGTCGTAAGGAAGGATTAGAGTTCCACCGACAATTTGATGAACTGATTGCCGGAGCCAGAATTTGATTTTCCCGCGAGGAAATCGGGCCCTGGCGGTAAATGCTTCTACTGTATGAATTAGGGTGCATTTTTTCCCTAGACATGGCGGGCAACTGCGGTACACTCTGGTTGACCTGATTTCAGAAGTTTTGAGTGCGAACTATTGCACTCTCTATTAACAAGTAATTTGAGTGGAGGAAGTCGAATGACTTATCGCCCGTTTCGCAGTCTTGGCCGGTTCCTGCTGGCTGCGTGTGCAGTTAGCCTTGGTGTAGCAAGCCTGGGTGCACAGACACCCGCCCCAACCGCCCCGGCGTCAGGGATAAACCCGTCGCGCGTGGATATCTTTATGGGGTATTCCTATTTCGGAGCCCATGGACGGGTTCAGCCCTCGGGCATACCGTACTCTTCCATCAATCTTGGTGCGATCGGTAGCGGCGCATATTACTTCAATAACTACTTTGGTGGAGAGTTCATCTATTCGAATCATCCGGATGGTGTGAACGACGGCATGTCGGGGGCGTCCGTGGGCGTAATTGCCCGCCTGCCGATGGAGAACTTCACCCTGTTTGCGCACGGCCTGGTTGGCGCTTCGAGACTGGGCGGCCCAAACAGCGAGGTCCCCGCGACGCTCGAGCACGAGCCCTACCGATGGGGTCCGGCGCTGACCGTCGGCGGAGGTATGGACTACGACCTTCCGTTCGCCGACAACCGATTCAGCCTCCGTCTGTTCCAGGCTGATTATCGTTATATGCATGCTGACTTCGGTCCTGCTGTCAGCATCCCGACCGGCGGAATTCTTGGCGGTCGCGCCAACCTGGATGCAATTGAACTGAGCACCGGCATCGTGGTCCACTTTGGCCACATCATCCCGCCGCCGCCAGTTACGTACAGTTGCTCCGTCGCCCCGACGAGCGTCTACCCGGGTGACCCGATCACGGTCACCGGCACGGCCATGAATCTGAACCCGAAGAAGATGCCGACCTACACGTGGACCTCCACCGGCGGCGCCATCTCGGGAACGTCGAGCACTGCCAACATCGACACCAAGACCGCGGCACCTGGTACCTATACGGTAACGGGTCACGTGACCGAAGGGCCGAAGCCGGGACAGTCAGCCGACTGCACTGGGCAGTTTACGGTCAAGCCGTTTGACCCACCGACGATGTCGGCCTGCACGGCGAATCCGTCGACGGTCGATTCAGGTGGATCCTCAACGATCACGGCGAGCGCGTCCAGCCCGCAGAACCGTCCTCTGACCTACAGCTATAGCGCGACCTCCGGGTCGGTCAGCGGAACAACCTCCACGGCGACTTTGACTGCACCAAGTGTGGCGGCGGGAAGCAATACTTCCGTTACCGTAACTTGCAATGTGGTCGACGACCTCGGGAAGAGCGATTCCAAGATGGCCACGGTTACCGTGAACGGGCCGGCGATTCCTCCTCCCGCAGCGCCCATGGCGTCCAGCCTCTGCTCGGTAAGCTTCGAGCGTGATGCCAGGCGTCCGAGGCGTGTGGACAACGAAGCCAAGGCCTGCCTCGACGACGTTGCCCTCGCTCTACAGCGGTCCTCCGACGCCAAGCTTTCGCTGGTTGGCAACGAAAACGCCAAAGAGCAGAAGGTAGACGCCAGGACTGCAAAGCTGAAGCATCCGAAGCCGAGTGCTGCCGCTTCACGTGCAGTCAACACGAAGGACTACCTCGTCACGGAGAAGGGGATTGATGCTTCACGCATCACGGTCTACACCGGAACGGACGACGCTCAGACAGTTACGACGAGCCTGGTTCCCGCCGGCGCAACCAACCCCGCCGCAAACGCAACGGCAGTGGACGAGACGGCAGTGAAGGGGGTGCCTCGGACTCCGCCAGCGAAGAAGGTGCACAAGTAGTAACAACCAAGCGACTGAAAGTAGCGCAGAAGGCTGACTGGGTAGGTACCCAGTCAGCCTTTGTGCTGGTATACGCACGTGAAATAGATCGATAAGACCTTGTATTCTAGGGAGAATACGCGACTGGATGGGACCACACCGTTGAATTACAGATTGCGCCGGCTTCACCGACTTTGGGTTGTTCTGATCTTTGGTTTTGTTTGCCCTCAGATTCACGCCGTCTCGTGGTTCCCGTTTGGACCAGATGGCGGGTCCGCGCGCGCCTTTGCGGCAGACCCCCGGGATCACGCACATCTCTACCTGGGCGCGGCGAATGGTTGGATCTATCAGTCGCGGGACGGCGGCAAAAAGTGGGAGCGTCTTGCACGCGTCGGCAATCGAGACGATCTGGTCATCGACAGCATCCTTGTCGATCCAGCGGATCCGAAGCATCTCGCCGTGGGAGCGTGGGTGCTGGCCGATCTGAACCATCCCGACGGCGGTCTTTATATCAGCAACGATGGCGGCGTTACGTGGACGAGCCAGCCGGAGATGCGCGGGCAGTCAGTCCGCGCGCTGACTTCTGCTCCATCGGACCCAAAGATACTGGTGGCAGGCACGCTCGAGGGAGTTTTCCGCTCGACGGACAATGGAGGCCACTGGGAGAGGATCAGCCCAAGGGACAACGCAGAGATTCACGAGGTTGAGTCGCTTGCGGTCGATCCTGTCGATCCCAATATTATTTATGCCGGCACGTGGCATCTTCCCTGGAAGACGACCGATGGCGGAAGTACGTGGACGAATACCAAGCAGGGAATTATCGAGGACTCGGACGTGTTTTCGATCCTCGTCGATCCGAAGCAATCGAACGTGGTGTACTTGAGCGCTTGCTCAGGAATCTACAAGAGCGAAGACAGCGGGGCGAGGTTTGAGAAGGTGCAGGGCATTCCATCTACGGCGCGCCGCACGCGGGTACTGATGCAGGACCCTAACAATCTTGACACCGTGTTTGCAGGGACGACGGAGGGCCTGTATCGCACGTTCGATGCGGGGAAGTTCTGGATTCAGACCACGCGGCCGGACGTGATTGTGAACGACGTGTTTGTGGATCCGACAGACTCGAAACATGTGCTGCTCGCGACCGATCGTCGAGGTGTGCTGGCGAGCGACGATGGGGGCGACAGCTTTCTGCCATCGAACGACGGCTTTTCAGCGCGTCAGATTACCGCCTTTGCCGGAGACGCGCAGCATCCCGCAACCGTGTATGTCGGCGTGGTCAACGACAAGGACTCGGGCGGCGTGTTTGTGAGCCACACGGGCGGGCTGAGTTGGTCGCATCTCAGCGACGGGCTGGATGGACATGACGTGTTCAGTCTCGGCCAGGCTCCGGACGGAACCATGCTGGCAGGCACAGAGCGCGGGATTTATCGGCTCAAGGACGCGGCTTGGCTGCGTGCTGGAGAGGATGCGAAGGTTGCTACGGCGCCAGCCACGGCGTCCGCAGCGGCAAGCAAGACGAAGCCAATGCGGAAGGCGGGGCGAGGGCGACCAGCGGCGAAACAGCGGCAGGTTGCGAAGGCGCGTGTTGCGGTTGCGGCTGTGCCGCTCAAGAGCTTCGATGGGAGCGTCTACGGTTTTGCGTTGACGGGAGAGACACTGTACGCGGCGACCTCGCAAGGGGTGCTGCGCAGCGTATCGAGTGGGCTGACGTGGAATCTGGTGGCCTCGATTCCAGTGGGCGAATGGCGCTTTGTGGCTGCGTCGAAGGGGAACGTGGTGGCGGCGAGCCTGGGCGCGGTGGAGATGTCGGTCGACGGCGGCGATACTTGGCAAGCGGTGGCTCTGCCGGCGAAGGTGATGCAGGTTCTGGCGCTGTCGGTCGATCAGCACGGCGGTGTCTGGGTCGGCGATCGGGACGGCGTATACTTCTCGGCCGACAAGGGCGCGAACTGGCAGACGCTGAAGAATCTGTATGTGCGCAATGTCAACAGCCTTTATTACGACGAGCCTGCGGATCGCGTGCTGGTGACGACGGACGAGCCAGCGACGACGGCGTTCGCGGTGGAGGCTTTGTCCAAGGAGGTTACCTCGTGGGACACGAAGTGGAACCTGCGATTCGTGCGCCCGGTGGGCGACCACCTGGTGGCGGCGACGTTGTTCGACGGCATCGTGGTGCAGCCGCGGATGGTGGATTCGGCGGAGATCGCCAAGCATTGAGGCATGCGGAGTCGAAAGGCAAAAGCAGATTCCCTTCGGGAATGACAAACAACCTGCTTTTCTTGAAGCGGATTAGAATGGAACTAACTTGATTTCTCACTCTTCCAACACGGGTTCGCGGCATGGCTTTCAGACCGATGACGCGGCGCTGCGGCCGATTGCGGCGAAGGTTGAGGCCGGTGAGCGGCTGAGCTTCGACGACGGCGTTGCGCTTTATCGAAGCGGCGATATTCTGGCCGTCGGATGGATGGCGAACGCGGTGCGCGAGCGGATGCATGGCGACATCGCCTATTTCAACGTGAACCGGCACATCAATCCGACGAACGTTTGCGTTGCGTCGTGCCGGCTGTGCGCGTTCGGGCGGAAGAAGGGCGAGGCCGGAACGTACACGATGGCGCTCGAAGAGGCCTGGGAGACGGCCGGTTCGGGACTGACCGAGGCGGTGACCGAGTTCCATATTGTCGGCGGACTGCATCCCGATCTTCCTTTCGAGTACTTCGAGGACTTGATTCGCGGGTTGAAGGTGCGCTATCCGAAGGTGCATATCAAAGCGTTCACGATGGTTGAAGTTGCGTTTCTGGCGAAGCGCGGCAAGATGACGATCGAAGAGACGCTGGTGCGGATGAAGGCATCGGGCGTCGACTCGCTGCCTGGTGGTGGGGCGGAGATCTTTGCGGACCGCGTTCGGCACATCATCTGCGACCACAAGATCGACGGCGGCGAGTGGCTGGAGACGGCGCGCACGGCGCATCGCATCGGGCTGAAGTCGAATGCGACGATGCTGTATGGTCACGTCGAGAACGATGAGGACCGCGTCGACCACATGCTGCGGCTGCGCGAGGTGCAGGACGAGACGGGCGGCTTCCAGACGTTTATTCCGCTGGCGTTCCATCCGGACAACACAGCGCTGGCGCATATTCCGAAGACGACCGGGATGATGGACCTGAAGCAGATTGCGATTGGACGGCTGCTGCTGGACAACTTTCCTCACATCAAGAGCTACTGGCAGATGGTGTCGCCGGAGATGGCGCAGGTCTCGCTGCGGTTCGGCGCGGACGACATCGACGGCACGGTGATCGAGGAGAAGATCTACCACGATGCCGGCGCGACGACTCCGCAGGGAATGCGGCGGGCTGATCTGGTTCGGCTGATCACCGAGGCTGGGCGCGTGCCGTTCGAGCGGGACACGCTGTACCGGGCGGTGACTCGGAGCGAAGACACGTTTACGGTCGCGGTGTAATTGGGGTGGTTGAACCCCACTCATGACGATGAAACCGTCATGAATGGGGCACCCGGCGAGCCGCAACGCTGGCCGGTTGGGGTTCTGGTAGTGGTGGCAGGTCTGGTCGCGGTTGAGGTCTGGAATTGGCGCCGGCATTGATGTACCCCCCTGGGTATCGATTGGTGCATAATCTTCCAAACAAACCACTTACCGGCTATTGAGTTTGCAAGATCTTGAAAGCAAAGGAGATAGTTTGCAAGATATTCAAAACGCTGGAGTTATGGTTTCTTTGGAGCTTTGGGAGACACAAGCCTGAGGCTGGTGGATTCTGTCTCGACCTAGGTTTAATTATACGCGGGGTGTCAAGGGGGGCGACGCGAAAAAGAGGCAGACAAGTCGTTCCGGCTGCGCCTGCACTCCGGCCTTCGGCAGAGCGGAAGCGCCTTCGGCGCGGCCGTTTTTTGGCCCGGCTGAAGCCGGGCCCTTCCGATCTGGAGCGTACAGAATTTCCTCAAAGCTCCTGGGCCGAGCACTTTATGCAGAGCTGTGTTGAAACGTGAGCTATCTCGTTGTAGGAGCCGAAGAAAATAAATCCCATGGAGTTACCTGC
Organism: Granulicella sp.; assembly: GCA_003133205.1. The sequence continues at coordinate 2,206 of PKWK01000027.1, read as the reverse complement.
ATCATCTTGCTCTTCGCCATAATTCATAGAGTCTGAGCTATTGGTGCTCTTTACGAAGGTGAGGCCATCGATTCAACGCTTCCGTCTCGGCGCGCACTTCGTCCTTTACACCCGCGTACACGTGTGGAGATTTCAGAAGTAATGCGCCGGCGAAGATGCAAAGAGCCTCGATTGGCTTTGATTCGGCGTAGCCTCCTGCCAGTCGCCAAGTTGTCACTCCCTTGGTGGAATGCCAATCAGCCCTGACGAAACGCGAACAGGCTTCGAATTTGTCAGCGAGGCGCTGCCAGTCCGGAGCTCTACTAACCAGTTGATGCTCTTTGCTGCTAGCTTCTAGCAGCTTCCCGTGCTCGTCTCGCCAAACTCCGAAGGCGGCGTAGAGGAGAAATGCTAGTGCAAAGAGTCCCGTTCCGGCGATGGTCCATGCATTTCCTCGTCTACTCAGGGCTGCGATCAAGCCGAGCGCCGTGAAGACTGCGCAACTCATCAAAGGCCACCATCTCTTCAGCAGGGCGGCGAGGAATTGTCTTAGGTCGTTCATGAACTCGGTCCGAGGTCCAAGGTCAGGTTGGTTGCCGCGTCCGCGCGGGATCGGGGGGCTTTGCGGAAGGTTACGTCGCGGACGTGGAGGGGGCGCTGGACGTTTTTGTTGCCTTCGATGAGGTCTTTGATGGAGAGGAGTTGGACGCGGGGATATTTTTGGCCGGGTGCGCCGGAAACTCCGGGCGAGGTGTAGAAACCGGCCTCGGCGGCTTCGCGCTGCATCGGTTTGGTGGGTTCTTCGAAGGAGATGTAGACGCCGATTTCGGCCTTCTCGCGCTGGAGGACGCCGATGAGGTCGCGGACCTCGGAGACGCCGACGTTGTGGCCGCCCTTGACGGAGAAGATAACCTGGCGGGAGTCGCCGGAGTTGTCGTCGTGGAAGTAGAGGCGGCCGTCGATGCCGCGGTCGGCACCCTTCTTGATGCCTTCGGTGGGGCGGGCTCCGCAGAGGCCGAGCGCCCAGTGCTGGAACTGGTACTTGTTCTCTTCTGCGAGTTGGGCGGCTCCGGCTACGTCGGTGGGTTCACCGATGACCTCGTAGGTCTTGCGGATGCCGGGGCCGTAGGCGTCGTCGAGGCGGGTTTTGATGAGGCCGATGGCGAGGTGGGTGATGTCGATGCCGATTCCAGCGGCGGTTGAGTTTCTGGGCGACCTGGACGGTGGTGCCGCAGCCGCAGAAGGGGTCGAGGACTACGTCGCCTTCGTTGGATGAGGCGCGGAGAATGCGTTCGAGGAGGGCTTCGGGCTTTTGGGTTGGGTAGCCGAGGCGTTCCTGCGAATGTGTAGACAAAGGCGAAATGTCAGTTATTACGTCCTGTATCGACACTCCTGCGTCTTCATTGAGATAGCGTTTGAATCGCGGCATACCCTCTTTCTTTGGGAAGGCGATCAGATTCAGTTCATCAAGGCGATCAAGCCGTTCTTGCACACTGAGGTCTTTAATCTCTGCGGCGGTAGCGCCAGGAATTGCTGGTACTGCCCAATGGCGGCCCTTATCCGTTGGATTGCAACCGCGCCACGGCATCCCAGACTGTCCTGACCTCGTGCCCGCGCCAGTTAAGTTATCTAGCTGAAATTTTCCGCCCTTATCTTCACTCTTGTAGAACTGGGCGACGTACGCAGGATCATAGGTTTCAAATGTTCGATTCCAAATGCTGCTTTCGGACTTTGTGAAGAAGAAGATTGTGTCATGCACCGGCCCCCATCGCTTGGCGCTATTGTGGGCGCTCGTCCTCTTCCAAATCACTTCGGAACTAAACATCTGCGGGCCAAAAACGGAGTCCATCAAGAGTTTGAGGTAGTGGCTGGCGGTGGGATCGCAGTGGAGGTAGATGGAGCCGGATTCTTTGAGGACGCGGCGGAGTTCGACGAGGCGCGGGGCCATCATGGCGAGGTAGGCGAGCATGTCGGAGCCGCCGAGGAGGGTTCGGAAGGCACGCATGGCTTCGGCTACGCGGCCGCCCTGTTCGACGACCTGCTCGTAGGAGCGGGCGGCCTCTTCGTTCCACTCCCATGTGTCCTTGAAGGCGGTGATCTGGGAGGCGGAGCGGGCGCCGTCCTTTTCCGCGAAGAGGACGTTGTAGTCCTGGCGGGAGTTGAAGGGCGGATCGAGGTAGATGAGGTCGACGGACTGGTCGGGGATGTAGTCGCGGAGGACGGCGAG
>PKWK01000383.1 GCA_003133205.1 Granulicella sp. | reverse complement strand
GGCCGCTTCTTCCCTGCTGAAAGAGGTTTACAACCCGAAGGCCTTCATCCCTCACGCGGCGTCGCTGCATCAGGCTTTCGCCCATTGTGTAATATTCCCCACTGCTGCCTCCCGTAGGAGTCTGGACCGTGTTTCAGTTCCAGTGTGTCCGTGCGCCCTCTCAGGCCGGATACCGATCATTGCCTTGGTGGGCCATTACCCCGCCAACTAGCTAATCGGCCGCGAACTCCTCTCCAAGCACATTGCTGCTTTGACCCGTGGGTATTATGCGGTATTAGCTAAGATTTCTCTCAGTTATTCCCCACTCGGAGGTAGATTATTCACGTGTTACTCACCCGTGCGCCACTTTACTCAGGGATTGCTCCCCTTTCTCGTGCGACTTGCATGTGTTAGGCACGCCGCCAGCGTTGATTCTGAGCCAGGATCAAACTCTCGTTTAATCTTGGTTTGCTCGCCACCACAGCGACAGGGGTCGGGGTGGATCGAGCGCCCCCAGCTGCTCGAAAGAGCTGGAGGTTTATAACTAGTGAGAATGACTAAACCAAATTCTGCATCATCTCACGACTGGCACGTTCAACTATGTTGTCAAAGATCCGAACTGCTTCCGCCTAAGCGGGCAGCTTTGGATCAAGGACTTACCTGGCCGGAGCCAAATATGTGTCCTCGAACTTGATGGCGCTGTGTTGATCGTCTGTTTGACTTACTGATGACCCCATTTGAGTCCAGGGCCGGCTCTCGATTCGTGCCTGCCGTCTCAGCCAAGCTCAGCATTCTGCCTGAGTTCAGCTTCGACTCTCGAGGGCCACTCAGTAGCGAGTGACGTTTTGCGCGAACTTTTCAAGACTATCCGAGTCCTGGGTGTGTGTCAAGCGAAAAGGCAATCTTTTTCGTGATTGCCATCACTCTCAACTCAAACCAATTCGCACAGCGCAAAAGATCAAAATAACCAGGCACCCGTAGACACGAGCGCGGAGCACTAGGCTCCAGTAAATCTCAATTCAACTGCAGTGGCTTGGGTTTGGAATCCGGTCCGCCATTGCTTCAGGCTGTCAACCGCGATCAAACGCTTGGACTGCGCTCCGTCGTTCCCTTAGCAAGCAGCTCCATCTCTTCCGGAGCCACCCAATCATGCCGAGGTGCGAAGCTGTGTTTCTCTTACTTACCTAACCATACCCTGTTTCTCAATCGCGGGCAACTCAGGGGAACCGCATTGCACAACGACCCGCCCGTCTGCAACCTGTTCAGACTATCAGCCACCATGCATCACAGCAACCCGCAGACTGTGGACATCCTGTGTAAACCAGAGGAAAACGCACCGTTTCCGCACAAAAACCGGCTCCGGAAGCGCCCACCACGGCCATGCGGGGACCAGGAATTCAGGCGCATCTATCGCGACAAACACAGCTCCCCGGATGCGGTAGCAGTCAGGGTGGAAGTACCGCAGTTTCTGATAGTTATGGGGACTCAGCGAGCTCTCCCGGTGGCCTTTTGACACCTGGGCGAAGCTCCGCCTCCGACATCAGGCGACTGCTATCCACCGCGCCGCGTAGAGTTACATGAGGTTTATGGAGTCCACTTTCAGAATATCGCCCTGCACGTCACCGGTTACGTTCACCCGCAGATGATCCGCCTTTTTGGACGACTTCAACTGTTCCAGAATCTTCGCATTTCCATCCGCGTCGAACTTTAGAAACGTCTTGTCCGCGGTAAGAATGCCGAAACCGCTCTTTTGAGAGGTCAGCGCACACTCCCGGGTGTGGGCATCCGCATTGGCAGCCTGTTTCTGCGAGCAGGCAACGTCGATCACCGAAACATTCTTGAACGTCTTTGTGGCGGCCAGCGCCGGCGAAGCCAACAGGCCAAACGCTAATAGGGGAGCAAGTATTTTCATCATATTCTCCATTTCACTTGAGAAATTTGAACGACTCGGCCTTGCCGACTTTTCGATCTCGTGCCGATACTTTACACCTCTGATTGCTCCTCTGGCGCGGATGCAGAATCTTCGCGGACGGACGTAAGCTGCGAGAGCGCAAACGCGCCCACGGCAATCTCCAGATCGCGCACCGCGAGGTCATAAAACATCCCGGTGGTCACCAGATTCACCGCAATCGCAACCAGCCAGAAGAGGACGATATAGCTGCCGATCCTCGTCCACCGGCTCAGCACGATGATTCCGGCAACGATCTCGATGACGCCGACAACATGCATGAACGTTGGCACGCTGACCGGAACCACCTTGGTCGCATAGGGGCTCAGGTACATGCCCCAATCCGCAAGCTTATTGAAGTATTTGTCTGCCCCGGAGAGGATGGGCATCAGGCCCAGGGCAATCTTCAACGCCCACCAACTGGTATTCAGACGACGATCCAACGGTCTCATTTGGCTTGGCCTCTGACACAAGAGAGTGGCGGAAGGCCAATCGGTTACAAAGGAATCCAAAAGACACTTGTAACCCTTTTCCCTTTGCAGCCTCTTTAAGGTATGAATGCCCTATGGAATCGACCGTAGTTCCAGATCGGACAACATCGGAAAGCCTTACCGACGAGGAGGTTGCGCGCCGCGTTCGTGGGGGAGAGACTGCGCTCTACGAGATCGTCATGCGCCGGTACAACCAGCGCCTCTACCGCGTCGCGCGCGCCATCCTGCACAACGATGCCGAGGCGGAAGACGTAATGCAGGACACCTACGTTCGCGCTTACGAGCACCTCGACCAGTTCGCCGGACGTGCACCGTTTTCCGCCTGGTTAACGCGCATCGCCGTGCACGAGGCACCCGCTCGCCTGCGTCTGCGTAACCGCACCCAGTCGATAGATGCCCCTGAACGCGATGGAGAATTATCTGTGATTATGACCTCGAAATCTCCCGATCCAGAGCAGAATGCCACCGGATTGCAGCTCAGAGAGTTTCTGGAAGAAGCCGTGCTCAGCCTTCCCGAACACTATCGCATGGTCGTCATGTTGCGCGATATTGAAGAGCTCAGCACCGCCGAAACCGCCCAGGCCCTCGAACTTTCCGAAGATAACGTCAAGGTGCGGCTGCATCGGGGACACGGGATGGTGCGGAGCTGGCTCTTCGATCGCATTGGGTCGGGAGCAAAAGAGGCCTTTCCCTTCATGGGCATCCGTTGCAACCGCGTCGTAGAAGGCGTCTTCGACCGGCTGACCCAGCGGAGCACTTCCGATTCATCTCCGCAGTAGCCCCGCAGATTGCTCGCCTACGTGCCGAACAGAATCTCGGTAATGTGCCGGGCCAGGTCCTCCGGCTTCCGGTACTGCTGAGGCGGCTCGGTAAACGCGTCCTCCACGAAGAGTGTGTCGTCGGCCGCGACCCGCAAGGCGAAGATCCGGGTCTTGCGATCGAGCGCAGGGTCACCCGCCACGCCGAGAGCCTTGGCGCCGAGACCTTTGGCGTAGTCCAGCGCAATCGTGTCGTCGCGGTGGGTAAGCTGCGCATCGATCCAAGGAAACCGGGCGCGCGCGATCTTCACCTCATCTGGCTTAACGGTCTCGAACTGGGTATCGGAGGAGGTGGGATCGCCCTGGAGTTGGCTGCGGAGCGCGTCGACGTTCTCCCGCAGGCAAGTAGCCAGCGCGACAAAGAACTCCTTGCCCAAAGTGGAGACGATGCCTGCGTAATGTTGTGCGCGGCCGTAGTCCTGCGCGGCTTCGCGGTTGCTCTGCTTGATGTCCTGCGCCAGCGTCTCGATCCACTCTTGGGCCATGCGTGAGGTTGCTCCTGCATCCGCTCGCATTGCAGCGGCGAAGTGGATGTACTCGGTTGGATGGCAGAGAACGGTTTAAAGCAGCCTTCATCGCGCCGGATGGGAAATCCTGGTGAACTGCTCTCGCTATTCTGTTGAGTTTTCGCACGGACGGGTGAATCATGGTGCCGCAACCCATATAGAGTTTCGCCGGTTGTTGGAGCTATCCATGCGTGCAGGCCTGTTGCAAGTCGTCTCGGCGCTTCTCTTTGCGCCAGCCGTTCTTCTTCCATCGAAAATTTATGCGCAGAGTGACGCCGCACCGTCGGCTGCCGGAGGCGGGACGACCGCGAGCGGCAATACCTCGGGCCAGCCCAAACCTCCGGTCAGCGGAGTTTCAGCTCCGGTGTTAATCCATGTCGCCGAGCCGCAATACACTGAAGATGCGCGCAACCAGAGGGTCACCGGCACGGTCCTGGTGAACGTGATCGTGGACGCGCACGGCCTTCCCCAGAACGTTCATGTGCTGCATGGCATCGGGATGGGGCTCGACGAAAGAGCCGTGGAAGCAGTGAAGCAGTACAGGTTCAACCCGGCGATGGAGGGCGGCAAGCCGGTCGCGGTGGAGTTGAACGTAGAGGTGAAATTCGGGTTTGCGGGCAAGGCACAGATCGCTGCAGACGCGGCTAAGGACGCGGCGACGAACAAGCTTGGAGCCAGCTCGCAGGCGCCCGACGCTTCGGCGAAGTACGCTGTGCCAGGCTGCGCGATCGATCACACCAAACCGACCGACGCCGACAAGGCCCTCGCCGCGCGCAAGTTCCCAGACGCCGAGCGGCTCTACAACGACGCCCTGACCGCCGACCCAACCTCGACCGCAGCGATAGCAGGCCTGGTGCGCACGACGCTCGCGCAGGGCAAGCTGCCTGAAGCGCTTGAACTGGCGATCAAGTACGACAGCGCGCATCCTAACAATGCGGTTTTGCTGGATGCCCTGGCGGAGGTGCGCTTCCGCCGCGGTGAGACGGACGAAGCGGGCATGGCCCTGAACCGGTCTCTTCGCCTCAATATGTGCAGCGGCCCCACCCGCTACGATATGGCTCGATTCCTCTCTCTTTCCGGCTATTACCGGAGATCGCAAACCGAGATTGAACGGGCGTACTGGCTCTCGCCGGAGAACCCGGACATCGCGCGCCGCTGGCATTCAACCCATGCCGTGCCGCAGACCCCGGAGCAGAGATTGGCCAGCCTGAAGAAGGGGCTCGGCAACCCATCGATCACCGACCAGCAGAAGGATGCAATCAACGCAGCGATCAAAGGCATCGAGAGCAGCGAGAAAGGAAGCTGCGAGCTTGTGTCTCCGATTGAGGAGGTTAAGCTGCCGATCGTCCCGGTCCCGGACAACGGGTCCATTGAGAATATGGAAGAGGGCGGGCTGGACCTGCAGATCAACGGCAAGAAGAGGCGGCTCGAAATCGATACCGGCGCCTCCGGCCTTACGCTGAACGCTCCGGCGGCCAAGAGCCTTGGTCTGGTTCCGGAGGCTCAGATCAAGATCGGAGGCATCGGCGACGATGGCCTTGCGAATGCGTTCGTCAGTCACGTGGACGACATCAAGATCGGCAAGATGGAGTTCAGGAACTGCATGGTGCGGGTGCTTGCCCCCGGCAACATGCTGGATAGAGTCGCAGATGTGGACGGCCTGATCGGCCCGGACGTCTTCCAGGACTACCTGGTCACGCTGGACTACCCGGGGCGCGAAGTGCGGCTTGGACCGCTGCCGAAGCCTCCCGACGAGCAGACGCCGAAGGCCATCTCGCTCTCCACCACAGACGACCAGCAGACCCAGGTCAGCTTTGCGGACAGGGCGAAGGACCGCTACATCGCGCCCGAGATGAAGGACTGGACGCCGGTCTTTCGCTCCCAGTACATGCTCATCGTTCCAACCCTCGTCAACACTTCGCCGGTCAAGTTGTTCCTGCTGGACACGGGATCAGCGATGAGCATCCTCTCGCCGTCGGCAGCGAAGGAGGTCGGCCAGGTTTCGGACTTCACCGGCGTGCAATTGAAGGGCGTAAACGGTGTGGTGCGCAAGGTTCCCGCCGTCGGCAATGTGGGCATGACGTTCGCGCAGATCAGGCAGACGCGGCGCAGCATGCTCATCCTCGACACCGGCGGGATGTCTCGCAACGTGGGCGCCGAAATGTCGGGGATCATCGGCTTTCCGATCCTGCGCGAACTGGTGATCTCGATCGATTACCGCGACAATCTGATCCATGTGGTTTACGACCCGAAGAAGGGGTTCCACGCTCACAACGACAACGGTGCTGCTCTCCAATAGGGCGCCAGGCGACGTCTACCATCATTGGCTGGAATTTGTCTTGCCGCGGCGTGCGCTTGCCAATCCGGGCAGTCGCGGTTAGCATCCAACCTAGAAACCGGCCTGCAAAGCAGGTGCGGGGAACAACGCTGGTTGAACCTTTAATCATTGAACAGGGACCTCGCTCGTACATATGGTTCGGTGTGCTGTCCGCCAGTCCGGAACGCCTAATGAACCACGGCCAGGTACCGCCGTCTTAGGACGGGTTCACCAGCGCTTCGCCGCACGGCCCAGTGGGTCGGTTTTTCTTTCCTTTTGCGCTTTCGGCGCGGGTGTTGACGATGCCTTCTAAAAACATGCTGCCGAAAGGCCACCGCCGCAAGTCCGTGCGGGCCGAGTACAGAGCCACGCGCGGCGTCGAGGCCGAGCCCGACGTCGTCGTGCCGGTGCTCGATCTCGACGAAGATACGGAACTCGAAGACGGGGTGCGGACGTTTGTGGCCGATGCGGCCGCGGACGGGATGCGGCTCGACGCCTACCTTGCCCAGGCGATTCCGGAGATCAGCCGGGCGCGCGTGCAGATGCTGATCGAGGCCGGGCAGGTGCGCGTCGACGGCGCGGTCCCGAAAGGCAAGCTGAAGCTGCATGGCGGCGAGGCGATCGAGATTGAGGGCGAGCCGCATCCCGAGCCGTTGCACGCTGTGCCCGAAGACATTCCGCTGGACATCCTCTACGAGGACAAGTACCTCGCGGTGGTGAACAAGCCAGCGGGGATGATGGTCCACGCGGGCGCTGGATCGACCGACGATGCGCGCAACCGCGGCACGCTGGTCAACGCGCTGCTGCACCACATGGCGAAGCTGTCCGACGTCGGCGGCGAGCTGCGGCCCGGAATCGTGCATCGGCTGGACAAGCAGACCAGCGGCGCGATCGTGGTGGCCAAGGACGACGTCACGCATCGCAAGCTGGGCGAGATGTTCTCCATGCGGCGCGTGGCTAAGACGTATATTGCGCTGGTCCACGGGACGCTCGCGAAGGACAACGTCACGGTGAGCCTGCCGATTGCCCGCGATCTTGTCCGGCGGACGCGGATGACGACGCGGCGCCCAGACGGACGCAGCGCCGTGTCGCACATCAAGGTGCTGGAGCGGCTGGCGACGCGGTATGGCGCGTTCACCCTGGTCGAGGTTCGGATCGAGACCGGGCGAACCCACCAGATCCGTGTGCATATGCAGTCGCTGGGGCATCCGGTTGTTGGAGATACGCTGTACGGTGCGCCACGGGCGATTGTGCCGGTGGCGCGCAAGGGTGAAATCGAGCATCCAACTGAGGAGCCGATCGCGGGGCTGGAGCGGAACTTCCTCCACGCCGCGCATCTCGAATTCGCGCATCCGCAGACGGGCAAGGCATTGACTATCGATGCTCCGCTGCCGGCGGAACTTGAGGAGTTTCTGCGATGGCTCAGGACGGAGAGTGTGCGTGTTGGGTAGAATCGTGAGAGTGAACGAACTGTACCGTACGTCCCGCATGGTTGCGCTGGTCGCAGCTTCCTTGATTGCTCTGGCAGCCCCGACGCCGTTCGCGCAGGGGCCGATCCCTTCCGCGCCGCAGCCTCAGCAGCAGCCGCAACCTCAGCCGTCTCAGCAGCCTCAGGTGATTGTGCCCAAGGCTCCCGCGGCGCAGGGCGCGAAACAGCCGGCTGCGACACAGCAAGTGCAGGACATGGACACTCCGGTCCTCAAGGTGCAGTCCAACGAGGTCGATCTGGTGTTCACCGTGACCGACAAGAAGGGCCACTTCGTCACCGGCCTGAACCAGTCGAGCTTCGGGCTGCTGGATAACGGCGTGGCTCCGGAACAGGTGCTGCATTTCTACGCGCAGAAGGACCTGCCGTTGCGCGTGGGCATCATGCTGGATACGAGCAGCTCGATCCGCGGGCGGTTCGCGTTCGAGCAGGACTCGGCGATCACGTTCCTGCTGCAGGTGATGCACCGGAACGACCGCGGGTTCGTCGAGGGCTTCGATGTCCAGGTCGATCTGGCTCAGGGATTCACCAACAACATCGATCTTCTGAACCAGGGCGTCAAGAAGCTGCGTCCAGGCGGCGGCACGGCGTTGTTCGATGCGCTCTACTCGACGTGCAAGGACCAGATGCTGACCCTGCGCGAGGCAGGAGTGGTGCGCAAGGCGATCATCATGGTCTCGGACGGCGACGACAACTACAGTCACGCGCTGGAGTCCGACGCGATCAAGGAATGCCAGCGCGCGGAGACGATCGTATACGCGATCAGCACCAATGTGAGCCCAAGCAAGGACAAGGGCGACGACGTGTTGCAGGCAATCGCGGAAGCGACCGGCGGGCGAGCGTTCTATCCCACGCGGATCGAGGATGTCGGCAGCAGCTTCAACGGCATCGAAGAAGAACTGCGCAGCCAGTATCTGCTGGAATACCGGCCGGCAAACTTCAAGCAGGACGGCGCTTTCCGGACGATTTATCTGCACGCGATCGACCCGAAATATCATGTGCGGACGCACACCGGATACTTCGCTCCCAAAGCGGCTGAGTAAGCACTTCGTGCCGTCCTCGACGCTTCGCGTAAAAGACGGAGATCGTCGCAGCCTCTTTTCTTCGCTCCAGGCAAAAATCGTTCTGGCAGGGGTAACTCCTGCGCTGGAAGCGTGTCCAAGTAGAGAAGGAGATTCTGCCATGTACCTTCCTCTGCGCTTGCGCACGTTTGCCGTTGCTCTGCTGGCGGTGGGCTTTTGCTCCGTCGCGCTGGCGGCGGGGCCTGAGGTTCAGATTCCGCCCGGCGTCTCCGATAGCCTGAGCACGCTTGCCGACCAGCCCGCGACCCACACGGGAATCACGTTCGACCGCTCCATGATGCAGATGGCGCAGGGCGTGCTGCAGCAGGGCGGCCTCGATGCGGACCGGGCCGCGGCGGCGCTGACCAGCATCAGTTTCGACACCTACCACTACAAAGAGCCTGCGTTCTACACGCCCGAAATCATGGCGTCGATCATCCAATCGTTCCACCGGGCAGGCTGGAAGCACCTGGTGGACGGCAACCAGACTCCCGCAAACATGGCGCAGCCGCGGACGGCGATTACGGACATCTGGCTGCACTTCACCGGTGCGGACATCGACCATGTGACTGTGCTGGTGCGATCGACGAAGCAGCTGAACCTGGTGCAGGTGGCGGGCGATCTGCGGCCTCTGGACCTGATCCACCTGAGCGGACACTTTGGCATTCCAAAGGTCGATCCGAATGCGGTGATGGTTCCTGCTCCGGACGGGAAGTAGACCGGAAGTTGGGGCCTGGTCGTGGTGGGATTGCCGGTCGCGACTGAGGTCTGGAATTGGGTCCGGCATGGTGTCCCCCCCTGGGTATCGATTCGTGCATAATCTTCCAAACAAACCACTTACCGGTTATCGAATTTGCAAGATCTTGAAAGCAAAGGAGATTATTTGCAAGATCTTCAAAACGCTGGAGTTATGGATTCTTTGGAGCTTTGGGAGACANNTGGTGGATTCTGTCTCGACTTAGGTTTAATTATACGCGGGGTGTCAAGCGGGCGAGGTGGGAGATTTAGCCGGACCCCACTCATGACGGTGAGACTGTCATGAATGGGGCACCCAGATTTGTGAGTGGGCCACCCGCCCTGTCAAGGGATTGGGGCCGCGGATGGTGAGTCAGGGGCAAACGAAGTTGCCTATAACGCCGTATCACGGGAACCTCGAAGCTTCTGCGAATAGGCAAGCCCGCTCCTCAATTCTCCGTGGGTTGCTCCACGTGGTCGATCACGACGGTATCCACCGGGCCCTTGTCCGGCTGCAGCTTCAGGCCGAGCTGCTCCTCCAGCGCGGTAAAAATGGAAGGGGCATCATTATGGGGCGTTCCATTGTCCGCGTCCGAAAGAGCATCGCGATCCGGTGCAAACCACAGAACGAAAGCGAATCGGCCTTTGAGGCCGGTCTTATCAATCACCATACGATGCACCAGGTTGGTAAGCTGACCTGCTAAACCGGGGATCTCGGTCCACTGATCGTTAAGCATCCCATCCTGGAAACGCGGTAAGGCTTTTCCATCGGGTCCCTTCACAACTTTCCCATCGGTATAGCCCCCCGTCACCGCCTTTATCTTCAATCCACCCTTCGCAATCACCAGGTCATATACCGGGAGTTGCTTGGTTTCGATATGCGCCTTCAGATGGAATCTTTCCTCCAGAATGCCTCGCAACAAGACAATGCCTCGCAACAAGACTTTGCTGGCGGCTTTCCTCTCTTCTAGGCTCAACTTGTTGAAGGCTTCCGCATCCTCGGGGGACATCTTCGCTTCCACATTAAAATGGGCTCCATCCGTCCAGCCGGGCATACCAAAGATAAGGTCCTGCTTGATGTCATAGGCCTGCGACACCAGGTTGATGATCCGCATGTTTTTTCCTGAATACACATCGCCGCGCATCATGGTGAGCAAGCCATCGGTGTCCGATTTGTTCGGCTTCACCGAAACCGCATCGTAGCTCCATCTCTTCGCGGGCTCGGCTCCCTGCGGAGTCGGTCCTGCCGGGGGCGCAGTCTGCGCCGCCACCACCGCAACCGGCAAGCTGACCCCTGGGAGAACTAAGAAAAACAGCCAAAACAGCGCACTCTGGTACCCCCTCCAGGCAAGCGCATCCCTCAAGTGAAACCTCTTCCCTGATTCTGACTGCATACCGCTTTGACGCAGCATACCGCTGTGGGTAACAGGCGGCAATGGCAGCATTTCCCTATTTCCGATGGTTCATCGGCAATTTGAACAAGCAGGTCGTGGTTAGAAATCTCCTCATTTACGTGTGTCGCAATTGACAGTAGGGACTTCGGATGACGAACTGCCGTGAAAGTCGGGTTTTCGGAAACTTCGGTCCATTCGCTGCAAGTTGACCCGCTACGGGCCGGCGATTCGTCTGGGTTCACCAACTGTAGGTGTAGCCGATGCTGAAGGTCGTGTACCACGAGACGAAAGCCCGGGGCTGAAGCCCGGCTGTCCATGCGCGGTTTACTGCGGGCTGAAGCCCGCTGCTACTCCGGAAGGCGAAAGCATGGTTTTTTCATCACCCTCTGAAGCCCGCTGCTACTCCGAAAAGCAACATTCAATACTCGAAATCCAGGGAGAATTGGATCTTGCGGGGGTCAGCGGGTTGGGTTGGTTCCTTGAAGTCGGCGGAGGCGGTGGCGGCTGAGCCGTAGACGGGGTTGATGAGGTCGATGTTGCGGCGATTGAGCAGGTTGAAGGACTCGGCGACGATGTCCAAATGGCCGCGCCCGATGGCGACCATCTTGAGGATGCGGAGGTCGAGGTCGACGCTGGCCGGGGTTTGCAGGCTGTTGCGGGCGAGGCCGAGGGGGCGGGCGGTGAACGGGTAGGTGTGCTCGCGGGCGCTGTCGAGGCCGGTGACGGGGTTGTCGCGGAAGCCGCTGCTGAGGGTGAGGATGGGGGCGAACTCGAGGCCGGTGAGCGCGCGCATGAGGGGGCCGGGCGAGGCGGCTTTGGCGGCGGCGGCGGGATCGTCGAGGTCGGGGCCGAGCACCCAGAGGCCGCTGAGGACGAAGCGATGGCGCTGGTCCTGGAGCGAGAGGGCGCGCTCGGCGCGGAGGGCGTAAGGGTTCTGCGGCTCGGCGGTGTCGGACCCGGCGTCGTCGAGGGTTTTGGAGAAGGTGTAGCCGGCGAGGAGTTCGAAGTCCTCGGTGAACTGGCGGTTCACGGTGAGGGTGACGCCGTTGTAGGACGAGCCGGCCTCGGTCTGGAACTGGTGGATGGCGTCGTAGGCGGGGTTGAGGCGCGAAAGCGGGAAGGTGAGGCGTCCGAACTGCTGCGGTGTGGGCGATGGAATGCCTAGGCTGGCGGCGTTGGCGGCGGTGAGAGCGATGGGCTGCGGCAGGTTGCTGTTGAGGGTGCGGCCCATCTTGACGCCGCGGACGAAGCGGTACTCCGCGCTGGCGGTCCACTGGGAGGGGAAGGCGCGCTCGATGCCGAGGGAGGCGGTTTCGGCGTAGGGGTTCGCGAGGCCGGGTTGGGGCTGCCAGATGCTGGGGGCGATTCCCGCTGGCGGCGCGGTGAAGCGCTGGCCGGACTGGTAGAGCGCGGCGGCGGCGGCGCCTTCGGCGATCTGCTGCTGGGCGTTGCTGCCGTTGAATTCGAGAATGCGGCTGGTGGTGGAGAGCAAATAGCGGTCGAGGAAGATTCCGAATCCGCTGCGGACGACGAGGTTTTTGTCGGGCGACCAGGCGAGGCCGAAGCGCGGGCTGAGGTGATTCGCGCTCTGAGTGAGCGGTGTGGGGAGTTGGTTCGACTCGTAGCGCAAGCCGAGGTCGACGGCGAGCGAGTGGGTGGGCGTCCAGTGATCCTGTGCGTAGGCGGCGCTGCGGAGTTCGGCGAAGTTGGTGTTGGGATTGCCGAAGCTCTGGGTGAAGAAGTCGGGCTGGTTGTTGGCGAGGGATGCGAGATCGGGGAAGACGTAGAGGCCTGCGAATCCGTCGCGGTCGGCGGCGCGGAGGGATATGTGGGTGAAGGCGACGCCGGTCTGGAGGAGATGCTTGCCGCGCTGGAGGGTGAGGTCGTCGCTGAGGTCGGCGTGGGTCTCGTAGCGGCGGCTGTTGCCGGCGTAGGGAGTGCCGAATTGCGCGAGGCCGGCGACGACGATTCCGGGGGAGTTGGGGGATGCGGTGCGAAGGACGGCGCGGCGCTGGGCGGCTTCGAAGTTGAGTTGGTTGAGGAGGTGCGGTGTGAAGGTGGCGCTCCAGGAGCCGTTGAGGCTGTTGTCGTTGTAGAAGGCGGAGCCGCGGGAGGTGAGGTCGAAGAGGTCGCTGGTGTTGAAGGCGTCGTTGACGGAGCGGTTGTTGGTGAGGGCGTAGCGGAGCATAAGGCTGTTGGGCTCGGAGGTGCGATCGATGCGGGCGGAGAGCTCGGTCTCCTGGTTGGTGGTGGGGAAGAAGCCCGGTTGGAGGGTGAGGTTCTGCAGTGGGCCGGATTGGTGGATGGCGGAGTGGATGGCGGAGTGGATGGCGGAGTTGATGGCTGCGGTGAGGTTGGGGCTGAGGTCGTTGGCCTCTTCGCCGCGGGCTAGCTCCTGCTCGGCGGCGATGTAGTAGAAGAGCTTGCCGTGGCCGATGGGACCGCCGGTAGAGAGGCCCGCGCGGAGGCGATTCGCATCGGGTTTGCGGGGGGTGCGTTCGAGGGCGGGCGTGGCGTTGAGGGCGCCGTTCTGGACGAAGAGGAACGCGTCGCCGTGCTGGACTTTCGCGCCGGAACGAGTTTCGACGTCGACCGAACCGCCAGCCGAGCCGCCGGACTGGGCGGCGTAGCCGTGGTTGACGAGCTGAAAGTCGCTGATGGCTTCGGGGGAGAGTTCGGTGCGGCTGAGGCCGGTGTACTCGTCGTTGTCGTCGACGCCGTCGATGTAGAGGGCGTTGCTGGAGGGGCGGAGGCCTCCGGCGCTGAATCCTCCTTCGCCCTGCAGTGCGGGAGATTGAGCGCCGAGAGCGGGGTTCGCGGAGCCGAGAGAGGGCGCGAGCAGGGTGAAGTTGAGGTAGTTGCGGCTGGGGATGGGAAGTTCCTCGATGCGATCGCGGTCGATGTTGGTGACGGGCGAGGTTTGCGAGGTGTCGAGCGCCTGTGTCTGGGCCTGGACGGTGAGCTGCTGGGTGGCCTGGGCGGGCGGGAGTTGGACGTCGACTCGCACGTCGCGACCGACGGCGACGGCTACGGATGGGTTGAGGTAGGGCGCGAAGCCGGGTGCTGTGATCTCGATCTGATACGTGCCGCTGACGAGGCCGGAGATGGTGAAGGAGCCGTCGGGGCCGGTGGTGGCTTCGCGGACGATGGTCTTGTCCGGGGTGGAGAGCGCGACGTGGGCTTTGGGGATGACGGAGGATGTCGTGTCGGTGACGGTGCCCGAGACGCTGCCGTGGGTGAGGGCTGTCTGCGCGTGGAGGGAGAGGCAGAGCGTGAGGAAGATGAGGGCGCGGGCGAGACCGAGGGACGGGGCGGGACGGGGGCTACGGAGCATGGGATTCCTTCTGTGGATGCGGGGAGGAGCGGACAGCGGGCGCGGAGATGCGTGCCCATCGCTGTCGGTTTCAGCGCAGGTTCACAGGGAGGATCAGATTCGGAGGGGGAGGAGAGGTGGGCTGCCGGTTGGGGTGGGGCTCTGGGTGTAGGTCAGTTGCAAGACGGGCCGTGAGTGGACGGAGCGGCTGTGGGTCGCGCGGGAGACTGCGAGGGCCGGGAGGCGGCGTAGGAGTTTCGCCAGCGTCAACACAATGCCGACGCCTACGAACCATGCGGTGAGGTGGATCTCGGAGTCGTTCGCGGGGCCGGGAGTTGTATCCCAGCGGTCGAAGCACTCCATGAGGGGAGTGAGCGTGGCCAGGATCAGGATGAGGGTTCCCGCGAGTTGGAAGATGCGACGCGACACTGGTTTGAGGATAGATGCGGGGGGAGGCGGACCGCAAACTGGGGGGAGACACACGGCAACCCACCCTTCCACCCCACCCTTTCGATTAAGCCGAAAGGATGGGCCACCCGGGTTCGGCGCGGTCCAAAAGGACAGAAGCAGATTCCCTTCGGGAATGACAAACAAGGGGAATGACAAACAAAGGGGAATAGGGGTATTTACTTGAC
>PKWK01000357.1:6244-13498 GCA_003133205.1 Granulicella sp. | reverse complement strand
TGGGACATCTTCGGCGGCAATCTCTACGACGCCGCGAGGACCGCCCAGGTGCTCGACCGCGACCAACTCGACCAGATCCGTCCCTTCCTCGAGTCGATCGAGCCCATGCCCGCCGCCTTCGACCAGTATTACGTCAAGCGCCTGACCGGCAAGCGCATCAAGAAGGGCAAGAACAAGTGCGACCTCGCCAGCCAGCTTCGCAACGACATCGCCGAGTTCAAGACCAGGACCGACCGCCAGGTGCTGATCTGGACCGGCTCAACCGAGATTTTCCTCGAAGAGTCCGCCGTCCACCAGTCGCTGGCCGCATTCGAGAAGGGCCTCGACAACGATGACCCGGGTATCGCTCCCTCGCAGATGTACGCGTGGGCCGCGCTCAAGGAAGGCATTCCATTCATCAACGGCGCGCCCAACCTCACCGTCGATATTCCCGCGCTCAACGAACTCTCGCGCAAGATGAACGCGCCCATCTGCGGCAAGGACTTCAAGACCGGCCAGACCTTTATCAAGAGCGTTCTCGCGCCAGCGTTCAAGACGCGTATGCTCGGCGTTTCAGGCTGGTACTCGACCAATATTCTGGGCAACCGGGACGGCGAAGTGCTGGACGATCCCGAGTCGTTCAAGACCAAGGAAGAGTCGAAGCTCGGCCTGTTGGACATGATCCTGCAGCCCGATCTCTATCCCGATCTCTACAAGGACATATTCCACAAAGTTCGCATTAATTATTACCCGCCTCGTGGTGATAACAAAGAGGGTTGGGACAACATCGATATCTTCGGTTGGCTCGGCTACCCGATGCAGCTCAAGGTCGATTTCCTGTGCCGCGACTCGATTCTTGCCGCGCCGCTCGCACTCGATCTGTGCCTCTTCATGGACCTCGCCGCACGCACTCCTAGCCTGCGCGGACTGGGCATCCAGGAATGGCTCAGCTTCTACTTCAAGGCTCCGGACAGCGCCAAGGGCGTCTATCCCGAGCACGACCTCTTCATCCAGTCGATGAAGATGAAGAACACGCTGCGGCACATCATGGGCCAAGACCTGATCACGCACCTCGGCCTCGATTATTACGGCGAATAGGCAGGCGAACGACGTATGGTAGAGCGCGCGGAGGACCACCAGATATCCGTCCTCCGCGCGTACACCGTACTCTGCTCACTACAGCCCGACTGGCGCGGCGCGCTGATCGTCTCGTGCGGCCTCGGTTCGGGCGGCTCGGCTTTGTCGGTTGCTGCCAACATCGCTGGAGCGGGCTGCCTCGCCATCGACGAGCGTCCGGAGGCATGCCGTGCCGCGATGCGTTCGGGTGCCTGCGACTTCGTCGTCAATACGGTGGACGAAGCACTGCGGGTGCTGAAGAACGAGATCCGCCAACGCAAGCCGGTCAGCGTCGGCCTTACGATGGCCCCGACCGCGGCGCTTGAGGAACTGCTCGATCGCGGCGTGCTGCCTCAGCTCTTCACGGCGTTTCGCCCGGATGCGGAATCGACCGGCCTGCGTACTCTCCACTCCGCCACTTTCGATCGCGCGGCGCGGAGATTTGCAGCATTTGGCAGTCTCATCGTCGACTCCGACCAATCATTCCTACCATCGGCTGGCGTCATCGACGCCGAAGCGCGCCTCAATGTCTTCACTCGCGAGCACGGCCTGCACCTCGAATCCTTCGCCCTCGCATCCGCCGAAGAACTGCGAGCCTTAGACGACCGCTTGATGGAGATGATCCCTGCGACGGACCCGCGCCATCGCTGGTGTTCAGCGGCGCCACGTTTCTTCCACCGCGAACGCCCTTACCGTCGCGCAATCTTCCTCACCGAGAAAGAAACTCGCACACTCCGATCCAAATGATGTCGGCGCATACTACTCCGCGATCGCCATCAGCCGTGCCCACAGCGCCTTACTCCCCGCCTCGGTCTTCGCCGAAACCGGCAGCACCTCGTCCACCTCGTGCTCCCGCTTCAACGCCGCAATGCTCTTCGCCAGCGCGTTGTTTCCGAGCCGGTCCGACTTCGTCCCCACCACCAGGAAGGGCCGCTGCGTCTGTTTGAAGTAGTCGATGAGCTGCTTATCGCTGGGCTGTGGCGGAATGTTGGTGTCCACCAGGCACACTCCCAGCGCCAGCGTCTCCCGCTCGGCCAGATACGGCTCGATGAATTTGGGCCACTCGGCGGAGATCGACTTCGATATCTTCGCGTAGCCATAGCCGGGCAGATCGGCGAAGATCAGCGTCGGCCGCTGCTTCTTCTTCTCGCCCACGCCCTCGTGCAGCGCGAAGAAGTTGATGGCACGCGTGCGGCCTGGCGTCGACGAAGTATGCGCCTGCTTCGACCCCAGCAGCGCATTGATCA
Organism: Granulicella sp.; assembly: GCA_003133205.1. Next base: position 11,156 of record PKWK01000357.1, on the reverse strand, counting down.
GCGATGACTTGCCCACGTTGGATCGGCCGAGAAACGCAATCTCCGGCGCGCCGAACGTCTTCGCCTCGGTAGGGAAGTGGGCGACATCGGTCGCGGACAGAAGGAATACCGGCGTCAGTCGCATCGTTCCAGTCTAGTTCATTCCATGTGCAATCATGATTGAGGGAGTCGCCACGCCATGTTGCACCAGTCTGTATCATCGTCGGGGCCGCGCACCTTTCGCCACCACATGCTGCGCGAAATCTACGAGCAGCCCGCCGCCATCGCGCGCACGCTCGAGTACTATCTTGATCTTTCTGGCTCCGCGCCCACCTTCCGCGACGAGCCGCTCAGCGCCGTTGCTGCGCTGTTGCGCCGGCATCCCGACCTCATCATCGCGGCCAGCGGCTCCAGCCGCCACGCCGGTCTCACAGCCGAAATCCTGCTCGAAGACCTCGCCGGCCTGGTCGTCGATGTGGAGTACGCCAGCGAGTACGCCTGCCGCTCCACCACCACGCGCCGCCATCCAGACAATCCCAGCCCGGTGCTGGTCCTCTCGCAGTCGGGCGAGACGGCGGACACGCTGGCGGCCCTGCGCGAAGCCGCCCGCCGCGGCCATCCCACCGTCGCCGTCACCAATGTGCATGGCTCGACCATGGCGCGCGAGGCGACGGTCGACCTGGCCACCCTCGCCGGCGTCGAACTGGCGATTCCGGCCACCAAGAGTTTCACCACGCAGCTTGCGTTGATCGTGGTGCTGGCGCTGCTCGCGGCCCGTGAGCGCCGCGTACTTCCGCCCGACGAGATTGAAGCGCGCCTGGCCGCGCTGGCCCAGGTGCCCGATTCCATCGCCGCGCAACTCCCAGCATGGGAGCGGACGATCGCCGCCCTCGCCCCAACCTACTCCGACGCGCGCACGTTTCTCTACCTCGGCCGCGGCGTGCATTACGCGATCGCCCGCGAGGGCGCGCTCAAGCTGAAGGAGTCCTCCTACCTGCACGCCGAGGGCTATCCCAGCGGCGAGCTCAAGCATGGGCCGAATGCGCTGGTGTCGCCCGAAGTCCCGCTCGTGGTGCTCGCGACGGTCGACACCGACGACCCCGAGTCGCTGCTGCGCTACGAGAAGACCGTATCGCTGCTGTACGACATGCGCGAGCAGGGTGCGCGCGTGCTGGCGCTGGCCAACGCCGGCGATGCGACGATCACTTCGCTCGCCTCGCACACTATCCCCATCGAGCCAGCAGCCGAGTCGCTGCTGCCGATCTCGGAGGTCGTTCCGCTGCAACTCTTCGCCTACTTCATGGCCGTCAGCCACGGCGTGGATGTCGATCGCCCCCGCAACCTCACCAAAGCCGTGACCACGGAATAGACTTCTTTAGGTAGGCCGATTCATCGATCCAGAGTGATTACACGAGTGGGAACAATGTGATAGGCTGCGTGAACTTGGCATGGCATGCCAAAGGCCCCCTGGATTTTGCAGAAGTCACCCAACTCAATGATCGAAGGAGATTGTTATGGCCACTGTGTCTCATGCTGCAGCCCCGTTAAATCCTGGTTTGGTGTTCGAAATGGTGCAGGCGCATCAGCGCACCGCGGCTCTCAAGGCCGCAATTGATCTCGATGTCTTTCGCGCAGTCGGCGAAGGGCCGGGAGACGCGGCCTCAATCGCGCGCCACTGCTCGGCATCGGAACGAGGCATCCGTATTCTCTGCGACTTCCTCACCATCAACGGCATTCTTGTGAAGGACAACGGGCACTACAAGCACACCCCGAGCAGCGCCGCGTTTCTTGATCCGCGCTCGCCCGCGTGCATGGCTTCAGTTGCTCAATTCATGTGCAACACGGATGTGCACCACTCCTATAGCCATCTAACGGAAGTCGTGCGCAACGGCCGGACGTTCCTGCCGGGCAGCGGTACGGTGGAGCCGGAGAACCCGATATGGGTTGAGTTCGCTGAAAAGATGGCGCCGATGATGGGGCCCATGGCAGGGCCGCTGGGCGCGGTCGTGCTGGAGGGGCATAGCGGGCCGATGCGCGTACTCGACATTGCGGCTGGCCATGGTTTGTTCGGCATCGAGATTGCGAAGCAGAATCCGCAGGCTCGTGTGACCGGCCTCGATTGGGCGCAGGTCCTTAAAGTGGCAGTAGAGAATGCGCGTAAGGTGGGCGTTGGCGACCGCTACGATCTGCTGCCAGGCAGCGCATTCGAGGTTGAGTTCGGTGGGCCGTATGACGTCGTGCTGCTTACCAACTTTCTGCACCACTTCGATGTGCCGACCTGCGTGGGTCTGTTGAAGAAGGTTCACGGTGCGCTGAAGCCAGGCGGGCGTGCTGCCACGCTGGAGTTCGTGCCGAACGAAGACCGCATTTCCCCGCCGATGCCTGCAGGTTTCGCGATGACGATGCTGGCGACCACGGCGGCGGGCGACGCCTACACGCTCAGCGAACTTACGGCCATGCACACCGAGGCAGGCTTCGGAGGCATTACCGCGCATCCCATTCCGATGAGCCCGCACACGATTGTCATGGGCCGCGCATAAGCTGCTCCGCGTGACGGCGAGCACTGCGCACATGCCTTTCCGGACCTAACCTGTAGAGTCGCTGCACCAGGTCCGGACAGGCATGGCCACAACCGCGCAGATCGCCGTAAGCTCTCCCGACACACTCGCCGCAACGCCGGTTGCGAACCCATGGATCGTCGCGATCTCGGTGATGCTGGCCACCTTCATGGAGGTGCTGGACACGGCCATCGCCTCGGTGGCGCTGCCGTATATCGCCGGTTCGCTCGCCGCGTCGAACTCCGAAGCGACCTGGGTGCTGACCAGCTACCTGATCGCCAACGCCGTCATTCTTCCTGCGAGCAACTGGTTCGCGCTGCGCTTCGGGCGCAAGCGGTTTCTGATGTCGTGCGTGGTGCTGTTCACCGTTGCGTCGTTCTTCTGTGGAGCCGCGCCGACGCTGACCATGCTGCTGATTGCGCGCGTGCTGCAAGGAGCGGGCGGTGGAGCGTTGCAGCCACTCTCGCAGGCGATCCTGCTGGAGAGTTTTCCGCCGGCCAAGCGCGGTGCGGCGATGGCGCTGTTCGGATTCGGCGTGGTCGTCGCGCCGGTGTTGGGGCCAACGCTTGGCGGCTGGCTGACCGACACGTATAGCTGGCGCTATGCGTTCTACATCAATATCCCGGTCGGCATGCTCGCGGTCTTCATGATTAACCGGTATGTGCGCGATCCGCAGTACATTCGCACAGCGAAGCCTGGCGCGTTCGACAACCTTGGCTTTGGCCTGCTGTGCCTTTGGACAGGCTGCTTGCAGGTGATTCTGGACAAGGGGCAGGAGGACGATTGGTTCGGCGCAACCTGGATTCGCTGGGCGACGATGGTTCTGGGCATCTCGCTGTTCTGGTTTGTGCGGCATTGCTGGCGCGCGCGTGATCCGCTGGTCAATCTGCGCGTAATGCGCGATCGCAACTTTGCCGTGGGCTGCCTGCTGATCTTCATGCTCGGTTTTGCGATCTACATCACCATCACCATGCTGCCGCTGTTCTACCAGGAGGTGCTGGGCTACACGGCGCTGGCCGCCGGCATTGCAGTCTTCCCGCGCGGCATCGGCTCCATGATCGGGCTGCCGGTGATCGGATTGATCAGCAACAAGGTCGACAATCGGTATCTGTTGTTCGCGGGGTTCACCGCGTTTGGCGTTTGCACCGTTTCCTTCTCCTTCGTCAACCTGGAGATCAGCCCAGTCACGTTGCTGGTGCCGATCATTCTCGCCGGATTCGCGCTGAGCTTCGTGTTCGTTCCCATCTCCAGCATGGCGATCTCGACGCTGACCAACGAGAACATGGGGAACGCGACCTGCGTCTTCAACCTGCTGCGCAACATCGGCGGCTCGATCGGCATCGCGATGGCGCAGACGGTTCTCATTCGGCGAACCAACTTCCACGAGACGCAACTGGTTGCGCATCTGCCGCAGAGCAGTCACCACCTGCAGCAGCAGTTGCAGGGCCTCGGCGGATACCTCGGACGTCACTTAGGAGCCGCGGCGGGGCAGCGGGCGGCGCTTGGGTTGACGTATCGGCAACTGGAGCAGCAGGCGTTGCTGCTGTCGTTTGTCGATGTCTTTCGCTGGACCGCAGTGGTGGTGTTTGCGTCGGGCCTGATGGTCTGGCTCTTCCACAAAGTGACGCATCGCGCGGATGGATCTGTGCACGTAGGACATTGATCCGGCACTCCGTTATCGGCGTACCCCCCCGGATATCGAATGGTGCATAATCTTCCAAACAAACCACTTACCGGCTATCGCAAATGCAAGATCTTGAAAACAAAGGAGATGATTTGCAAGATCTTCAAAACGCTGGAGTTATGGTTGCTTTGGAGCTCTGGGGAGGCACAAGCCTGAGGCTGNNCTCTACCTAGGTTTAATTATACGCTGCGTGTCAAGGGGCGATCGGCCCGGATGGGAAAGCAGGCGTTGGGGGGCGACTCGCGCTTGGAGTGGCGGCGCTCAAAAAGACAAATACGGGGGTTCTTNNAATGGGGGCTCAGAATGACAACTGGAAAAGGTGGAGGCCGTACTAGAACGGGGGCCAGTCCAGGGGGGTGCCTTCGAGGAGGTAGGCGTGTTTTTCTACGCGGTAGGTGCCGTCGTGGACGGCGAAGACGCGCGGTTTGCCGGTCGCGCTGGTGTTCCACAGGGAGACGCCGGCGTAGGCGCCGTCTTTGCGGACGATGTAGTACTGCATGTCCAGCAGGCGGATCTTGGTCATGTCGCCGTTGTGGTTGCGGACGATGCGGCGGAGNNATGCCGGCGTCGTGGGGGCTGAGGCCCTGGCGCATCAGCTCGACGATGGTGTGCGCGCCGGCGACCTTGATGTTCTCCTCGCCGGAGCCGGTGGCGCCGGCTGAGCCGACTTCCTGGTCGGTGTAGCAGCCCG
>PKWK01000357.1:0-6162 GCA_003133205.1 Granulicella sp. | reverse complement strand
TGACGGCGCGGGCGCGGATGGTCTCGGCCCACTCGGCGGTGGGGTGATGGGGGATGGGGCCTGATCCCGGTGAGACGGGCCGGAGTTGCGATGATGGGCCGCCGTGGAGGTCGATGGTCGGCTTGGGTGCGGGGCGGTCGGCGTAGGGGTCCTTCCACTGCGGGCTGGTCATGCCCGGACCCCACCAGTCCATCTGCGAGTTGCTTTCCTTCCACAGCATCCAGATCTTGCGGGCGTCTTCGGTGAGCAGGTTTTCGGTGGGGAAGCCGAGGTCGACGGCGAAGCGCTCGGCGCCTTTGCCGACCAGCATGACGTGGGAGGTGTGTTCGTAGACCTTGCGTGCGACCTGGCAGACGTTGCGGATGTTCTGGACGCCGCCGACCNNCCGTGCATGCAGCAGGAGTCGAGTTCGACGACGCCCTCTTCGTTGGGCAGGCCGCCGAGGCCGACGCTGTGGTCCTTGGGGTCGTTTTCGCGGCCGAGACAGACGTGGTGGACGGCGTCGAGCGTGTCGGCCCCGTCGAGGAGCATTTTGTAGGCCTCCTGGATGGTGTTGTCGCCGGTAACGCGGGTGGCGAGCACGGGCTTGGCGGGCGGCTTGAGTTGCTTGACGGCTTCGGCGGTGAGGGGAGTGGCGGGTGGAGTCTGGGCCGAGGTGGGGTTGGCCGCGATTCCGGCAGCGGTCATCGCTCCAAGGGACAGGAAATCGCGTCGTGTGGCCATGGTGGGGATATTACAGGAACCCCAGGTCGCTAGGTTCTAGATCGGATCAGGAGGCTCGACAAATGGGACGTTGGCATACTCAGCTTTGTTTTGTAAATTGATGTCTCGCGTCACAAGCCAAACTGGTGAGCGGGGCCGTGTCCGCATGACCTCGATGACGTTTGCCAATAGTTGATCGTCCTTGTTGTTCGGATCCAACCACGGCAAAGAGTCTTGCATCCGAGGCTCGGTTGCAAGAGTGATAACTTGGCTCGTTCCTGATACCAAATCGACCCCATCGACCAGTCTCTTGCCCGAGGCTTCGGCACGCCGCCTGTATTCCTTAAGCTGCCTAATGACCTTTTCAGCCTTGTCCCGCACGGTTTCTACACGATGATTGATCTTCAAGCCATCCAATTCCGACAGAACTGGAGATGTAAAGACGATGGAGAACTGAGGCGCGCCGGCGAATGCCCACTTCTCTATGGCTGGGTTGAAGATCAGAGCATTCGTATCGGGTACCAGCATCAATCGTTCATCGCTTTGTCCATATAGGCCATCCAGCAGGCAAATCATTGACGTGAGAGCACCATCGGCACGCGCGAAATGCGTCTCGCGGTTGTCGGAGAACAATGTTTGATTCTGCTGTATGAACTCGAGGATGAGGCCGTCGGCCTCCTGCATTTTCTGAAGTGTGTCATCAGGATGCTCGCGGAGCAGGACTCGGATTGTTGAGTAGAAGCGTCGGTATTCGCCAAGAAGGTTCGCCTGCACTTGACGCCCTGCTTCGTCCAGTGTGTTCCACGAAAAATCGCCACTCATCCATATAAAGCTCGCAGTTCTCGAGTCGTGCCATCGTCTGATAGAAGACTTGTCTCGCAGATCTATTGAAAGCTTCTGAATCCTTGCCGCTTCCGCTTTCAGATTCTCCAAAACTGTGTGTGCCATGCGCCCACCTAGACTCCGATTCTAAACGGGGAGCCGACGGGGGCTCTTCTCTAATGTTGCTTCTGTGTTGCTAGTGGGAGAGCATTGATCACGTCACTGAATAACGGCCCTTTACAATTTAGGTAAATCTGCTGCCTTAGCCCCGGATTGACGCGAGGGCGCGGATAAGCAAATTGAGGAATACGAGATGAATTGCACATGGTGCGGGACTGAGGGGGAAAATCTCACCGATGATCATGTAATACCGCGTTCAATTGGCGGAACCCTCGATTACACGGTAATCGCGTGCCCGGCTTGTCAAAACAAACTCTCAAAGGCCGAAGAAGAGGTTTCGCGTAAGTCAATACTGGCCATTCCTGCTTTGGCATCCCCTTTGAGTGCGCGCCATCCTAAGCGACCATCGAGCGGCCTTCTCAGACCGCGGTACCTCTTGGTGCCCCACCCGGACGGTGGTTACGGCGAGAGCGCAATGCGTTCTGGCGAAAGCTTGGAGTCGCTACCTCACTTTGAGGCTAAGGTCGTAGTTGGGGAAGCGCTTGAAGGCCGTATTCGTGGTCCGAGTCCCGCAGCAGCGCAGAGGCTCCTCGACACATTCCGACTTGCACTGAAGAACAAACCGGGCCCAGATGGATGCGTCTGTTCCATCACCACTGACCTTGGCCTCGATCCGAGCATCTCGGCAGATCCAGACTTCTGGCCTAGGATTGTGTTGCTTCCCGGTGACAGGTTAGTGTTGCGCGGGCGCGATCCTGATGAACTGATGCGTTTCCTGAACGTGTTTATGCAACTGGTTCTAGGAGACTACAAAGTCGACGCGGACCGGTGGGGAAGTGGGAGTGTGATCAAAGGTGGAACCACTCACAGCATCTCGCTGGACTATGATCCACAAACGCTGCGGCGCATTGCAGCCAAAATTGCATACGGTCTTTTCATCCATTTCTCTAGCCACTCTCTCGATGAAGCTCAGGATGTGCTTCTTCGACAATATGTTCTCGGGCTCTCGGAGAGCGAGAGCGAGCCTGTATCGGTGTCACCTTGGCCGGAACCAATGGTTACGTCCGATAGTCCGCACTATGTCGTGCTATCTCCCGCTAACGACCAAGAAGCAGCGATCGTTTGCATCTATGGTTTCGCGTTCAGGGTGGAGCTCGGCGTCGCGGCGAGATCGCTTCCGGCGCCAGCTGTAGTCATTTGCCAAATAGACGGTTCATGTATGCGCGTTGCAACCGCCGATGAAGCAGAGAAGTTTCTGTCTGAGGCTCGCCGCAAAACCTTTTCACAACCGTGGGTTTCAAAGGAATCCAGTTCAATTTCGGCGCTGCCTAGCTCAAGCAGTTGAGGTTGACGGGCATTGGCGGCTAGGCTTCCTGTTCGAGGTGCATGCCTGAGGGCGCGGCTAGGGTGGCGTAGCTTAGGGCTCCGAGGAGGGCGATGGGGCTGCAGAGGCCGAGGGCGAGGTTGTGTATCGCAAACTGGGGACGCAGATGGGACGAAAGGCCTGGCCTCAGCGGCTAAAGCCGTAGTTCAAGTGCGGTGGTGGTGGCACGGCTGAACAGGCTGCTGAAAAAGTCGGGTTTCGCGCGGAAAGTGGCGAGAAGCGAGTCCCGGGGGCTAAAGCCCGGATTTGTGGGGACCGGGGAATGCCCGGACTAAAGTCCGGGCCTATCTCAGAGGCAAGACCAAGAGCACAAACGATTCGTCAAACACTGCCTAAAGCCCGCTTTGATTCTGCGCCCGTTATGCCGGGACTAAAGTTCCGGCCTATCTCAGAAGCGAGTTTTTCCGCAGCCTATGAAGCCGTGCCCTTAAGCAGGGCCAAGGCAAATACGGAGATTCTGGCTGCGCCAGAATGACGACCTGGAAAGGCTGCGCCAGAATGACGCGTAGAAGGGTGTGGCTTTCACCGGTGCCTATGGCGGGACGGGCCTTTGGAGCCAGGCTTCCTGATCGGCCCAGCCACTGGTCGGATTGAGCATGGGTTTGGTTGTCGGGTAGGATCGATAGGTGGGTAAAGGAGGATGTGCGGATGAGCTTGGCGAGTGAGAGGGAGTCGTGGCTGGATCGGTGGTGGCTGCTGCTGGTGATCTGTTTTGGGTTGATCTTCGTTTCGATTCTTATAATGTTCAAGCCGGGGGCGTGAAGAACGGGCAACGACAAAGGCGAAATGCGGGGGTTCTTCGCTGCGCTCAGAATGACAACATTGAAGAAGCCAGGCGAGAGCGGGGAAAGTTGATGCACGTGTGGCGGGTGGTTTGTGCGGTTGTGTTTGGCCTGGTCGTGGTGGGTGGTGCTCGCGCGCAGGAGTTTCGGCTGAAGATTATTGCGCTGAATGATCTCCATGGGAATCTCCAGTCGCCGGGGAAGTTTGCGGCGAATGCTGATTCGCCGGCGGTGGATGCGGGCGGCGTGGATTTTCTTGCGGGCTACGTCGCGCATTTGAAGAGTGAGAATCCGGACAACGTGGTGGTTTCGGCGGGAGACCTGACGGGGGCGGCTCCGCTGGTCGCGAACCTGTTTCATGACGAGGGCACGATCGAGGCGGCGAACCGGCTGGGGCTGGAGCTCAACGCGGTCGGCAACCACGAGTTCGACAAGGGCGTGCGGGAACTGCGGCGGTTTCAGCACGGCGGCTGCTCCACGCTGGACGAGAATACGTGCAAGGGCAAGGTGGTGGGCACACCAGTTCCGTTCGAAGGCGCGAAGTTCGAATATCTCGCGGCCAACGTGTTCGACACGGCGACGGGCAAGACGATCTTTCCCGGGTATGCGGTGCGGACGTATCACGGCGTGAAGGTGGCGTTTATCGGCGTGACCATGAAGGAGACGCCGACCATGACGACGGCGAGCGCCGTGGCAGGGCTGCGGTTCGCGGACGAGGCGAGCACGATCAACACAGTGGTGCGGCGGCTGCGCGGGCAGGGGATTGAGAGCTTTGTGGTGCTGATCCACCAGGGCGGGTTCCAGAAGCTGCAAGGGGCGCGCGACGTCAATGCCTGCGTGGGGGATATGGAGGGACAGCCGATTCGGCCGATTGTGGGCCAGTTGGATGATGCGGTGGATTTGGTGCTCTCGGCGCACACGCATGAGGCGTACGTGTGCTCGCTGCCGAACCGCGCGGGGCGGAAGATTCCGGTGACCAGCGCTTCGGCGTATGGGCGCGTGCTGACGGATATCGATGTAACGATCGATACGAAGACGAAGGACGTGACGGCGGTGGCGGCGCGGAATCTGGTGGTGGATCGGACGAATGCGGGGATCACGCCGAATGCGGGGATCACGCCGAATGCGGAGATTGCGCGGATTGTGGATGCATATGCCGCGCTCGCGGCTCCGATGGTGAACCGCGTGGTGGGGTCGGTGGCAGGGGAGATTACGCGGACCAAGAGTGCGGGCGGGGAGACTCCGATGGGCGATCTGATCGCCGATGCGGAACTGGAGGCTACCAGCGCGCCCGGGAGCGGCGGGGCCCAGGTGGCGCTGACGAACGAAGGGGGAATCCGCGCGGGGCTGGAAGAGGGCAAGGTGACGTATGGCGAGTTGTTCACTGCGCAGCCGTTTGGGAACAACCTGGTGACGATGACGCTGACGGGGGAGCAGATCAAGACGCTGCTGGAAGAACAGTTCAAGGGGTGCGGGCTGGATGCGCCGACGGGCGAGGCGGTGCCGGTTATCGACCGGATTCTGCAGCCGTCGGAGGGGTTCAGCTACACGTGGAGCAACGCCGGCGCGGTGTGTGACAAGGTCGATGCCGGGAGTATCCGGATCGGCGGCGTGGTGGTGAAGCCGGCGGTGAAGTACCGGGTGACGATGAACAATCTGCTGGCGGGCGGGGGCGAGCAGTTGTTCGTGCTGAAGAAGGGGACCGATCGGCGGGTCGGGGGGACAGATATGGACGCGCTGACGGCCTATTTTGCGAGGCATCAGGCGGTGGCGCCGGTGCTGCCGCATCGGATCGGCGTGGTGCCGTAAGCAAGCTGCCGTTGCTCAACGCCAGACGGACCAGCCGCGGCGGTTGAGGCTCCAGAAGAGGATGGCGAGGAACGTCGCGCTGAGGGCCATGAGGCCGCAGCCGGCGGCGATGCGGCCGAAGAGGAGATCGCCTACGCCGAAGAGCATGGAGTAGACGAGGGTGAAGCCGAGCACCCAGTGGAAGAAGTTGTAGCCGAGGGTGGAATCCGCCCGATCCTGCGCGGAGGCGAAGCGGCTCCAACCGATTGCGGCGGGGTGGACTCGGTTGTAGAAGGCTTGGAGGGTTGCCTCGGACTCGGGTGGGGTGGCGAGGGTGACGGCGAGCCAGATGGCGGTGGTGAAGACGGTGGTGATGAGCATGAGCCACGCGAAACCGTGGGGGTTATCGGAGTCGAGCGAGAAGGCCGTCAGGGCGGGGTCGATCCTGTTCAGCAGACGGACGACGGGCATTCCCATACTGCTTTCCAGGGTGAGCGAGATGGTGGCGGCCGCGGTCATGGCGGCGATCTCGGACCAGGCGTTGATGCGCCACCAGTACCAGCG
>PKWK01000051.1:626-3326 GCA_003133205.1 Granulicella sp. | reverse complement strand
CGCTTGCCGAGTTGATGCGCACACGCGGCATCGATATCGCCAATCAGAGCAAGATGTCGAAGCTCGCGGCAGCGGACTCCATGGGCAGCAACGGTCTCATCAATGGATCTCTGACAAACAGGTGATCACCAATGCTGCTTTCCGCTCTCCATTTCGGTCCAACGGCGCTTGCGCTCATCGGTTCGACGCAGCTGAATCTATTCGAGCAATTTCTGACGCAGGCTGTCCAAGGGATCGACTCGACCGGCATCACGTCGGGCATGCAGAACGTGGGCTACGTCATTCTCGTTGTCGGATTCCTCTGGCAGGTGTACCAGTCCGCCCTCCACGGTGGCGATGTGCGGGGACTGGGAACGAGCCTCATCAAGTATGTTGCGACGGCTCTGGTGGTGATGAACTACCACGCCGTCTTCACGACGATCAACCAGGGCTTCGTCAACGCCGGCAATTGGATCGGCAGTGCTTCAGGGGGGCTCAACCTACTGGATAACTGGAGGAGCGACATCCAGACGCAGTTCAGCCAGGTTGGTTTCCAGCAGATGTGGGGTCTCGTCACCGGTTCAATCGCGGGCTTGATCGACGCCCTTCTCATTCTGGTTGCTTATCTTCTCTATCCGCTGGTGATCGTGATCTTCGGATTCTTCTACATCCTCTATGNNTATGTCGAGAACGTCTTCATCTGGAATGCCTGGCCGATTCTCTATGGCGGCTTCGGCGCTCTGTTAAGTGCGGTGCAGATGGGCCAGGTAGGCCAGATGCTCAGCCAGAACAGTTTCTTAGGCGGCCTTGGCAGCCTCGAAGGATCGTTCCTGATCGGTTTCGCAAGCATCATCTTCTCGCTGGCCATTGCCGTGATTCCATTCATGGCGAAGAGGATTGTCAGCGGAGAGGTTGGCTCGACTGCAGGTGTGTTGATCGGAGCTGCGGTTACGGCTTTAACAGCAGGCACGGCGGCCATCGAGGGCGCTGCAGTTGGCGCGGCCGCTGCTAGGGCCGGAGGTATGACGGGCGCCACCGGCAATGCCTCAAACGGCTCTGGCGCGGCCGCTGGCGGCGCAAAGATGCAGGGATCGGTGGGCGTTGGCAATCAGCCGGTCCCAGCCCAACGCGGGATCAATTCTGGCGAGTCGTCCTCGACCGCAGGCAACCAACCCGCTATGGACACCAAATCCCGCAACACATCTGCAGCAGTTGCGGATGGTCCAAGCCAAATGGATGAGGGCGAGCCCACCGCTGAGGGGCATGCAGGTCAGATTCGTAGCTCCATGATGAGTGCTGGCGGCCAAGAGCAAGTTGCCAGTGAGGGAGGGGGCAGCGCAGACGCGGAGGTAAGCTCCATCTCCGGCGCTGGTCCTGCTTCGAGCCCGAGTGGCTCAACATTCGCGAGTGCGAACCGAGGTAATCCATGGAGTTGGCGTTTACGCGCTCCCAATCCTCGCTTGGAAGGACTTGCGACATGGGGCGCCTATCATGCGGCGCGATTGGCCACACAGGCGGCCGTAACCGGGACAAGAGCAGCCGGCAACGCCGGAAAAGAAAGCGACTGAATCCATTCGGCAGAGGAGATCAACGATGGCAAATGCGAAAACTGTGGCGCAAACGAGTGAACTCGATCGACGCCCCAAGTATTACGAGGTTGATGGAGCGTTGACGGCAAACGCAAACCGGGCGTGGCTGCTGGCCTTTCTCACCATTCCGCTGGCGCTCGTTGCGCTGGGGTTTGCGGTATTCATCCGCCTGCAGCCGCCTACTGTGATCCGCATCGGCGCGAACGGCGACACTGAAGTCGTTGGCCAATCCGGAAAGGAAAACGCGGCGGCTGGGAGAACCGGAACGGATGCGTTTCTCGATCAGGCATTCGTGAAGAGGTTTCTCGATAGCTATCTCAACTACTCGCCTTCCGATGTGGACGAGCGTTGGGCCGCAAGCCTCAATATGATGACGCGCAACTTGCGCAGCTACACAATGAAGGCAATGGCCGACGACAACACCAGAGGCAAGATCGACGACGACCAGATCCAGTCCGTGTTTCATCTACGCGAGATCGACCCTGAGAGCGGAGAACCGCTGACGTTCCTGGTTTACGGAGTCAAGGATGTGCACCACGTGACAAATGGCTCGGAGGTAACTGACCACTTCGTCAACGAATACCGGGTGCGCCTGGTTGCCGACCGCAGAACGGATATAAACCCCGACGGGCTCTGGATCGCCGAATACAGCGAGCGCCCGATCGATGGCGAGCGCCGCGATCGCATCCTGGCCGCTCCAGACCGCGTGATTGCGCAGGAGTAAAGGAGGAACGAAATGGAAACAGCAGTTGCGAAGTTGACGCCAGAGCGTCCGCAAGAAGAACGGACGCAGTCGGTGAATGGTGCGGTGAGAGTTACGGGGCCGAAGCGCGGACGCAAAGGGCGCGCGGCGGAAGAGGTTGTGCGTTTCTTCCTGGCTAAGGATGGATCGACGCCTGCAAAGCCGGAACTCGGCGAGGAGGCGCAGAGCGAGAGCGACGCGCTGATCAAAGCCTTCCGGTCGAAGGGCTGCGTGATCTATGTAGTCACGGCTTACCGTGCGGAGGCAGAGGTCCAGGGAGGCAATCCAATTTTGGTAAAGCACCCACTTGAGAAGTAGTGGGCGAAAAGTAGCGGGCATCTGAGGTCAGCAACGAGTTTCAAAGAGGAGATACACCTTCAATCAAGGTCA
>PKWK01000051.1:0-589 GCA_003133205.1 Granulicella sp. | reverse complement strand
GCGATGAGGAATTCCATGCTGACCCGGTTTTCATTCCTGAGACTTGGGTTCGGTCAACAGCCACCACTGACACGGGCAACCAGGCGACAAGGAATGACAGACAGGGTTAGTTCAACCTCTCAGTCACTCGATTGGCACTCAACTGGCGCGCCAGACAAGTGAGGAGAAAAAATGACAGCGACAAGGCCACAAAACACGACAGGCGAATCCAAGCTCATTCTTGAGCTGAAGATCGATGCGACTGGAGAAGTGACCCGCAAGGCCAGCAAACTGGGCCGGAAGGATACGCTCGAGGGAAAACTCCTTGCGCAACTCTATCCCGGCATCCGAGTAGCGCGCGTGAGTGTACCGGCGGAGTTGACACCATACGAGCAGTCGGTGGTGGAAAACCGCATGGCACAGCTCTCTTTTGGTGGAGTGGAGTACAAGCTGGTAGGTGCAAGCGGTTCGGCGAAGGATGGCAAGTTCTACTTCGTCGATCAGCCGCATGCAAAGCCTATTGCCGAGCGCTTTCAGCATTGGCCGGAGGCAGCGATCGTGTACTTCTCGATTCTGATCTCCGCTTGCAAACTGGTGATGGAGCTTCCTG
>PKWK01000170.1 GCA_003133205.1 Granulicella sp. | reverse complement strand
ACCTGCGCAGAGCTTCCCTAACCGTAACGATGGACAACTTCTCGTTTGACGGAGCCGTCGCGAACGATTTCAAAGCACCGGACAACGTCAACAACGCTCAGTTCACCTTCGGTCCGGGCCCCGTCAATATTGCCTCAATACTGACGGCGGATGCCGCGGTCCCATCAAACCTCATCACCGTGACCAACAGCGTCTCCAACAGCAACACGCCCTACGATTGCACCGGAGCCTTCGTCTATCTCGCGGGCGATCTGACTGCACCAGCTTCCACAGTCGCGGCAGGCACCTCGCCCAAGGTGACGGCGGTGCTACAGAACGTGGTGAGCCCGCTGGTAGCTGGGACGATCACCAACCCACAACAGAACCTGCCAACCGGAACCATCAACCTACTCGAAGGCTCCACGGTTGTGGGCTCAGGAACCATTAGCGGACGCCTCACCTACATCACCGTTCCGAGCATCACCGCTGGCACGCACGTCTACACCGCGCAGTACTCCGGCGACGGCAACTACTCGCCGCTAAGCTTCGGCAGCTTTACGCTGACCGCAACCGGCGCCGCTCCCGTCGCCAACGACCAGTCGGTCACGGTGCCATTCAACACGGCCACTCCCATCACGCTGACAGCAACCGGCAGCGGAACCCTCACTTACACTGTCGTGGCAAATCCCTCGCACGGCACACTCAGCGGAACTGCACCGAGCCTCACCTACACACCCAACGCGAGCTACACCGGTGCGGATAGCTTCACAGCGTCGCAGGCCGGCAATACAAACTTCAGCGCGGCGACCCCGGTTACGCGCACCTTCACCGCGCAGTAAAAGGGCAGTCTTCAAGAGGAAATTGATCATGCGAATCACGTCATCTGCGATGTCCAAACGGCTTGCAACCCGGGCGCTAATCTTTGCGGGAACAGCAGCGATCGCATCCGCGATTCTCACCGGCTGCGCGCTCAACGGCACATCTGCGACCGCCTTCGGAGGCAGCGGCACCACGCCGCAAGCGCGATTTCAGGGCAAGGTATTCGGAGGCCAGCAGCCGGTGTCTGGTGCAACGATACAGCTCTACACCGTCGGCACAACAGGGACGGCCTCGGCTGCGACGCCTTTGATCGCAAGCCCCGGCGTCACCAACTCCAGCGGCCAGTTCGCAATCACTGGAGCCTACTCTTGCGCTTCGGCCACGCAGGTCTATATCGTGGCAACCGGCGGCAACTCCGGTTCAGGAACGAACCCGTCGCTGTCCCTGATGGCGGCACTGGGTCCATGCAGTTCGCTCACGTCGTCGACGTTCATCAACATCAACGAACTCACCACGATCGCCGCTGTCTACGCGCTCTCCCCGTACATGACCAGCTACACGCAGATTGGTGCGACGGGCAGCAATCCAAGCGGCCTGGTGAACGCATTCAAGACAGCAAATCTCCTGGTAGATTCCGGCCCCGGCGCATCCCCCGCCCCGCCGGCAGGGATGACCTTACCCACTACGCGATTGAACACGTTGGCAGACATTCTGGCCGCGTGCGTCAACACTACGGGAGCCTCGTCGGCCGGCTGCACGTCGCTCTTCAGCGCAACCGGCGCGTCTGAAACAATCGGAGCCGGACTCGCGATCGCGAAGAACCCCGGCAGCGCGAACCTGACCGCGCTCTACAGCCTTGCTGTTCCTGCATCGCCGTTTGTTCCCATGCTCAGCGCCCAGCCCAACGACTTCACGCTTGCCCTGAATTACACAGGTGCTGAGCTCGCGAGTCCCTACGGCATAGCAATCGACGCCACCGGCAATGCCTGGGTAACGAACGAAGCTGGGTTCTCCGTCGTCAAGGCGCCCAGCCCCACGCAGAGCTTTGTAACGACCAGCTACAGCACCGGCGGCCTGCTAGCCCCGCGAGGCATCTCCATCGACCGCAGTGGCAACGTCTGGATCGCAAACACCGGAGGCAACAACGTCGTCGAATTGACGAGCGCTGGATCGCCGGCTTCAGGCTCCCCATTTAGTAGCAGCGGCATCTCCGCGCCCATCGCCATCGCCAACGATTCGTCCGGCAACGCCTGGGTCGCCAACTTCAACGGCAACTCCATTACCGAACTCAGCAGTGCGGGCACAGCCAGCGGATCGAGTCCCGTAACCGGCTCGGGTGCACTAAGCGCTCCAACCTCCATCGCGCTCGATGCAAATGGAAGAGTCGCTGTCGCCAACGCCGGAACAGGCCGGGACTGCGGTCACTACGCCACTGGCCGCAAACGTCGGCCCCTGATGCAGAGATGAAACCGCCGAGGTCCGTAATCCTTCACCGTGCCAGAGCCCTTCGCAGCTCTCGTTCGCGCAGCCACGTGAAGATCACCGGGGTCACAATCAGCACGTGAACCAGCGAGCTAAGCATGCCTCCAAGCACGGGAGCAGCCAGCGGCCGCATGAACTCCGCGCCGGTCCGCGTCGACCATAGCAGCGGCAACAACCCCGCAACCACCGTCGCCACCGTCATCACCTTGGGTCGAAGACGCAGCAGCGCTCCCTCCATGACGGCTGCATGCAGACCAGTGATCGTAAGCACGCCGTCGACGGCCGTGCGCCGCGCGACCGCCTCTTCGAGATAGATGACCATCACGACGCCAGTCTGCACCGCGGTCCCGAACAGCGCGATGAAGCCAACCCACACCGCAACGGAGAAGTTCAACCCCAGCAGCTTGACCAGGAAGACTCCGCCTGTAAGCGCAAACGGGACGGCCAGCAGGACATGTGCGGCCTCCTTCGCAGAGCCATAGGTTTGATAGAGCAACGCGAAGATCACCAGCAGCACTATCGGAATCACCATCTCAAGCCGTTTGCGCGCGCTGATCTGGTTCTCGTACTGACCGCTCCACTCGACGTAGTAGCCCGACGGCATCTTCACCTGCTCCGCCACTGCCCTCTTTGACTGATCGACGAACCCACCCACATCGCGGCCACGCACATTCAGCAGCACGGCTCCGCGCAGCAGTCCATTCTCGCTACTGATCATTGACGGCCCCATAGTGGTGCTGATCTTCACCACTTCGCTGAGCGGCACCTGCGCGCCATTGCTGCCGCTAACCAAGACCTCCCCGAGTTGCTGCGGGTTCTCGCGGAAGTCGCGAGCATAGCGAACGCGCACCGGAAATCGCTGCCTGCCTTCGATCGTAGTAGTCAGATTCTTGCCGCCGATCGCCGTCTCAATCACGTCCTCCACGTCCCCGACATTCAGGCCATAGCGATCCGCCGCCGGACGATCAACCGTCATCTCCAGGTACGGAGCGCCAGAAGTGCGCTCGGCATAGAGATCGGTAGCTCCGGGAACCTGACGCACCACCTCCTTGATCTCTTCCGACTTCTGTTCAATCACGCGCAAATCGGGGCCAAACACCTTGATGCCAATCTGCGTGCGAATGCCAGTAGACAGCATGTCGATGCGGTTGCGAATCGGCTGTGTCCAAATGTTCGTCACACCGGGGATCTGCAGCTTCTCGTCGAGCCGCGCAAGGATCGCATCCTTGGTCAGCCCCTTCGGCCACTGATCTTTCGGCTTGAAGGTGATGGTCGTCTCGGACATATTGACCGGCGCGGGATCAGTAGACGTCTCCGCCCGTCCCACCTTACCCACCACCATCGCAACCTGAGGGTCGGCGGAGATGATGCGGTCCTGCTGACGAAGAATCTCCGTCGCGCGGGTGAGCGAGATACGCGGATCGGTGATCGGCATGAATAGCGCCGTCTCTTCATTCAGCGGCGGCATGAACTCCGAACCAATCGTAGTGGCCGTGTAGAGCGCCGCACAGAACAGGGCCAGCGCGGCCGAGAGCGTAATGGCCCTGTGACGCAGCGCCCAACTCAGCGTGGGCTGGTAGATGCTGCGCAGTACACGCATGATCGGATTCTCTTCCTCGCGATGCAGCTTGCCGCGAATCAGAAATGTGCAGAGCACCGGCACCAGCGTGATAGCCAGAATGGTAGAGCACACCATGGCAAACGTCTTGGTGAACGCCAACGGGTGAAACATCTTCCCTTCCATCCCCGTAAGCGCGAAGACCGGCACAAACGCCAGAATGATAATAATCATGGCAAACGAGATGGGCCTACCCACCAATCGCGCCGCGTTCAGCGTGATCTCCCAGATGTGCTCACGATAGTTGCCGTGCTCCTCCTCATATTGTTCAGCCTGGCGAATAACGTTTTCCGTCATCACAATGCCGGCGTCCACCAGCACACCTATGGCGATGGCGATGCCCCCCAGCGACATAATGTTCGATGAGATGCCCGCACCCTTCATAAACAGAAACGCGCCAAGCACCGCCAGTGGTAGCGGGATGGTGACTACGAGGATGCTGCGACAATGCCACAGAAAGAGAACGTGAGCAAGCGTCACCAGAATGATCTCTTCAATCAACGCATGGCGCAGCGTGTCCACAGCATGATCGATAAGGATGCTGCGGTCGTAGAACGGAGCGATCTTCACACCAGCAGGAAGGCCGGGCTGGATCTCGTCGATCTTTTGTTTGACGGCAGCGATCACCTCCCGCGCATTCGCCCCATAACGAATGACCACCACACCGCCGACAGCTTCCTTGCCATCCTTATCCAGCACGCCGCGACGAAACTCCGGCCCAAGTTGCACGC
>PKWK01000160.1 GCA_003133205.1 Granulicella sp. | reverse complement strand
CTAGAACTGGTTGCATAAATAGGTATGGCCTCAAGAGAGTGACTTTTGGATGAGGCAGGTTGGGTGATGAGCTTCTTCTATGAAGAAGCGACAGGCTTTGTTGAGCGAAGAGCAGTGGGCAGTGTTGGCACCGTTGTTTCCCGAGCCGAAGCGGCGCAAGGATGGGCGTGGTCGTCCATGGGCGTCCAACCGAGCGTGTTTCCAGGGGATTGTATGGGTTCTGCGCACCGGAGCGCGGTGGCGCGATCTGCCGGACGAGTATCCAGACGGTTCCACCTGCTGGCGGCGGTTACGGATGTGGGAGGAGCAGGGTGTCTGGCTGCGGGCCTGGCGGAAGCTGCTGGCACAGATGGACGAGCGCAGGCTGTTGGACTGGGAGGAGGCGTTTCTGGACGCGACCTTTGTGACCGCGAAAAAAGGGGCCTCGGAGTCGGCAAGACACGTCGTGGGAAAGGTACGAAGTGCATGGTGGTGGTCGACGGCCACGGCGTACCTATCGGAGCGCAACTCGCGTCCGCGCAGATCTCCGAACACCGGCTGGCGGAAAGCACGCTCCAACAGGTGAAGGTGCCGCGCAGTGGCGGTGGACGTCCCCGGTCCCGCCTGCGGCGCGTGATTGCCGATCGCGGTTACGACTCCGACCCGCTGCGCTTGCGGCTGCAACGGCACGGCACAGAACTCATCGCTCCTTACCGCAGCAACAACCGCCATCGCCGGTTTGAAGACAAACGTAAGCTCCGCCGCTACCGCAAACGCTGGAAAATCGAACGTACCAACGCATGGCTGCAGAACTTCCGCCGCATCCAGGTCCGCTACGACCGCATCCTCACCGTCTTTCAAGGCTTCTTCCACTGCGCCTGCCTCCTCATCACCTTGAGGCATTTATGCAACTAGCTCTAGCTCTTAGCGGCGGTCGTCGTGATGATCGTCGTGGTGATCACCATGATCCTCGCGGTCCCAGTGGCCTTCATGCAAGTGCCAGCCGTCCTGGTAGTGGTCGTAGTGCGGATGGCTCCAATACGCACCAGCGTACGGCGGGCGATCCCAGCGTCCGGCAACCCATACATATCGGCCTCCGTTATTGCCCCAGTAACCGTCGACCCAGGCATAGCCTTCGCCAGGCATCGGCGGACGACGCTCATAACGCAAGGGTGGCGGCGGCTGGCGGCCGATGACGATGCCGATCTGTGCGGACGCCGGAGTAGTGAAACCGGTAGCCGTGATGGCGGCCATGGTCAGGGCGCCGACAAATAGTTTTGACTTCCAATCCGGTCTAGCGTTCAAGGTGGTCTCCTCTTACTCGTGTTGGATGCCGAAAACTGGCAACGCGGAAGGAGGATTCGTTCCAGCTACTTCTTCAACAGCGGCAGGACCAGCGGAACAACATTTCGCGCCACAATCGCATTGCCCTTCGCGGTCGCGTGAGTTTCGTCCCGCTGCATCATTCCCGGAACGCCGTACACACCCTTAAGCAGGAACGGCAGCATGGGGACACCGTACTTCTTTGCAATCACGATATAAGTCTCGTTGAATTTCTGGATATAGTCCTCCCCGTAGTCGGGTGGCAGAGTGATGCCGGCGAGCGCAACCTTGATGCCCGCCCGCTTCAGCGTGCCCACAATCTCGTCGAGATTCTCCCGCGTATCCTCGACCCGCAGCCCGCGCAGCCCATCGTTGCCGCCGAACTCCACAACAACCACCGCCGGATGCAGCGCTAGGATATTCGGCAGGCGCTCAACCCCGTCCTTGGTCGTGTTGCCGCTGACGCCCTCGTTGTCGACCCGGTAATGGTAGTGGAGCTTGTCGAGATCGGTCTGAAGATAGTCGGGGTAGCTCTGGCCAGGTTCCGTGCCGAGCCCCGCGGTCAGCGAGTCGCCAAAACACACCAGCAGCGGCCGCGAGTCATCGCTGTGTGCAGGCTTGGAGACCGTCTCCCGCGTTGCGGTGCCAGTACTCGACTTACCACCCGGCTCCCCGGACATGGGCGAATTCGACGCCGCCGACTCCGGATGGGAAACTGCAGCGGAATTGGAGGCTGTGTTCGCGCGGCATCCCGATACCGCAAGCAACAAACCCGCTAGAATCGAGAGAGAATAAACTTTCCGCATCGTTCCAACGTATCAAAGATGTGAATTCCTGCGGCGTGACGACCGGCGCAGAGGGAGACTTTGGTTCCGTGAGCGAAGACACAAACAGGGTGCAACCGATGATTGTGGTGGATGGATTGCGAAAATCGATTCGCAATGGCCCGCGAACGGTCGACATTCTCAGAGGCCTCGACTTCACCATCGCGAAAGGCGAGTTCGTCGCCATCATGGGCCCCTCGGGAAGTGGCAAATCGACGCTGTTGGGCCTGCTAGCCGGGCTGGATACGCCCAGCGCGGGCAATGTTCATCTCAACGGGACCGCCATCAGCTACCTGCCCGAGGACAAGTTGGCGCAGGTGCGCGGCAAGGCAGTCGGGTTCGTCTTCCAGTCGTACCAGTTGATCCCGACCCTCACAGCGCTCGAGAACGTCCTCTTGCCGCATGAACTGAACGCCGAGGGAGATGGCCTGCCGCGCGCCCGCCAACTGCTCACCAGCGTCGGGCTCAGCGACCGGATGGATCATTACCCGGTGCAACTCTCCGGCGGCGAGCAGCAGCGAGTGGCGCTGGCGCGTGCCTTCGTGCTACGACCGCCGATCGTTCTCGCGGATGAGCCGACAGGAAACCTCGACACTACCAACGGCGCGCACGTGCTGGAACTGTTGCTCGAACTGAACCGCATCGAAGGAACGACGCTCGTACTGGTCACGCATGATCCCGTCCTGGCGGCGTATGCCGGCCGCCGGATCGTACTGCGCGACGGGCTGATCATCTCCGACGAACTCTGCCCCAACCGCACAACTGGGGTTCCACCGCCGCCCGCACCCGTGGCCATGGGCGTCTAGCCATGGCGAGCCTCTCTTACCGTTCCGCCGCCAAACTCGCAGCCCGCGAAATGCGGTCCTCGCGCAGCAAATTCCTGTTTGTACTCCTTTCAGTTGCGATTGGAGTCGCGGCGCTGACCGGCGTGCGCGGCTTCTCCGCGTCGTTCCGCACCACCTTGCTGATGCGCGCCCGTTCGATCATGGCGGCCGACCTCGCTGCGCGAATGTTCCAGCAGCCCACGCCCGGCCAACAGCAAGACCTCGATGAAATCCGCGCCACCGGCGTCCAGATAACGACCGTGACCGAGATGCTCTCGATGGCCTCTTCGCCAAAGTCGATGGACCCGATCCTGGTTGCCGTGAAGGCAGTCGACCCCGCGCTGTATCCGTTCTACGGCGAGGTGGAACTCTCACCGGCCAGCGGGTTGAAGTCAGCGCTTGGCCCGCACTCTGTTGCTGTTGGCGACGACCTGCTGCTGCGACTCGGCCTTCATGTGGGCGACGATCTAAAGGTGGGCGGACAGTTGTTCCGCATCGCCGCGTCCGTCGTGAACGAGCCCGACCGTCTCTCCGGAAGCTTCGCCGCCGGTCCGCGCGTGTTGATGTCGCGCGACGCGTTGGAGTCAACCGGCCTGCTCGCACCCGGCAATCATGCGAACGAGCGCTTCCTGTTCAAGCTCCCGCCACCATCCGATGGCCGGCCCGTATCGGACACAGCGATCGCGGACCTGAAGGCGCGCCTCGAAACTCTGCTCCCTGAGGCGCAGTTGACCGACTACCGCGAGGCCAACCCTACCGTGACGCAGGGGCTAGACCAGGCGACGAGCTTACTCTCGCTGATGAGCCTGGTGGCGCTTGTACTGGGCGCGGTTGGCGTCGCGATGGCGATGCGCGCACACCTGCAGCAGCGCCTGGACACCATCGCCATCATGAAGTCGCTCGGCGCACGCAGCACGCAGATCATGAAGATCTACCTCCTGCAGACTCTTCTGTTGGGACTGGCGGGCGGTGTGCTGGGTGTTCTGTTTGGTATCGCCGTGCAGCTTGCATTCCCGCATGTGCTGCCCAAGGTGCTCGATGTTCAAACACAGTTACATATTCAGCCGCGAGCAATTCTCGTCGGCCTGGGCTCGGGTGTGCTCACCACGTTATTGTTCACGCTTCCACCTCTGCTGGACATACGCAGCGTTCGGCCAATCCTGATCCTGCGGCGAGCTGTGGAAGAGAACGATGATCCATTTGTGTCGGCGGTCCTCAAGAAAATTACAAAGAACATTGCCCAGATCGTGGCAACGGCTCTGATCCTCGCGGGATTGGCGGCGATCGCGATGACCCTGTCCGACTCGGTGGAAGTGGGCAAGTGGTTCTCGGCGGGTCTCGTCGGAGTGCTGCTGATCTTGCTGGCCGCCTCAGCCGCGCTTCTGTGGGCCTTGAAGTTCTTCCTCAATCGCACGCGGTTGCATTTACCCTCCGCGCTTCGTCACGGCCTCGCCAACCTGTATCGCCCAGGAAACCCGTCGGCAGCGCTGCTTGCCGCGCTTGGCATGGGCGTAATGCAAATCATGACCGTCTACCTCGTGCAGCGCGCCGTAGTCACCGAGTTGCACATTGCCTCCGCACCAAACATTCCCAATGTGTTTCTGGTCGACATTGCCGACACCGAGATCAACGGCATGCGCACGCTCTTGAAAGCGCAGCCTGGGATAACTGCCGAGCCTGAGCTGCTGCCCGTAACGACATCGCGCATCGAAGCCATCGACGGAGTAGCCGCCGATCATGCGAAGCTGAAGAACACCCCGCGGCGAATGCTGCGGTCCATCAATCTGACATGGGCAGATGCAGCGCCTCCGGGCACAAAGGTCGTCGCGGGAGAGTGGTGGAAGCCCGACGAGACTCGGCCCGAAGTCGCAATCTCGCAGCGCCAGGCAGACCGGCTCGGCGTAAAGCTGGGTTCGATCATCACCTTCGCAGCGCAGGATTCCCAGATCAACGCGAACGTTGTCGCGCTCACAAGTTCCAATGGACAGCATGCCTATTCGCGCGCCGAGTTTACCCTGCCGCACGCTGCCCTGAAAGGCCTCCCCGTCATCTGGTATGGCGGCGTGCACGTCGCTCCGGCGCAGGTAAGTCAGTTCCAGCGCGCGCTCTACCTGGCCTATCCGACCGTGACCGTCATCAACGTGGCCCAGGCGATCGAAACCGTGCGTGCGGTGGTCATCCAGATTACCTACGTCATTCAGTTTCTGGCAGCGTTCTCCATCTTCGCCGGCATCATCATCCTGGCGTCTTCGATCGCTGGAACCAGGTATCGCCGTATCCGCGAAGTGGTCGTCTTGAAGACACTCGGCGCAACCCGCGCGCGGATTGCCACCATCTTCTCGATCGAGTTCGCAGTGCTCGGATTAGTCGCGGGCATAGTGGGAATCGGGTTCGCGAACCTGATTGTTCGCGTGCTGGAGAACCGAGTATTCAATGTGGCCTACAAGTCTCAATTGTTATTGAACCTGGGCGCGCTGCTCACAATTGCCGCGCTCACCGTAGTCACCGGCTGGGCCGCGAGCCACCGCGTCCTCGGCCAGAAACCGCTCGAAGTTCTGCGCGACGAGTAGCCGCGGCTGACCCTACGCGAACGTCACGCCTCCAGGCCGACTTAGCGTTCGCCCGTTAGTTCAGTTATCATCCTCGTGCCGAATGCGTGGATTGTTCCCCGCATCCGGCGTTCATCACCCAAGGGTCAACCAGCGAGGTTTGAAAATGTCAGTTCGGCGGAAGTTCGGGGTACTCGCAATTGCGGCGAGCACCTGCCTATTCGTGTCGTTTCAGCNNTCCGCCCAGCAGCCGCCCGCGCCACCGCTCCCTGTTTCGCCGCCGCAACTCACCGACACACCGGTCGCCCCGCCCAACACCGAAGCTATGCGCCTCGCCGGAATCGCCAAGGACAATTCGCGCGAATTCGGCTCCGACCCGGATGATTCAGGCCCGCTCGCCAAGGACCTCTCCCCCGCCATCACAACCGCGGCCGTCGGCAAGGCCATGCGCAAGGTCGCCGACCGGCAGCTCGCGCAGTCGCAACAGTACTTCACCGCCATCGATCGCGCCCGC
>PKWK01000021.1 GCA_003133205.1 Granulicella sp. | reverse complement strand
AATGTGGTTTTACGCATAAGGTGAAACTGATACAGCCTAAGGTGAAACTGGAGACACAATAACGTGAAACTGTATGCGGGTTTTGCGTCAGACTAAAGGTTCATACCCAGGTCAAAGTCCTAATGGGGTGTGCGTTTACGGCGGATCCTTGGGCCCGCCGTTTTTATTGGTGCGATTGTCTGAGGGCGGCTAACTCTTCCGTTTCTAGTGGGTTGATCGAGTCTGTAGATGGCTAGCTTCCGTGGAGGAGAGGCGGACGAGCGTCAGAGGCCACGCGGCATGCGAACCAAAGCCTAGACTGCCCGGTTTCGTTTCATGAAAACTCCGGCGAAAAATCGTTCGCCTGCCAATGTGCGAACGTGCCGAAGGAGAGAGTTTCGGTTTATGCGTCAAATCCCAGCGACAGTTTCATCATACTGGGGCACTCAGTTCCAAATTTTGCTGTCAGCTCCTGTGCAAATGCTTGATAAGCGGCGGCGCGCAGTTTCGCGTTATCCATAACGCCACAGCGCTACCGCTGGCTACCAACTCTGCGATTTAGCGCCAGTCTTGGCAGCAAGGCCCGCAGTTAACTCAATAATTTGCGCCCCTTTTTACATCAGAGGTCACTAATCCTCGCACCATAGCCGGGGAGGGCATCCCCGGTGGCTTTAGGAGAAACTCAATGTCGAATCACACCGCACAGCTCGAAGAGTATGCGATGCTGCTGTCCAGAGATACCACTCCAGACCGCACGAGGTCTATTGGAAATTACGTCGTGTCGGTGCAGTCCAGGCTGAGCAGAGGCACACCAGTTGTGCACTGGAAAGTGGACGGACACCACATTTCGTTTCTGCAATTACTTGTGCTCATGATGAATGAGGACGAGGATACTCCCGATCCCGCTCATGTCGTGCCTCCGGCCTCCACGTCCAGACCAAAAGGCCGACGTCCACCTATCGAGGTAATAAATGCACTTCGCAGGGGAGACGTGATCCCGATGATGGGTAGGGCTCCAGTTGTGGTCGCAATGGAACTCAGGGATGCTCTCCTGATAGCGCTCCGAGCCATTGACCTTGCTGCCGTCGACCTCGGACTAGCCCTTCCCCATCGCCCCAATGCGGGCAAGCCGGAGGCGTGGATCAACTACGCCGTCGCGATGATCGAGCGGGACGCACGGAACAGCGATGCAACCGTAGCCGTCCCGTCGCCGACAGGTGACAAGGAATAGGCGGACTTTGCAGCAGATCAACAAACCCATGGAGCGGTCGGAAACCCCGGTCGCTCCATTCCCCATTTAAGGAGCCTTCCAATGGAAATGATCATCGCCGAACAAGAACAGATTGCAAGGCCCACAGGCCAAGGTATGGCCGAATTCACGCCCAAACTACAAGGCAGCGAATCTTGTGGCGATTACATTATTCGGGAGGCCAAGGCTCGCAACTACCCCACGTCAGACGCCTTCGCGGAGTGGGTGTGGCGCTGGTCGAACTCGCGCGAGGTAGGGCCGAGCAAGGCGTCTTGCGTCATGCGGCAGGCTGGTTACATGCCTTTCATCGGCTTCCCGCTGCAACGTATCGTGCAGAGCCATGAGGAGCACAAGGCCCGCTTTGGCTGGTAAGCCCTCACCCATTGAAATCGTCACAAGAAAGGTAATGCCCAAAATGAGCGCGGCAATCAAAGGCCCGTTTACGGCCACACAGCACCTAGACAAAGAGAGATGGACCGAGGCCGCCGTATGGGGCCAGACGGCGATCTACTCGCGCACGTCCATGCCAATTTGGGATTGGACTGGGCAGCAATTGACGTCGCACAACTGTTCGCCGGCGCCCCTACAGCGCATGCGCTCATTCAGCGAGCAGTCAACGACAGAATCGACGATCAATGGCTTAAGGAAGCCCGTGCTTATCTAAGCACTCCTCAAGAGCCTCGGTAGCGAAAGAGAGAAAGCGATGAGCGCAGCACAATGTAATTTCGAATTTGACGCGCCTGCGCCAACTCCCGTCCGCCTTTCCCCCGTAATAGCGATCGACGAGCATAAAGACTTCCAGACAAACTCTGAACCCGCCCCTATGCAGCTACTTCCCCGCCCCGCAGACCTTAATTGGGCGGTGAATGTGGTGCTGGTGGCCACGCGCAGCATCAAGCCGAGCTACGGCGGCATTTCCAACTACCGCTTCCACACGGCGCACCGGGAGACCGGCATCACCCAGGAAGAATGGGAATCTGCCAAACAGTTCTGCATCAGCCGTAGCCTGCTGAAACCCACAAGCGCCATAACCGATGAGGGACGGCGTGCCGTGGCCCAATTCTCTTCCCTGCAAATTTTGAAAGGAAACGACCAATGACAAGCGCCTATGAGAGCGTGATTTCAGACGACCAACTCGCAGAGTTGAGCATCCTGGTGACCAGTAAGGGTATTACCCTTGCGGCGGCTTGTGAGGAGTTGTGCGAGGACGTGATCGACGCCAAGTGCGACGAGGCTGCCTCCATCAATGATTACACTCCCGATAGGACTAATGACGAATCCGTGTTAGCCGGCAAGGAAGCGGAAGCCTCCACGATCAACAACCAGGGCTTGGAGGACCAGATTCGCTACCTCTACGATGCCTACGATTTCGACATCGTGAAGACCCTCGTTCTCGGTGTCGTCGCAAATCTCAAATCGGGCCGGTGAAGTTATGACCGGGGAACCTACAGCATCCTTCGCAACAGTCGCGACCCTCGGCGGAAGCCAGTCGTCATCGAGACGTTGATCTAAGCTGGTCTAACTTGGGAAGCGGCTGACAGCAAGCGCAATGTGCTCGACGCCGCCGAGCGGGAGGCACATCCAGAGCAAAGTTGCTGGATACGGGATTTCCACTACATCCAGATGGAAGTGCAAACCAATTAGATTGGAGAAGTATCACAAAATTGTTGCGGGCAGCTACCGAGAGGTTGAATATGAAAAAGGAAATTAAGAAGGTTTACGTTGACTGTGCGGAGCGTTTTATCACCATTTCGCAGGAAGACGATCAGGAAGTTATTGAAGGTCAACTCTTTGACTTGGACAGTACCCGCGACAAGGCAAAACGTGAGATAGATTTCTCGGGTGATGACGAAGATGGGCTATGGGCCGCTTTTGCAACTCGCTTGAGTGGTGACGGTGCCTACTTCGTTGAGGATAACTTTAGCGTGGTTGGCGTGTTTAGTAGCCTTGAAGCCGCTGAAGCCGATGCGGACGCCGAGGCACAGAAGTGGTTTCAGGAGTTACTAGATGCAGACACGGCTCTCCTCCGTACATGGACCGAGCTGTCTGGCTTGGTTTCGGTATTAGTGAAACTCGCGCCCTCCGCGGAAGAGCTAATGCAGAAACTCCGCATCTCTCACGAGAAAATGACCGACGATTTCGGATACGAGTTCGGTGGCGTTCACGGGGACATAGAAGAAGCTTTCATCAACCAAGAGGCTGCCGCGATCACCATCTTAACTGCCGCCCATAGGTTCAAAGGCATGGAGGATCCAAGCGGGGTCTATGACCACGATTTCGGCAAGCTGAAATACGTTC
Source organism: Granulicella sp. (assembly GCA_003133205.1). The sequence goes on along the minus strand of PKWK01000021.1, from coordinate 17,977 downwards.
CGTATGCCCTCCCCGTCCGCAAGCGCCTGAAATAACCAACGAGGGCCGGAGAACACCCCGGCCCGCAATTCTTGATAACGGAGTCCTGCGATGAGTGCTGCTTCACGCGGTACGGGGCAGGCTGCGCCCAAACATGAGCTCAAAACCGTTGTGAACCTCACAAAGATCGCAGACACCAAAGAGCAGAAAGATGAACTGTTCGACGTTCTCGCCTTTTGTAAGCTGGATGGCTTCGGTGGTCGCTGTTTCGGTGCCGCAATGGCAATCCGCGACATTCTCTTTCACGGCAAGGGCGTTGTTGTGATTGCGTCGAATGATGCCCTTGGAGACACCGGGCTCATCAGCGGACATGCGGCCGTTCTTTATCTTGGGCGCTACTGGGATGCCGAGGGTGACCATGACCTCGAACACATCAAGGACTATGCCCGTTTCGAGGTAGACGATGCGGACTATGCAACGCGCTACAGCGAATACACCGGCAAAGCTTGGGACGTGAAGGCAGCCACAACGGTTAGCGTTCACCACTATCCAGACGGCATTGCCATGTGGCCCGATAGGGAAACAGACTACGACGAGTTCGCCGACAAGCTATTTGCGGCACTCAAGTTGAAGTCAGAATCATCAGCAGAAGGCGCACACTGAGGCTTAAAAGCACTGATCCTCCGCGATTCCGAAGGATCAGTGCTTTTGAGTGGTTGGTTAACGGCTACTTCGCGGGCGTGATAACGTCCTTGGCGGCCTTCGCAACCCGGAACTTCACTACGGTCTTCGCTTTGATCTTGATCGATTCGCCGGTCTGGGGATTGCGACCGATGCGCGCAGCGCGCTGAACCTTGACCAGTTTGCCAAGACCCGGAATGGTGAACTCGCCATTCTTCTTCGTCTCCAGAACCGCGGTCGATGCAAGGAGATCGAGGAACGCCGCAGATTGCTTCGTGGGAATCTCCATCTTTTCCGCGAAGAGTTTGACCAACTCTGCCTTCGTCATCTTCTTCTTGGTGGTGGCCGTCTTCACGGGAGTTGCGGTGGCCTTTGCCGCCACCGGTGGAACGGACTTCTTTGCTGTTGCCTTCTTCGTTGCCATGGATTCCTCGAGGTTGTGCTGGTTAGTAGATTAAGAACTTTTTGCTGATGCCGTCTTGGCTGGCGTCTTCTTTGCTGGAGCCGCTGCTGCTACCTCTTTGGGAGGTGAGATAAACGCGAGGATGGACGCGCCGAGTTCTCGCGTCTCCACCGTCGTCAACATGCTGGGAGATTTGAACGCTTTGTTGGCAAGCTTCTTAATTTTGGGCGATGTAATTACTGCAGGTGCTTTAGGCATTGCTCAATTCTACAGGTGATAACTTCAAAAGCGACGACGCATACGGGACAATCATCCTTTGCGGCACTCCATCTTTTCACAATCTCATTCCACGTAAATTTGAAAGAAGGCATCCTTATGCTCAGATCTAATCAGAGCGTTAACGGTCTAGCGTTTGACCAAAGTCCCGAGAAGTCGTCCGCCGCGTCCCGAGTTGGGATGTTCTACTCAAGCGGAACACCCGACAAACCTAAGAGCTATGCGCGATATGACGTCATAGCAGACGATGGCAAAGGCACCTGCACCGTTCGCAATATGGGCGGCGTCGAGTATCCAGTGGCAAGCTACCTGATCGATGAGATGGCAGAACCCGCAGAGGAAGAACGCTCTGGTAACGCTTCTGATGTGGTGGGCGGCGGCGTCTGCCCTACATGCGACGGCAAGCTGTTCACCTTTTCAGGGGAAGATTGCCCGACATGCCACGGTACAGGAGCAACTCACCCCCTCAAGGGATGACAATCGCCCGATAGCCCATGTGATCGCACCCGTCGATCCAGGCCCCTTGCCGGATGCCTTTGTTCCCCAAGGTGGAACGTGCCGGACATGTGGGTTTATCTCGTGCCACGGTTTCTTCTGCCCCAACGATGGACAGCCGTTTGTAACTTACGGCAGTCCTGCTGTGGTGTTCCAACAGCGCGTCATCACTACCGATGCCGCGATCGCTGGGCTAAACGAGATTTTCAAGGAATTGCAGGAGAGGTTCCACGATCACTGGGATTGGATGGAGGCTGCCTTCTATGTCGAGTGTCTACGATGCGCGATCGAAGACTTGACCGCACCTCCAGCACCACCTCCCCACTAACCCGCACGTTCGTCATTCGTTTTGAATAACAAAGGCCAGCCCGGAGCCATTCCGGGCATTTGTGCGTTTACCAGGAGATTTAACCATGATCCCAACACAAGACCACCCGGGCCAATGCTGGCGCAGCTCCGACGCCGCCGATATTTGGCTTAATGAGTCCGGAACAGAAGTCCCGACCGCCATCACCTGTCAGACACCCCAGGGCGGGGCGGCCATTGTCCGTGTCGATGACCTGAAGTTCATCGGTGCCGGATTATTTGGCGAAGGACGTCCCTGTCTTGGCGGCAACGCTAAGTGGACTGGCAATAGCTACCGCTATGGGGTTTACGAATGCAGTAAGGCCTACAGCGGTCGTGCAATTGTGATTCTCCAGTCATCTGGCGGCGGCATGGAGGGGCTCTTGCTCTCATCTACGACCACTGCGGAGACTTGGCAACACCTGGCGGCAAACTCCAAGACTGAAATGCTTTGGAACATCTGCCACGAGTTGTACGACCTTCGCCGCGAGGCACTTGAAGGAGTGAAGCGCAGCATCTTTGCAGCCTTTATCGAAGGCCGTCTGAAGAAGTCGAGGAAGCGGAAGGGTGTCATTTCCGTGAGCATCGAGGCGGCAGCTTGAACTACGCCGGCATCTTCACCTGTCTTATTCTCTTCGTTATTCTCCCGCTCGCAGCGTGCCTACATGAGGGCTACATTCGACACCACACTTACAAGGAGGGCATCAATGTCGGAACCGAGCACCGCCTTCTACCACGTAACCCTGACCCGCAACGTCCCCAAGATTTTGCGCGAAGGGTTGCATCCGCGTCGCGGCCCCCGATCCCGAAGGCTGGGAGAGTNNCGAACTGCCGGAAGATGAGCCAGTTGCGCTCATCATGGTCAATCTTCCGGCAGACACCCAGATTCTCGATACGACGGCCGACTATGAAATTGTAGTCGCGGATAGCATCCTGCCTGCAAATCTCACCGTTATCGCACTCAACTGGTGATATTTTCCAAGCCTAACAGTGGCAGTGGTATATTAGTACGTGCAGCGCTGGGGATGTCTTCGCCGAGTCCACACCGGACTTGGTACTCAGCGCCAAAGATTGCCCCTGGGGCATCACAGGAGTTGCAAACATGATTTTTCGGAAGTACCCCGCTGTCAGTCTTGGCTTTGCCTTTGTCGCGGTCGCATCTCTTTCAGCGACCGCCGCGGGGTTCCCGCATTTTGGAGCAAAGAAGCAGCAAAACGATCCAATAATGTCCGTGCGCAAACTCACGCCCGCCCAGAACAGCCTGATTGATCGGGCCATTATCCGAGAGCATGCGACCGTTAAGCTCGTCAGGGATCGCTCGCCGTTGGTCGAAACCTATATCCAAAACATGCGGCCTGATCCTGTTGTCACGCAATATCCCGCTTCGGATCGTTACTTTCTCGATCGCGTCGAATTCAGCAAGGTAATTGCAGATCAGGAATTCCAGATCAATCCGAAGACCGCGCATAACAAAGTGAAGCGCACCGCCCTCTCCGCCTTAGAAGGCCCCTTGTCCTACTTTGCGGCTCTACATGGCACGGTCAAAATGACCTACCAAGGCGCCGGATTCGTCCAAATGATACTGGTAGATTCAACCTCATTCGATCGCAATCACTACACGTTCGGTTACGTCCGAAACCAATTCCTTGGTAGCGTCCCAACGGCCGTCTTCGATGTTATCCCCTCCGGCAAGGGCGGCAAGGGCCGTTTCTTTGGTCGGATATGGGTGGAAACACGCGGCGGAAACATTGTCAGATTTGACGGTAGCTTTACCGGATCAGTGCAAGAGCACCGCGAGTTCTATCACTTCGACTCCTGGCGCTCAAACGTTCAGGGCGATATGTGGCTCCCGACCTCTTTCTACGTTGAAGAGAGCGACCCTAAAAGCGCGTCCCGTACGCTCGAATTCAAGGCGGTCAGCCATATTTGGGGCTACCAGTTGAAGGTGCTGCCGCCGGAAGGTGATTCGACGGATACTTCCCTTTCTGTAGTCGGCGCCACCGACGTAGCCGATGCGCCAGATGTCAGTCCTCTCGGTGCACAGCGCGAATGGGTGCAGCAGGCTGAGGACAACGCCGTCGAAAGACTGTTTCAGGCTGGAATCATTGACGCCCCGAGCGAGTTTGATAAGACACTCGAAGCCCTCGCCAATAACATCCTCGTATACAACAACATTGCCGTCGCTCGCCCAATCCGTGTGCGCACAATGCTTACCGAGCCGCTTGAGTCTTCTGCGATTGGAAATACCATTCTGCTCTCCAAGAGTTTGATCGATTCAACCGCCGTAGTCACCCAGGATGGACAGCAGCAGATGGGCAACCTTAATGCGCTTCTGGCCTTTCAGTTGGCGCACATCGTTCTCGGCCATCGTCTGGACACCAAATTTGCGTTCAGCGACACGCTAATCTTTCCGACTTTTACGGTCTTCAATCGCATCTCTATGCACCATTCAGACAAAGATAACGACGAGGCCGCCAAGGAGGCAGTGAAGCTCCTCGGAGCGAAGGAACTTGTCGATGGGCAGCAATATTTTGGCCTCTACCTCAAGCAAGTGCAGCATCAGTCAAGAGCGCTTCTGACACTCAATGAGCCGATGCTCGGCGATGCACTCGTGAAGAGTGACCTAAACCCAGTCTTTTGGATGGGTTCGCTCATTGCGAAAGCCCCGAAGCTCGACGTGAAGGATCTCAAGCAGCAGGCCGCGATGCCGCTCGATAGTTTCCTTCGGTTCGATCCTTGGACCGACCAAGTCATTGTCATGCATTCCGCGTATGAGCCGGTTCTAGGCGCACCAGACAAGATGCCTTTGGAGGTTGCGCCGATATATATCAAGCTAACTTACTTCGAGCCACCGCCTGGCGCGATTGTCACCAAAGTGATTTCAGTGGTGCAGTCTGCGCCAGCAGCCGGAATTACCGAGGTTCAGCCAGGCTCGACTGGCAAGCCGTAGCAACGTCTCTCTTGACCGCGCAGCGAATGAGAGATGATCCAATGGAGGAAATTTTGGCAGCGTCATGCATCGTTAGACCCGCATCTGAAAATCAGTTCAAGCATTTCGGAGTCCTTCAGCAGACTAATCAGAGCCCGCAGTCGGTCATAGGCTCGGCAACCATCTGGATCATCATCGTTTTGCTCTTGATCCTATGCACGCCGAAGATTCAGAAACATGTTCGCGCCAATCTCCTTACCTCCATCTCGCTTGATGCGGCACCTAAGCCTAAGCCGGTAGTGCCCAAGATCAAGACCCCACCCCTACCCCCACTGCCGCCACCGCCTGTTCCGGTCGAGGTCGAGCAGCCCAAGGTTAAACTTCCAGACATTCCTGTTCCTGTGAAGCCCGTAGAGCCAGTACAAGTGGCCAAGTCAGTCCCTGCGCCGCCGAAGTTAGTCCAGCCGCCACCAGCCCCCGTCCTAGTTCACCTGGGGGTGGCGCAGCCGGCGTCAGTCGTCAATAATTCGCACCAACCCTCCGCCGTCGCGCTTGGGCAGCAAAACAATCCAATCGCAGTCTCAAACCGTCCAGCCACCAGCGCGATCAATCTAGGGCAGCGCGGGATGGCGGGGATGCCGGGATCAAACACCGGCGCCGGTCCAGCCTCTACCGTGGTTCGCCTCGGTTCCGGTTCCGCCACCAGTCAAAACCTCAATGGTCGCGACAACGCCGCAAACGCGGTCAAGGGCGTCAATCTCGGCATGGTTGGCGGCACAGGCCCATTGAATTCGACTGGCCACTCTACGGCAGTCGTAGCACTCGGACAGGCCCCTCCACCACCGGCGCAAAGGCCGCCAACGGTGGCGGCCGTGGCATCCCATGCTGGCCCGAAAGTCATTTACAAGGCCCGTCCGGAGTTTACGGCCGAGGCGATCAAGCTCCACATCGAAGGAACCGTATCCGTCCGGATCAAAGTATTGGCTTCGGGAGAGGTCCAGATTCTCGGGATCACCACCGGACTGGGTCATGGACTAGACGAATCGGCCGAAAAGGCAGTGATGGCCACCCGTTTTGAGCCAGCTACGGATGGGTCCGGTCACACGGTCGATTGGATGGGCGTGGTCAACGTGGCATTTCAGTTAGCAGGGTAAAGGCAGGTTGCCATGTCGGAAAGCGCAAATCGAAAACGTTCGCTAGTCGCTGGGATAATCTGCGGGTTGGTCGGCGGCTCGACTGGACTTGCGTTATGCGTTCTCCTGTCTCGGCCGTCAGGTGGTGATCGGAACAGTCGACACGTTCAAGAGATTTCCGCCACCCCGATTTTAGGCCCAGGTTCGCCTCAATTGAGCGATCTGCCTCGAGTTCAGAATTTGACGGTCGAGGATCTGACAAGATGCCATCACGCGTTGTTCGGGGAACTGTTTCCTGAGCCAGTTGTGCCTGGAGTGGCAACCGTTGCCAGCCCTATTGCCCGTCCCGCCCTGTCGGTAGCCCCAAGCACGGCCAGCGATCTAAGCCTCTGTCTCAGTAAGCTCAACTCTTTGGCCGGCAACGGCAATGGAGAATGAAATTGAAGCTACCCAAGCCCCCACTCACCCACGCCGAATTGGTTCAACGCGGAGCTATGTGGCTTCGAAATCGTAGGAACTGCCGCGTAGTGCTCGCAGAGCAAACAACCGGAAGGGGCGAGATTGCGGACGTCATTGGCTGGAAATTCGGCAACTGTTCGTTTCTGCTGGAATGCAAGGTCAGTCGCGCAGACTTCTACGCAGACCGTTGTAAACCGTTTCGGGTCGATCCGGTTTTAGGAATGGGAGCCTACCGTTTTTTCCTAGCTCCTGCCGGCGTTCTCACCGTAGAGGACGTAACAGGAGATTGGGGACTGCTAGAGGCGCGTGGCCGCAGCATCTTCGTTCTCAAGGAAGCACAGCCTCAACCCGCACATAATCATGCGGAAGAAGTTGCGCTGGCCGTGCAGGCGCTGGCCCAGGCGGAGCTGCGCGCTTCCGGGCCACTCCATCTATGGCTGACAGCCCCCGACTCGCCCGTGGGCCAAATGCGGGCTCGGCAGAAGCAAATCCGAGAGGAGATGAAGACGCGCGAGTGTGGCCATTACAGGCCGCAACGCGGGAACGAAGCTTATGTCCAAGCGGAACCATGTCGGACGCTTGTTGCCAACGGTTCTTACCGATGCTCCGAGCATGGGGGCAAGTCCCGCAAGCTTCCGCGACAAGCGCGAGATCCGAAGACGTCAGAAGAAGCCGCATAGTCGAAAAACAATCAAACATAGTTGTTTATCCTGCTGCTGCCTAGAAGTGGCACTGGTATATGATCGGAGATGCATCGCTGTGAATTGTTTGTAATTTGAGAGGTTCGAAATGATTGCCGTCGCCCCCGCCACACTAGCTGATGAGTTTGATCTCAATGGAAGAAAATACCCTGTTATGGGGATGATGGTCGTACTCATGGTGCCCGCACTCCTGTTTTGGGTGGCCGCAATCAGCTTCGCCGTCAACGTCCTGCATCGGCATGGCGCGCTCTTGGGGGCCAAATGACCCGGTACAGCATAAATGGCACCGAGTTCGCCTCCAATAGCCATCTCTTCCAGACAGCTTTGGAATCGGCATATAAGAACCGCATTCGCCCAATATGCTTATGCGTGGAGCCAGGCCTCCCGATGTATATTGCCCACCTCGAAAAAGCCTTCGTCGTTAAGCGGATGCCGGACACCGGCGCCAGCCATGGTCCTGGCTGCGAGTCCTACGAAGCACCTCCTGGGTTGTCCGGACGTGGCGAGGTTGATGGGCAAGCGATCGAGCACACCGATGAAGGATCAGTCAATCTTAAGTTAGCCTTTTCGCTGCGCCACAACAATCCGGCTGAAATGGAGAACGAGTCGTCACAAAAGACTACCGCCAAGACAGCCGGCACGCGCCTTACATTGCGGGGTCTTCTTCACTACCTTTGGGATGAATCGAAACTCTCTCATTGGACACCTGAGATGGAGGGAAAGCGTTCATGGTTCAACGTGCAGGCTGCGCTAGTGGATGCAGTTGAATCGAAGGAAACCAAAAGCGCGGCACTAAAAGAGATTCTCTATATCCCCGAGGTTTTCGACAAAGAAAACCGGGGTGACATTGCCAACCGACGCATCCGCTCACTTGGACCAATCATGGGACCTGGCAAGAGCGGTAAGAAGCTCATGCTGGTAGTGGGAGAGATGGATCAGATTTCCCCTGCTACGTTTGGATTCCACCTTAGACTGAAGAACCTCCCCGACTTTCCGTTTGTAGTGGACGCCGATCTCAACAAAGACTTCGAGAAGGTTTTTAAGGTTTCCAAGAACATTTGGGAATACACACAAAACTCTCACATGATTGTCATCGCCACTTTCGTAATAGACGACGCTGCCATCCCAACGATCGAAGAGATGTGCGTGATGTTGACTAGCCCCGAATGGCTGCCAATGGATAACCAACTCGAGCAGGAGCTTATTACAACGCTCGTTGAGCAGAAACGTAGTTTTCAGAAGCAGCTTCGCTATAACCTTCCTCCCGATAAACCCATTGCGACGGCAGTCCTAACCGACTGCGACAATGCTCCGCTCGCCATGTACATTGACGTCGACGACCTCGTCGGACGGTGGGCATCGACGGTTGCAATAAACGAAGTGGTCAAGAGCAACAGTATCCGAACGTGGATGTGGGAACCGCGCGACGGGCTGAAGCCGGACTTGCCACCAAAGAAGGGGATGGGGCCGAAGCCTATACACCAAGCCGATGAGTCCCTGCCGCTGAACGGCGAAGCAGAGGAGACTCTCCCGAGTGAATCGGTAGAGATTTCCGAGCCGCTCACGGTCGAGGCCGCACCGCAGGATGCCAGCGACGCCGAACTTAGTACCATGGGGGAACCGGCGCCTCCATTAGCCTTTCAGCCTAAGAGGGGGGGGACGCTGACTGTCATGCCTGATTCCAGGCCGCCCGTGGCGGAGGTCATCCCCATCAGCGTGCAGTCATCCGATCTAAACCTTATCCACTTTAGGCCGGGATGGGGGCCTAACGGGGCTGTCGTGCCGACCGAGCCTAAACAATAAGTGCCCACTCAAGACAAGCCGCTCCCCCTGTTGGTCGGCTGCGACGGGTTCCCCAGTACGACTCTCGACAAAGGCTCGCCACGCGGCATGCTCGCGGTCAGAGGCGCGCCGCATTTGCGCGACGGCGTTGTGGCGCAACGTTGCCTCTGCGGGTGCAGCCAGCGCGCTTGCGGACTGGAAGCCGACGTAGACGTGCGTTTCCTCAACGATCCTGCGAGTTACGACACTGGCGAGTGCGTGTTCCGTGGCCCGTTATTCTTCCCGCCATACACCGAGGTAGTTGAGGTAGCACGCTCCCGGGGAATCACGGACACGTCGAAGTATAGGGAGGCTTTTGCTCGTGGCCACTTGCCGAGCTGCAGCCCCTTTGATCCGTCCGAATACGAAGAGTGGATCTCGTGGGCGGATTTCACCGGCATTCCTAACTACCATTCGGACGCAGAACTCTACAACGGCCTGATCGCGCTAGAACTTAACGAACTCGCGCTGCTGCCGACGCCCGAACTGCGTAGGTTCCTCCTGTCCTGCGAGTACTGGGCCTCGATCCGCGCCAAAGCAACGCAGATGGGGATTGCGGAGAAGGATATCCCTGCAAACATTGGGCGGATTGCCGAGGCGCTTGCCCATGATTTACATAAGGACACCGGCCCAACAATGCCGACGCCTGCGGACATGGCGGGCAGTGGCGTCAAGGTGCTGACAGTGCCGATTCCGCAGAGCCTCACTCTTGCGGACAAGGCGAAGCAAGCGGTCAACACCGTTACGAAATGGTTGCCAAGTAGTCTCGAGCTTCAGCAGGAGATCATTACAGGCTTTTACTGCAATGCGTGGGAGATCCTCGATCGCCAGGACTGCGGCGAGGGCAACGGTTTTGAGTTTATCCAGAACAACATCTTGGACAAGCTCGTCGAAGTTAAGCCTCAGCTCGTAACCGAGTTTATGCGCCAGTACGACGGAGCCTCTGCCTTCCATATAAACGGGAGGAACTGGATGCAGGCATTCTCCCTTTGGTACGCGCACGACCACCGTCGTTTTATTAATTGGTCGTCAGCCGGCTTGGGAAAAACCCGAACTATTCCTGCGATCGTCGCAGCCTTTGACATCCGATTCAGCCTGCTATTCTCGCCCAAGAAAATAACCAACGACAAGAATCCGCAGTTGGCGTTCGAGCTACTCACGGAAGATCCGGATGCGGTAATTCACTATTCCGACTATGGGGTTCCATCTTACCTTGCGCCTGGCAAGCACCACTATTTCGTGTGTAACAGCGAAAAGTTGCAGCAAGGCCCGAAGACACGCCGGATGATCGATGCTCTTATCGCGCACCGCCCAGGGCTTGTAACTTTTGATGAAGGACATCTCCTAGTTTCGTGCAATCTGATAGACCCCGAACTTGGGGAGAAAAACAGCGACGTCAAATACAAACCCCGGATGGAGGGCTTAAGGTATTTGCTCGACGAGCTCGGCCCTGAACCACGTATCGCTGTTCTGACAGGTACTCCTGTCCGGGTGGATGCCCGCGAAGGACAAGCGCTCTTTGAGCTTATTGGCGTCGAGGTTGGCGAGTTTGATAAGGAAATGAGCGAATTAAACGCGCTACGTCTCCGCGGCGAACTGCAACAGAACGGATTCCAGTTTCTGAATTATGGACTGCCCGAGCTGCGGAGATTCATCTATCCGTTCAAAGTGCCGTCGGACATCGCAGCTAAGCTCAATGCCTCAGAGATGTCGACGCTAGATAAAGAAATTGTGCGCATGGATTACGCGCTTCAGAACATCTACAGCCTCCGTGGGAAGGCCGTAATCAAAACGGAGCGGGTGCTGCTCTCGGCTGATGAAGCAACCCCTGTCGACAATCGTGATTCGATTTATGACCTCGCCCAGTTGATTGAATTGGAGACTGACAAGCAAGCTAAAGCGCAGGTTGAGCGCCAGGTCTTACCTCCCAAGCCCACCTCATCGAAAAAGAAGAAAGATACCGACGAGTCGCTTGTGGATTGGTCCGCGCTGGATCGCCTGCGATTCCCAGTTGTGAAGCTGAATTACGAACCGTTGGACTCATCAGTAAACCCCATCTTTTTCACTTACTTTGTGGATGGCCCGTCCGCAGTGATCGCGGCATTTCTCAAGAGCAGAAATGTCCAACACCTCCGCTGCACTGGAGATAGCGACGACGCGGAACTCGGCAGATACCTCACGCAGAAAGATTCCAGCCTGATCGCCAGTTCTAGCTGGTCTGTCGGTGTGGACGGCTCACAGAAGGTCTCCAACGCCCTCGTAACGCTTGGCATTCCATGGCATGACTCAGGGCACCGCCAAACCGTGGCCCGAATTCATAGGCAGGGCGCCGAGACCCCAGACGGCATACCAACAACTGTTATTCACGAGATTATTCCAGTCGCAGTCAACGTGAACTACGACGTGAAGCGGCTCAATAAGGTCTATGCGCGCCGAACATTCACCGAAATCCTTAGCCTTGGAGAAGTTGACGCATCAACAGCAAGCGGAAAGGGGAAACCGAAGAAAGATGTCCCGACAAAGGCACAGAACAGGGCAGACCTCACCGCCGCAATCAAAGGCATGCTTGGCGAGCAGCTAAACATGCCTCTCAACCACCAACAAGAAGAAATGGCCACCCCATGATTCAGTACGACGCATCAATCCCATTTGTAGAGCATTTTGGGATGTACCAGGTCCCCGACACTCTGGCCGACGCAGTTGAGCAATACAGAATCGACTCGCTCCGAAGTGCGATGGAGAAGCTGCATGTCGGTCCAGAAATCTTTGAACTCCTGGTCACCGAAGACGATTCAGTTACAGACGATCTTGGAACGCTCTGTGATCCGATCGGATACTTCGCGGATTCATTGCTGAGCTATGTGAAGCCCGCAGTCACAGCTTCCCTTCCCCCACTTCCGTCGACATTGGCTGAGTTGGGTGTAGGTGGGCAAGCTCTCTGGATTATCCCGCCAGTTCCGAAGGCGTTGAGGGAAGCAAACACCGCATCGGTCGCAAAGGTGGCTGCACTCACTGCCACTTCGTTTTGCGACACGGACTTCATTGCAGGAGACCGAGAAGCAAACCTTCGCTACATCGCACTCAACAACGTCGACCATCCAGCATCGAAGATTCTGCGTGAATCCAAAATATGGGCGCCCTACCGCCGCCAGATCAAGCTCCCTGACATGGTAGAGGTTCGAAAGGCAGATTTTGTCAGGCTCTTCACCACTCTAGGCGTTCCTCTAGAGAACCGAGAACTGGAATGCCTTAGCCGGGACGAACTCGTGTCCTGCGCCACTGACATCAGAAGCTATATGTTGGAAAGAAATCGCCACGTAGTGTTCTGCAAATCGTGTGCGAAGAAAATGCTGGATCTTAACATGCAAGTCATGTCGGCGCAGACGAACCATATCTGCTAATCCCGACACCTAACCGCGGGGGAGCCATGCACACTCGCTCCCCCGCCGAAGGATCCAAATGCTGCCACAAGTACCCAACACTGTAAAACTCCACCGCCGCGGCTCTTGCGTGCCCACCGTGATCGCATGCCTGCCACAACTCAAGGACGATGACTGCGTAATTGAAGGATGGGTGAGGTTTGGGAATCACGGGCCAGTACACCAACACACGTGGATGATGACCGAAGAGGGTGTGTTCGACCCGTCACTCGTGCAGTTTGCAAAACTCAAGTCGTTTCCTAAACCACTCCAGCGAACGCCGGAACGCGTTATGACCGTGAGCGAGTACCGTTGCACCTGGCGCGGAGCCATCTCGCCATGGTGGATCGATAGATGCCGCAGTTTTGGTGTCATCGTTTGATCGGGCGCGACAGCGATCAGAAAGGAACTATGAAGCAACAACGGTTTGTGATCGTCAATACGTGCGACGCCCCCATCCGCAAGCACATTGCAGAGTGGGTCGACGGAGTTGGCTATTGCTATATGAGCCGCGCCTCACTCCCCTATCTCAAGAAGTTCGACGGCATGACTCCTAGAGACCCGACGCCGATTGAAGACTTCGGCTTCGACGTTTCGGTGGGGGAGAAGCAGGCCACGTTTATCCCTGTAAGGGAGAGCACCGCTGTCTACGAGGACGGGAAGCCGCGCAAGTGGCAGGAACGGTTTAGCTCTCAAGAATCGTTTGCCTTCCGTTGGTTGGGAAGGTGAAGCTCCGCGTCAAGAGGGCGGCCTGACAGTTACCCGCTAGTGCCCATCCAGTAGCACTCTAACCCCATTGTTGCGCTGCTGTTTGGCAAGCGCGACGGAAACGAAAACGACATATGTCTCAGCCACAAGTAGGACGCATCGAAGTGATCACCGGACCAATGTTCTCAGGCAAGTCAGAAGAATTGATCCGAAGGCTCANNGCGAGCCCTCATTGCCAAGTTGCGCGTGCGCTGCTTCAAACCCGGCATTGATGCGCGTTATCACGACTCCGCGATCGCATCGCATAGCCAGATGACGATTGCTGCTGTCCCCGTCAAAGATGTCTACGCCATAGCAGATATTGTGATGCCCAACCTCGACAGCTTCGATGTCATTGGCATCGATGAGGCGCAGTTCTTTGATGGGTCGATAGTCGACTTCGTCAATCTTCTCGTGCGCGCGAACAAACGTGTTGTGATCGCCGGCCTCGACACGACGTTTGAGGGCATTCCCTTTGCGCCAGTGCCGGACTTGATGGCGATCGCTGACGAGGTGCTCAAACTCTCGGCCATTTGCATTAGGTGTGGAAAAAATGCGATTCACACTCAGAGATTAAGTGCCAGTAAAGAGCGTGTTCAGGTTGGTACTGTTGGAGCATATGAGGCCCGTTGCCGCTCATGCTTCGAGCCAGCCTACGACCCGTCCAAGAACATTCCCGGCGCTGAGCTAGCAATTCCCTAGTGCGGCGTATTCGTGTTTCTAGTCGATGGCTTACAATCGTCGTGCGAAAGGCAGGCAGTATGAGTATGGTTTCTGGATTCTTCTTTCCGTGGCGAAACACTTTTAGGCGTTTGGAACTCGAACAGCGCTGGTGGCACCGGCTCGCACGTGTCTTGTTCTTCGCTGCGTTGATATTTCTGCCCTTTGCCGCATGGTTCCTGACGACGAACGGAACCGAGCCTACGAACACAGTTCTTCAAAACACGCGCTACTGGTACGTGGACGGCACCGGAAATCACATTGATCTTTCTGAGCCACCTCAAGGAGCTACTGCGATTGCACCTGAGGCACAAAACGCGAGCAACAGCACCGTGACTGAGTGGGACGCCAGCGGAAAGCCTATTCATCCAGCCGCGCACCCGACCGGCAAAGAAACCGTAAAACTCGATATGACCAAAGCATCGGCGATCCATGCGGAGGTCGATATGCCCAGTGGCGAGGCCAGAGAGTTTGTGGGCAAGTCACCCAAGGAAATCAAGGCCGAATGGGATAAGGCTTTGCGCAAAGCTCGGCTCAATCAAATTTTGATGAGCCTCGGAGTCGCCGTCGTGGTGGCGCTGGTTTTCAGCTACCTCCTTCAGTCGCTCTACAGGGCCTTGCTCTACGTGATCTACGGCGCCCTAAAGAAAGAAACCGCCTAGCTAGTTTTATAACAATTAACAAATCATTTCAAAAGGAGGCTGCACATGCCACTCCCTAACCAGGTTGCGTGTGCAGCCTGTGATTGTTACCCGTCGAAGCTCATTCTCGGACTATGCAATGATTGCCGGATGAAGATTGTCCGGCCGCCTGCGAAGTACAAGTGGACCGCGGATACGGATGACCAACTTCGTCAAATCTATCGGCGAGTGGGGCTCAAGAGACTTGCGTTGTCCGCAGAACTAACCAAGTTCTGTTCGTCGCATAGGATTCCGCGCACGGCCGTTATGAACCGAGCACGGAAGTTCGGATTGAACAGCGTCCGCCCATTCAAGCCATGGACCGACAAAGAGAAAGATGCCCTTCGTAATCTGGCTGGGCTATTGGGTATCAACTCGATAGCCAAGCGACTGGGGCGGAGCCGGTACTCCATCAGGCACCAGCTTTCACAGATGCAGATAACTGCCCAACTCACGGACGGATACTCGATCAAGCAGCTTCAACAGTTACTTGGTGTCCCGAACCGGAGCATCCAGATGTGGTTGACCACTAACGCGCTGCAAATGGATCCGGGCAAGGAGCGGATCACCGAATCATCTGTCCGCGAATTCGTCCGCCACAACCTCTTCGAATTTTCTTTTCGTAAGGTAGATGAGACCTGGATGAAGTCACTACTGAGCACCCAACGGGCAAAACGTGAACAACATGCAGAACTCAGGGCGGCGTGACGAGCTCGCGACCGCCGTGAGCGCATTTTGCGGGAGAACATAATGAAGATCGATAGTACCGTCACCACCATCAAGAACATCCGGCGTCGCGTAGTTGGGTATTGTGCCCGGATTGTGCCCCGATGCGAAAAGCGTTTGCCGTTGGATGGCAGCGGTCAATCTTGCCAAGGTCCGCCAGCTCGCCAGGAACGTCTCCACTTCCCCTCAGTTGCCACTCCCAGAACGAGCGGCATGACGAACTGCTCGATGTCGCCCACGACGGTTTTGAGGGGAACGGCTTCGATGTAGAGCCGGTTCTTTCCATTGAAGGAAGTCCACTGGCGCTGCTTCGATTCGTCCTCAAAAAACTCCGCCGTGAAAGCGATTGGTGGTGCCAGCGGGAGTCTGGTCTTGCGACGCTCGAATGTCCGCACGATCGCTTCGGAGAGGATCTGTCCCTCGAATGAGAAGAGACGGGATAGGGAGTACAGGTCGTGGAAGTCTTTCATCCGGGTGTTTGCGATGCCGAGCTTCACCATCGCCTCAAACTTCTCTGCAATGACCGTCTCCCTTGGATAGGTGAGAAGGACGGCTGCCGGCCCATCCAAGATCGTCGGAAACGCCGTCTCGACCGCCGGAGGGGTTACGGCGTCCCCAAATCCGATGTCGAGCTGCATGGGAATTCTGGCCTTCTCCAGATAGCCAAGGAAGCTGACCCGCACCCCCTCGTAGTCCGCACCCTCCTTGATCTGCCGCGCCGTCAGGCTCGACGGGTCGAAGGCCAGACCGTCGTCAACGACGGGTAGAACACAAATCTCTTTGAAGATGGCCTCGAAGCGGCGGGGATCGCCGCTCCCAATGGAAAGAAAATCTGCATCCCTCGTCGGGCGGTGGGCCTGTGCCGTCCAGAGTTCAAAGAGCAAGGCCCCCTTCAGAATGAAAGTCATCCTGTGCTCCGACTGGCCGATGCGGAAGAGCAGACGTTCCAAGGCGTATTTCGTCAGCAGCAAACCGAAGTCTTCGTTGCGGTCTCGCGCCAGGTTGAGGAGACGCTGCCGGACGGAGGCTGCGACGTTGGTGACAGATTTACTCATGACAGCGATTCCATATACGGACGCATGACGTTGGCGACGCGACAGACTTTCGCTGCCTCCCAGAGTTCGTCCATCGTAGCCTTCTTCTCACGGAAGCATTCTCGAAGAGCTTGAAGCGCCAGCTCGGTTCCGATTTTCGACCGGAACTTGAAACAGTCGGCAACGGTTTTAGCAGGGGAGTAAACCTTGATCTCGGTTCCCTCCACAAGATGTTCCACCACGCCGAAAGTCAGAGCTGCTCCTGAGAAGCGGACGACACGGACGGGTGGGTATTCCATGCGAGGCGACCAGGCTCCGGGTTTCAGAGCTATCCAGACCTCAAAGGGGTTTTCCGTCGTTAGTTCGTGGAAGCGCAGCGCGGATGAGAGGCAGACCACGGCTTGGGGCACTTTCCGACAGACCTCCAGCAGCGACCGATTTTCGGTGGGTGGATGGTCGGCGGAAGAATAGAGCCCACGGCCTACCCGTTCCAGCTTCCCCTCCCGAACAAGACGACCGAGGTAGTTGCGGGGGACGGCCAGACGCTCCAGATCGGCAGACCGGATTACGGGCTGCTGATCAGCGAATCTGCGTAGGCGCTGCATCTGCGTCTCCATGAACTGATTGTACCAAAGTCAATATAGTTATCGACATCTGATTAGTTTTTGTTACATCCCCCATCTCCTCCCCTCGAAGCTGGGACTACCCCCGTGCAACCGGATGGACCGGTCGCACGAAGGTTGCGGTGAGGAGGGAGGGTGGCGATGTTATCGGGCTGGGACTGCGCCTGGACGACAAGCTTGATGCGTGTTCCCTTCTGGAGGGGCTTGGCGAAGTGGCCCTGCTTGCCGAAGGCAACGACGTTGTAGTGGAAGGCCTGCTGGTTGCGGTCAGAGATGATGGAGACCCCGAAGGCGGTATACTTGCGTCCGTTCCTGGAGATACGGCTGGTGGCTGAGTTGCTGACGGTGCCAAAGAGGGTGATGGTCTGATATGGAGTGACCGTGTCAACCTGCGCAATCTGTGGGTTTGTTGTTGTCGTTGTTTTCGTCGTTTTTCGAGGACAGAGCGAGCAGCAGTCGGGGCAGTTTTCAGCGACGATTGATCAGTCTGATATTCGCGGGTCGAAACCGCATAATCTTGATCCGTCGGGAGCTGCCTCTGACTGTTGTCGCGAGTCCGGCTGAGCCTGTCGCATAGACCAAACGAGGATTCTCCTTCGTGCTTGCTCCGGCTGCTGCTGGCTCTGTGCTCGATTTGGACGACGATTTTCATTAGTGAGTTCGCTTTTGTCTTTCCTTCTCAGGAAGGTTTTTGCTTTTCCTCAAGCTGCTATTCGCTGCCTGACAGTCGCTTCGGCTTTGGTACCTATGGCCCAGATAAAACCCAGCAGTTCGCGGCCCACCGCTGTGACGATCTTTCTCTTGTC
>PKWK01000217.1 GCA_003133205.1 Granulicella sp. | reverse complement strand
AGCCTGTTATGAAGTTTGCACCTTGCTAGGTTCTTTGCGCGGGTTTGCTTTCTGTCCAACATGGAGGGATGGGGAAGAAGGGTCAGGTTGGGTATCCGAGCGATGTGTCTGATGAAGAGTGGTGGTTTGTGCTGCCTTATTTGCTGTTGAGCCGGGAGGACAGCGCTCATCGGGAGCACGATCTGCGGGCGGTGTTCAACGGCGTCCGCTACATTGCGCGGACGGGCAACCAGTGGCGATTCATGCCGCATGACTACCCACCCTGGCCTGCGATCTACCAGCAGATACAGCGCTGGATGCGGGCCGGATGCTTCGAGCGGCTGGTCGAGGACACACGCATTCTGCTACGCGAGTTCGTCGGCCGCAAGGGCCAGCCGACGGCGGTCTGCTTCGACAGCCGCACGCTGCAGTCCACGCCCGAGTCGGGCGCCCGTGCCGGCTACGACGGAGCCAAGCGGAGGAAGGGCTCGAAGGTGCATATCGCGGTCGATACGCTGGGCCACTTGCTTGCGCTGAAGGTCACGGCCGCCGATCAGGGCGACCGCGCCCAGGTCGAGGCACTGGCAGGAGAGATCGAGCAGGTCACAGGCGGCTCCGTCGAGATGGCGTATGTCGACCAGGGCTACACCGGTCAGGCTGCGGCCGAAGCAGCCCAGAGCCACGGCATCCGGCTCGAAGTAGTCAAACACCCCATGGCGAAACGCGGCTTCGTGCTGCTGCCGCGCCGTTGGGTGGTTGAACGGAGCTTCGCCTGGGCCGCCCGATTCCGCAGACTCGTGCGCGACTACGAACGGCTCGACACAACCCTCAAAGGATTTCATTACGTCGCCTTCGCATGCATCATGATCGCAAACATGTTCAAACAACTCGCATGAACTTCATAACAGCCTCTAACGCGGCGCCAAAGTTGGTCTGGCTGCTCATCGTTCTCTGAAACGCCTGGTTCTCAATCTGATGAACCAGGACGCTTCGACTCCATAGGATCGCGACAACCGGAAGAGGTCGCGTACGTCGTCCACTTCCTCGCCAGCCCAGAGTGCTCCTTCGTGACCGCGCAATGCTACGATGTCAGCGGCGGCCGAGCGACCTACTTACCGCTCTGGGGCGCTCGTTTTGACCGCTTGGGCAGAACACGCGAGAGTAAGCTGCGAGAGCGCCCAACCGTAGGAGGCCGATTGAATCGCAGTCGAGGCATCTTGTTACGATCTCTGCTTGCAGGGAGCTACTTGGCCATCGGGGTTCTCCCCGGCAGTCTGGCCATCGCGCAACCCGCGGCCCACCCGGAGATCAAACTCGCCACCGGAAGCGGTGTCACCGTCTTGCCTCAGCCGAAGGCTGCCCTCTTCAATATCCTGTCGTATGGCGCCGTCCCCGATGGCCCCGCGCTCAAGAATCAGGCAGCCATCAACTCCGCGATTGACGCTGCGGCGAAAGCTGGAGGCGGTACCGTCCTCATCCCCGAAGGCGTCTTCAAAACCTACTCCATCCGCCTCAAAAGTCGCGTCAACCTGCACTTCGCATCGAAGAACTCGGTCCTCCGAGCCGCCATTCCCGGCACCGGCGAGCGCCAGGACGGAGGCTTCTATGACGCGCCGGAGGAGAATCTCTTCGTCGGTATCCAGGACTCCGGCCACTCTCACTGGGCCAATAGTTTGATCTATGGGATCGATGTCAGCGACGTCATGATCTCCGGTCCGGGGCTCATCGACGGAAGCTACATCGATAACAACGGGATCACCGTCAACGTGCTATCCGGAGGCGATCCACGCGAACCCGCGTCGAGAACTTCCCCAGCAGGCACGCCGGCTGGCGCCAATAAAGCGGTCGCCTTAAAAAATGCCTCGAATGTTATCTTTCGCGACTTTCATATCCGGAACGGCGGACACTTTGCCATTCTTGGCTCAGGAGTCACCAACTGGACGATAGACGGAATTGTGGTCGATACCAATCGCGATGGCATCGATATCGACACAACCCAGAACATGACCATTCGCAATTCAACCTTCAACTCCGTAAACGACGACGCCATCGTGCTAAAAGGATCGTTCGGGATCGGCCATTATCGCGACACTAAAAACATCCTCCTTGAAAAAGATATTGTAAGTGGCTACGACGCCGGGTCCGTTCTGAATGGAGTCTATTCCACGCAAAGGTTGGTCGCGTCGGATCGCGATGGCCCCACCGGGCGAGTGAAGTTCGGCACCGAAGGCACCAGCGGCCTCGACACCGTAACTATTCGCAACATCCTCTTCGATCGCTCCCGCGGATTCGCTCTCGAATCGGTCGATGGGGCAACCCTGCAGAACGTCCTCTTCAGCGATATCCAGATGAAGCACACCAGCAGTTCGCCGATCTTCATCGTGATCGGCGACCGCGGTCGCGCGCCGGTTACCGGCATCGGCACTGGCGACGACGTCAGTCCCGCAAAAGATGTGCGGCTGAATGACACCAGTTGGATCCTGCCCAACCAACCCGCCACCTACGGCAACTATCCGCCCGTGCGCACCATCCCCTCCTATAACAAATCGCAGGAGGTCAACATCGGCGGCGCAAGCCGGCCTATCGCGATCGTCAATCCCCAGGCTCCCACAAGGCTCAACCCAAACTCCAGCAAACCTACGGACCCACTCTCCGCCAATGCAGTGGGTGTCGGGTTCGCGCAGATTCGAAATATCACAATTCGTAATGTCGTGGTCGAAGACGCCGACCCTCGCTATCCCATCTTGCTGAACGGTCTGGTGGACCACCCCATCGAAAATGTCAGCATGACCAATGTTTTAGTCGAATATCGCGGCGGTCTAACAATGCAGGACGCGATTGACCAAAGGCAGCTTACCAGTAACTACGCCTCCACTCCCTATGGAGCTTCCGCGGCGAATCAATCACTGCCCTGGCTGGTAAACCCGTTCTTCAGCAAGAGCGAAGCGTTGCTCCCGAGAGTAAGCTGGGATCCCTCGCTCAATGAAAGCAAAGGTGGCTGGGCGAACGATCCTTACAATATTCCAGAAATGACTCGTGAATATCCGGAACCCAGTATGTTGGGTATCCTGCCATCCTATGGAATTTATGCAAGGCACATCCAAGGACTAACCCTAAGAGACGTCACCTTGAAGTACAAGGTCGAGGATCGACGCCCGGCAATTGTGTTGGATGACGCCGCCTCGGTGCGATTCACCGCAGTCAATGTAGTAACTGCCGCCGGAGTGCCGGTGATCGTCAGCGTGAAAGATACGAAAAAACGAACCCCCGACGAGGAATACGTCGCCAACCAACCCTACAAAACCACAGGGGTAAAAGACCTCGTTGTTTCGCCCGCACTACACATGGAAACTGTCAATGTAGATCACCCCTCCCCAGGCACGCCGCCGGACACCCTCTACACCTACCCAACCGCGCCCTCGACCGACCACCCCTACAGCTACGCCATCGCCGACGACAAGTACCCGCTACCCTTGACAGTCCACAGACCCAGCTTTGACTGGATCGGCCCCCAGAGAATTGCTGCAGGACAGCTCTTGGAGTTCCAAGTGACTGCCAGAAATCCAGCCCCAGGGGCGAAGCTGGCCTATTCCGCAGCCAGCCTACCCTCCGGCGCAACATTCGATGGGGCAAGCAGAACATTCTCGTGGACGCCTACCGCGCGCCAGGCAGGCGCCTACTCGGTCAAGTTCACCGTAGACGATACGGTGCTGCCGGAAAGTATCACCGCGACTATCGTCGTTGTGCCTACAAAAAAACCTTGATCGAATCGCTTACCCAACGATTCGTTACTCGACATCCGTCTTGGTGATGGCATCGCCTTGCTTCACGTCTAGGGTCAATCCCTTCAGATCGACGTTGCGAGCATGATCGAGCTTGAAGCCTTTGTCCGCCGTAATCTTGCAATCCTCAAACGAGACGCCATCGATGGGACTTCCCGCAAGGCCGTGCATGATCCCAACCGACTGAACGTCCCCGGAGACGTTGATGATCTTTACGTTGCGCACAATCGGAAGGACCTTTGCCGGCGGAGCGATGGGCGGCACCATGCGCCACTCCAGATTGAACTCGAAGGCCTGCTTGGTGCCGTTCAGCTTGATGTTGCGATAGGTGATATTTTCAACCACTCCTCCGCGGCTGGGCTGCGACTTGAATCGAATCGGCGCCCAGTTGCCAGAGTCGAAGACCGAGTCGCGCACCTCCACGTTGCGGATTCCGCCTGAGGTCTCGCTACCCATGGCGACGCCGCCCTGGCCATATGCAAAATGAGAATTCTCGATGAGAATATCTTCCGCAGGACGATTGACGCGCAGACCATCCGCATCTTTGCCGGACTTGATGGAGATGCAGTCGTCGTTGACGTCGATGTACACGTTGTTCACCACCACATGCTTCGAGGAGTCGATATCGATCCCGTCGGAACTAGGAATATTATGTTCCGCCGTGATGTGCAGTCCCTCTGCCGTAACATCCTCGCTATAGAGGATGAAGAGGCACCATACGGCTTGATTGTGCAGGTTGAGGTCCGCGATACGAACGTGTTTCGAGTTCTGAATCCCGATCAGGCGCGGGCGTCCGCGCCGAGGGCCAGCTGCCGGTGGGCCCGGCGGCGGTGCGGTAGGAGCGGCCCCAGCCGGATCGTTCCCCGTAACGGCCGGCGCCGGCCTGCGAGGCGGGTTGTTCTGCAGCCATTCTTCACCCGAGCCATCGATCGTACCCTCGCCCGATATCTCGAGACCTGTGACGCCTTCGGCATTGATGAACGCCGAAGTCCATGGCTCTTCCGTGCCCTCCCAGCGGGTCTGAATGACCGGATAGTCATCGATGTTGGTAGTGCCTTTCAGCACGCCGTCCTTCTCCACCAGCAGATTCACCCCCTGCTTCAGAAAGATCGCACCGCTGAGAAATGTCCCCTTGGGGATAACGAGCACACCGCCCCCAGACGAGGCGCATTTGTCGATCGCGGCCTGAATAGCTTTGGTGTTGACCGTCTTCCCATCGGCGACCGCGCCATAATCCGTGACCACATAGCGATGTACAGGCTTCGCGTTGCTTTGCGCGATTGCCGCGTTAGAGATCAGTGCCATAGCTGCTATCAAAATCGCGTTCGTCTTCATCAGGAGGCCTCGTCACCAAAGTTGCTTCAGCATTGCCACAGTTTCTTAAGTAGCGTTATGCAACAGGAGGAACCGTGCGACGTATTTTAAAGCGGGAGCCAATATATCCTTTTCGAGAAACAACTCGTCCTGACTGATAGGGAGTGTGTAGACGAACCTGAGACCACGGGCCAATGCCTGCCTTAGCCGCGTCCGGCGTAGTCTCGGTAGGGGGAGAGGCTAGTACGCGACCAGCTTGACGCTGCCGAAGAGGCCGGAGGTTGCGGGCGTGGATGCTCCACCGCGTCCTCCGCCACCTGCTCCAGTTGGAGCGGCAGGTGCGCCCGCCCCGGCGGCTGCGCCAACGGCTCCGGCGACACCTGCGCCTGATCTGCGGCGCGCTCCTGCACCAGCGCCTGGGCCTACACCTGCGGGCGGAGCCGTCGCTAAACCAGGCGCGGTGGTCGCTGCCGTTGGTGCAGCAGCTGGCGGAGGACCACCGAAGCCGCTGCGGCCCGTGGCCAGCGCGTCCACTTCGATGACCAGGTCGTTCGCGCCTTTCTTCAGCGCGCCGGTCACGTCCCAGCGATACGGCTGCCAGCCTGCCGCGCCCAGTTCTTTGCCATTGAGCGTCACCTTGGCGTAATCGTGCACATCGGCGATCTCGAGATACTCTCGCTTGCCCTTTGGCGCAGCCGCAGTGGTGAACTGCTTGTGGTAGGTGGCCGGCCCGGCAAAGCCCGTTGTGCCCAGGTCCTCCCACGACTTCAGCTCGGTTGTCATGGGTTTGCCGTTCAGCGTCAGGCTCCAGTCGCCGGTCAGCTCGGCCAGCGTGGTGCCTGCTGCGAATGACGGCTCGGCCGCCGCGGCTTCCTTGGGCAGCGGGCCGACGACAATCACCTTCGCCTCATACGGTGCGAGCACCAGCGGGATCTTGATTCCGTCCGCGCCGGCGGTTGCGCCGCCGATGGGATGAATCTCGCCGGTAGCCATGTTCCAATCCTGAGCAACCCCGTGGCCGGCGACGGTGGCTGTGCGCGACTCGGACTTGTTGCTCTCGTTGAAGAAGTAGTACATGTCGCCGTCGGTCCACTGGCGGTGGGTGTAGGTCAGGCGCGGGAAGTCGGCGTCGAGTTTGACGTCCGGCTTGGGCAGCGCGGCCAGCACGGCGGGCGTGATGTCGCCGGAGGACTCGATCAGCGTGGCGAAGCTGAGGTCGGGCTTCTCCTTCGCGTCCATGAAGGTCTTGTCGACGATGAGCGAGGGCGTCTGGCCGACGAAGATGACCTTGCCGCCTTCCTTGGCGAACTCGCGCAGGCGGTTGAGGCCGGTGCGCGTGATGACCGTCATCGACGGCAGCACGATGGCCTTGTAGGTCTGACCGCTGAGGTTGGTGAAGCCGCCATTTTCGAGCTTCGCGACGGAGCTGAGCGACTGCTCGTCGAAGTAGTCCCAGTCCACCTGGTGTTCGAAGAGCTGCCAGCCGAGCTTGGTAGTGCTGCGGTCGGCTTCGGTTGCCGCGTCGCCGCCCATCCAGATACTGTTGCCGGGATGGTAAAGGGCCACCTGCGCCGCTGGGCGCCCGATAGCCATCAGGTAGCCGGCGCGGTTGGCATACCACGCAATCATCGCGGCCTCCGGCGGAACGGGAGGAGGCGGTGCGGAAGCGTTCGCGTCCTGACCGAAGCGCGTGACCGGCACGCGGATCTCAAGCGCGTTCACTCCTCGCACGGCCTGGAAATCGAGCTGGTACTTGCCGTCTACGCCGGTGCTGCCGCCATCTTCCGCCCACACCTTGGGCTTGCCGAAGAGATGCGCGTCCGAGCTCGCCAGCTTGGGAAAGTTGTTGTTGATGTTCCACGTGCCGTCAGGCGTGTGGACCACGCTGGGGATGAGTTGGTTCAGGTTGTCGATCCCCGGAACCTGCACGTAGCGCTCGTCGCGGAAGTAGTCGCCTTCGCTGCGCTCCAGCGCGAGCATGGTTTCCTCGTGGTTGAGGTGGACCAGGTACTCGACGTTGTGCGCCTTGGCCCAGTTGGCCTGTTCTCCGAAGAACGAGTCGCGGAAGATGCCGCTCCAGACATCGTAGTAATCCGCACGAGCGAGGTCCGCTCCCGGAATCGGTTTGCGATCGAACCACGAGGGAATGTACGGCGTCAGGTCGTAACCCTTCTGCGCCTTGAAGGTATCCAGCAGCTTCGGGGTCCAGGGGATACCGCTCGAGTAATCCGGCTCGTCGCCGAAGAAGCCCAGCACGGTCTTGCCGAACTGGTCGCCGACCGCGTTGTAATACGTCTCGTGCACGGTGTGCAGGAATGCGTCCGTCGCCTTCGGATCTAGATAGTCGATGATCGTGTAGGTCGCGTCCTTCGCCCGCGTCCCGTCCGCGCGGTTGAAGTTGCGCGTCGGCGAGCTCAGATACACATGCCGCAGGAACTGCACCTGCCAGCTATGCCGCGGCTCGTTCGGCGTACTGCCCTCGGCCGGAGTGAGGTACTTCAACTGCAGGTCCGCGGGCACGGGGATCGGAATCACCTTCTCGATGGCGCCCTGCGCGTCCATCTCCGTCGCCCAGATGGCCAGCGTGTCCGGGGGCACCGGCATCTGCAGCGTCTGGCCGGGCGCTACGTGCACGGAGATGTCGGCGACGATGTCCTGCATGCCCAACTCCGGGTAGCGCTCCGTGATGTAGCCGCCGGCGAATCCGCTGGGGTAGTCGCTCTCGTCCTGAATCCACATGCGCATGTTGCGCTTGGCCAGTTCGGCGACGGTGTACTTCACTTGGTCCATGTGGCCGGGGGAGAGATACGCGGGCTCACCGTGGGCCATATCGCGCCGGCCGGGCGAGAGATTGATTATGAAGATGCCATTGGCGGAGAGGCGGTCCAGATCGCGGCTGATGCGAGCGCGGACTTCGGCGGGGTCGGTGCCGTTCCAGCTTTGGAAGGGCTGGATAGCGCCGTACTCGCGCGGCGGGGCCTTGAAGTTCGCCGCCACCTCGCGCGTCGACGGCACGGTGACCTGCTGCCACGGGCGTGCCTCCTGCGCAAGCAACATCGGGGCAAGCGACATCGGGACCAACAGCGAGACGAGGCAAAGCTTCAGGCCAAACTTCATAAGTAACCACTCCAGGGTAACCGTATATTTTCTTCGACAGGGAGTATACGTCAGCCAGCCCACGTAAGTCGCAAATATTGCGCTGTGTAAAGTTACAGATGCTCTAGGCCGCGTTTCAGCGCTTCAACGACAGCCTGGGTTCGGTCTGTGACATTCATGCGCATCAG
Source organism: Granulicella sp. (assembly GCA_003133205.1). The sequence goes on along the minus strand of PKWK01000217.1, from coordinate 16,049 downwards.
AATCAACGTAATATGCGACTTCACTGTGGCCTCCTTGATGTGGAGTTCCTCGCCGATCTCACGATTGCTCTTGCCCGCGACCATCAGCTTCAGAACCGCGCGCTCCCGATGACTCAGTTCTGAGCCTGGCAGTCGCAGGGAGAGCGTTTGCGTAATTGGTGGAGGCAAGAATCGGTGCCCGTGATGCACACTTCGTAGGGCTTGCACTAGTACATTGTGGGTCATGCCTTTGATGAGGTACCCCATGGCTCCAGCTTGCAGCGCCTGGTGGATATCCTCGTCGCCTTCATAGGTTGTCAGGACGATAATCTTCGCTGACGGGTTCTTCTGACGAATGCACCGGATCGCCTCTACACCGTTGCCGTCCGGCAGACGCAAGTCCATGAGCGTGATGTCGGGCCAGTGTCTCTCAAACAACCTTACAGCGTCGGCCACCCTGCCAGCCTGGGCACAAACCTGCATTCCCGGTTGCGCCTGCAAGATGGCGGCGATGCCGGCACGAGTGATGGGATGATCGTCCACCACAAGAACGCGTATGGTTTCTTCAGCTTTCACTGTAATATTCCTTTTGATCTCCGACCGAGAGCACGGAACCATCGGGGTGCGTGCCGTAGCCTCATCACGACCTCGGTTCCTCTACCCGATTCGCTGTGGATAAGAAGGGTACCGCCGATCCGGCGCATGCGCTCGCGCATGCCAACCAAACCATAATGCTCGCCAGTGGCGTCGGACAGCGTTGTCTCGACGAATCCGCTGCCGTTGTCGATAACGGTCAGAGTCAGATCGATACCTTCCAGCGAAGCGGAGATTCGGATCCAGTCCGGATGTCCATGCGTCGCCGCATTTGCAATGGCTTCACGGGCGACCATCAGCAGTTCGTGGCCAGTCGATCCGGAGATGCCGCTCATGGGGTCAACTCGTTCACACACAACCGGGATTCCGAAAGCCCGTGTAGACTGTTCCGCAAGCGCGGCCAGAGAGTAAGAGAGATCGATCTCTTCCTCCTCTTTGCGACGAAGGTTCCAGACAGCGTGACGGGCCTGGTTGATTGTAGCCAGTGTCTGTGCCCTGGCTACATCCAGGAGGTCACCATCCTCGGGTGCGTCCTGTCGCTGCGTCGCAATTGCCTCCAGCAGCAGAGATACGCCTGTGCACCCCTGAATCAGGGTATCGTGCATCTCCCTTGCGAAATTGCGTCTTTCTTCGAGCACCGCTGCAAAATGCATTCTTACTCTTCTGAGGTTTACGGTATAGGCGAGTATGCCGCACCCCAGCAGAGCCAATAAGCAGATAACACGAAACCACCAGGTCTGATACAGGAAGGACCTTTGTCTAAAGCTGAAAGCCGCCTCGGTAGTAAGGTCGGGATGGCCGATATTAAAGGCTTGGACGCGGAAGCGGTAGGTCCCCGCGGGAAGCTTGGTGTATATAGCGGTCTGACTGGAACCCCCGAACATCCAGGCATGATCGAAGTTATCGAGTCTATAAGAGAAACGTGTTCCATCCTCTGGGCCAAGAAAGAGTGAGGCAAACGAGAATGTGAGACGTGTGCTTCCGGCAGGCAATTGCAGGTCGTCGTTCACCTTGATATTCTCACCATCGCGCGTTATGCCTGTGATTTTGACGGCCGGCGCCCGCTCAACGTCTAGGCTATTGGCGAAGACATGGACGGCTCCGCGATTGCTGGAGAACCACACAGTATCGTCTGGAGCGAGGTAACCTGTGGGGTATCGACCTCCGGAAAGCAGGGCTCCGTCCGCTTCGTAGGGCATGCGATAGAGCGTGACACTGAGAAGGTGATTTTGGCCTGGAGGATCACCATCCATGTCCCCTTCAGGCACAGAGGAGATTGTCTCCTCGCTTGATATCCAGAAACGGCCAGTCCTATCCTGTAGGATCTGATAGACGATATTACTCGTCAACCCTTGCGCGGTAGTGTAATGATTGATGGAGTTATCTCGATACCGGAACAGGCCGTGATCTCTGGTGCCAAACCACATGGTTCCGCGCCGGTCCTGTAGGACGGACCATACTTTCTCCTCGCGAAGGGTAGCGGTTGCTGCGTCTTGTACAAAAGCTCCGGCGTGCCACCGGCTCAACCCGTGGTCGGTCCCGATCCATATATCATGGTCCCGATCCTCAAAGAGGCTCCTGACGCTTAGATTGGCAAGACCATCAGCGGTTCGGTAGTGGGCCATACCCTTGGTGCTAATGCAATAAAGTCCGTCATCCGTAGCAATCCACATTTCGCCACGGCTACTCTCGAGAAAGCCGCGGATAAAGCCACTCATGGCGAAGTGCCGCGGAAGGTTGGAGAAGGGTGTTGTCGCGCTTCCGGCTAGATGATAGACGCCGCGCCCCTTTGTGCCCACCCAGGTGGACCCGTCCTTCGCGCTATAGATACTTCGTATTGGCGCGCCTTGCAAGCCAGGAAACGTTGCGCGGATTGCCTTCGCCCGAGAGACCCGGAAGGCTTGCTGGGCGACCATCCAAATGTCGCCATTCGGGGCACCCGATACAGCGCCGTAGTTATTGGCATTACCAAACCCGGGAAGAGGTATAACCCGGATCTGGCTCTTCACTAGGCGCACCAACCCGTTCTGCGTTCCTATCCAGAGGCGATGGTCGTTATCCTCGAAGATGCTATGCACGGTATCGATCGGATACAGGCCTTTGTCACCGATTCGCGTAAATATCCCGTTCCGATAGGCCCGCAAGCCTTTGCCTATGGTGCCTATCCAGACGGTGCCGTCACTAGTCTGGCGCAGCGTACGCACCGCGGCAGCGATCTCTGGAACACGCTGAAATCCTCCATGCACTCGATGCAACAGGCCGCTGGCGGTGCCGACCCATAGTGTCCTATCCGTTGCTTCCAGGATGGCGTTCACTTGGTTCTGGCGCTGAGAGCCCGGCATAGAGATATTCCGGATTTGTCCGATGCCTATAGAGATCAGGCGGGAGCCGCCCGCCAGAATATGGTGCTCGTGATCCTCCACAATAGCTTGGACATCAAAAGCCGCGTTTGCCGCAGGTTGATCGACGCGGACCAACTGTTCTCCTTCTTTGAGGAAAAGTCCGCTGTCGGTTCCCACCCACAGTCGGTTCCTTGAATCCTCATAGATGCTATGAATAAACGCGCCAGTCAGCCCATCGGGGGCCGCATAAGTCTTGCTCACTCCGGGGCCAGTTATATGCAACAAACCACCCCCGTCAGTCCCCGCCCACAGAGTACCGTCCTTCGCAAGCAGGAGGCAATCAATGCTGTTGATCGAAGGAGTCTGGTTTGTTCCGTCGATCAGTGGGCTGAACCGTGCACCATCGAAGCGAGTCAGGCCGCCGGTGGTGCCCACCCACAGATAACCATCACGATCCTGGGCGAGGGCCTGAACACCGTTTTCCGGAAGACCATCTCTCGAACGCCAGATGGTTCTTGTGAAGTGCGTGGCCTGGCCCGATGTGGACAGTGGGGAAGCAAACAAAACCAGCAATACTCCGGCAAACCAGGACAGCGCGCGAAGCGAATGGATGCAATTCTGAATGCTTGGCACGCTCCTTGTCATGGCGCGGAATGGACCGTTGCGAATCATCTTATGAACCGTCCATTTAGCAAGTATACGAGAGAGCAAAGCCATCCGCCCCGACGCTTGTCTCTACCATGGAACAGCACGCTGTGTTGACGGACCAAGAAACACAGGCCACTCCAAATGGGAGTGGCCTGTCGGTTGTTGGGCTCAACAGTAGAAACCCGCTAGAAGATCAGCCTTCCGGAAAGCTGCACTTGCCGTGGCGAGTTGTTCTGCGACAGAGTCGCCGATGAACCGAGCGTTCCAAAGAAAGAGTTGCCAACAGTGGTATTGACAGAGGCGAACAGCGGGTGGTTGAGTGCGTTGAACACATCCATCCGCACTTGGAAGCGAACAGGCCCGGCAATCACAAAGCTCTTCCGAGCGCCAAGAGTGAAAGCGGTTGTGTATGGCTGCCGGACATCGCCGAAAGTTGTCGGGTTGTATGTGTTCCATGTGGCAAAGTCCTGGTACACGCCGTTCTGTGGTCCTGTGCCGCTAGTCGGTGTAAAGGATGATCCGGGCATACCTGTAACACCTGTCCATGTGGGATATATCGTAGTATTTGCAAGCGTTGCCTTCGATACGGAACTTGAGGGGAAGATCGCGAACTTGCTCGTGTCGAACCATTGCGAATGTGACTTTTTGCTGCCGATCGACGGATCTCCGCCCTGGAAGAATGAGCTGTTCGTTGGGAAAACGACGGGTACGCCCGACTGGAAGTTGTAGATACCCGAGAACTCCCAACCGCCAACCAGTTCATCCATGACCCATCCGGAATTGTTCAGGAAGCGCTTTCCGCGCCCGAAAGGCAATTCATAGATTGATGAGAGGGTGTAGTGGAACCGCTGATCGCTAGTGGCCAGCCGCTTCTCAATCTTCACACCTAACGCCTGGTTCGCGTAGACGTTGTTCTCCGAGATCGTCTTCGAATAGGTGAACGATTGCAGGACGCTGAATCCGTTGTGGAACCGCTTTTCTACCTTCGTGATCAGCGAATAGAAGAAGACCTTGCCATCGCCCGTGTTCAAGTTAATGTCTCCGGCGGCGGGGTTGGGACGAAGCAATTGGTACGCGGTTACATTTGTGGCGCCGGCCTCCGTAGTGTTGACGTACTGAACACCCTTGAATGGATTGGCGAGGTTCGTAGCGCCAGGCAGAGTAGCGCTCGGTAAACCGTTTGCGGCAAAGGTTGGCGTGTTTGCTGCAAACCAGGCCGCTGCGCGCGGAAGGTTGATGTTGGTGCTCATAGCGAGACCATGGGTTGAGTTGAACATGCCGCCTACCTCAAACAGGTAGTCCTTGATCTGTCGCTGCACGGCAAGAGTGGCTGTGTCCACATAAACACGGCCAACATTATAAGCCTGGTAGGTAGGGGTGCCACCCGTGGGCAATCCTACGTTCGTCAGGATTCCCAGCGAGTTGCCGACGGGCGCAACCAGCCCATTCGGAAACGGATTGTCCCAGGTCTGGCCCACGGTAGCATAGTTGCTGCAGCCGGTTGAACAGTAGGGAGTGGAGGAACTGAACCCGGTCTGATTGGAAGACGGATTAAAGTCGGCCTGAACAAAGCGTCCCAGTCCGCCGCGAAGCACGGTCTTGTCCGTCAACTGGTAGGCGAAGCCGATGCGCGGCTGGAAGTACTTGTAGCGTGGTGCGGTCTCATAGCGGCTGGTTCCATTGATGCCCGCATACAAAGGTGCACCGATCACCTGGAATGCGCCAGGCGCTGGCCCGAACTGCTGAAGCAAGACGTTGCCTACACCGGTGCCGGCATATAGCGTCGTATAGCCCGGCAGCGCCGCGGCGGTTACGGGAGTGATCGGGACGGTGGGATTGTACTGGCTGAAGAAACGGTTGAATCTCTCGGTGGTTGGACGCTCATAATCCCAGCGCAGGCCCAGGTTCAGGGTCAGCTTGGGCGTATATCTCCAGTCGTCCTGGAAGTAGAACGCGGTGTAGTGCTGCGAAAAGAAAGCGCTGGAATTCGTTGGAATGGCGCTGGAGCTGCCAGGAAGCCCCAGATCGAAGTCGGCGATGGCGTTGCCTACGCCATTCCCATTGGTCCCATAGCCGGTACCATACTGTGACGTATAATTTGCGCCGAATGCGAACGTCCCAGCCGAGTTGCCATACGTGGTGCTGCTCTCCTGCTGGATCATGTATTCCCAGCCGTAGTGGAAATTGTGGTTCTTGTGGGTCTGCGTGAGGCTCACGTTGATGTCCTGATTGAGGTCGGAGGGAGCATTTCCTCCGGCCGAATCCGTTCCAAGTCCACTGATACCCAGATTGGCGCCGACGCCGGTGACATATGGAATCGAGGGCTTCTGCATCTGACCTGCGAAGCTTGACGGGAATCCCATAGTGGTGGGGCTGATCCCGGCGCCCGAAGCATAGAGTTGAGAGATATACCCCATTACGCTGTATTTCAGGTCAAGAAGCAAACTCTCCTTCAGGGCAATGTCGTGGTCGAGGGTGAAGCCGCGGTTCTGACGGTACTGGTACCGCCCATCGAGAGGAAGGTCTGCCCCGGTGCCGAAATCGGTGTAGCTGAGTTCGTTCAGAACGTTGTAATACAGATCCAGATAGGTGTGGTTTCGATTGTTCTCGGTTTGGTCCACACGCAGTGTATAGCCGTGGAACTTGTCGTTCTGCTCCCCCGACTTCGCATAGTTGTTACTATCGGAATTCGCACCGTCGCCGGCGGTCTGGGGAAGCGGGACCATCGCGAAATAGGCTGCGGCAATTGGATCCATTTGCGATGCAGGCAGCGATTCGCAGGTATTGGTTAGGTTGGTGGGCGTGGTTGCTGTTCCGTGGACGCAGCCGGCAAACGAGTACGGCAGTCTTGTGCCCGTGGTCGTCGAATACGGATTGAAGATCTGTGTTGGATACGTAATGCCCGAGACCACCGTGTAGGACTGGCTGAAATCGCCCTTTCTCTCCAGCGCAGTCGGAAGCGACGAGAAGCCCGTGTCCGAAGCCTGAATGTTGCGAATGCCTGCATAGCTGAAATAGAAGAAGCTCTTCCTCTTGCGGCCGTCATAGAGCTTGGGAATCCATACCGGCCCGCCGACGGAACCGCCATACTCGTTCACATGAATCGGGGACTGGGGCGTGTGCGATGCATCGTACTGATAAGAGTTTGCGTTGAGATAAGTGCCTTGGTTGTCTTCGTACAAGTCGCCGTGAAACTTTTCGACGCCCGATTTCATTGAGAGCATCATGGTCGCTGCCGACCCCCTGCCGATCGACGCATCGTAACCGTTGCTGACCATGCGCATCTCGCCGACAGAGTCCATGGGCGGTTCGAACGCCAGGCGGTCATTGCTCGAGTTGTAGTTAATCGATCCGCCGTCCAACGTATAGGAGATGGCTCCAGCGCTGTTGCCCGCCGAATCCACAGTCGTACCGGAAAGAGCGCTGTTCGACCAGAGAAACACACCCCCGCCAACGCCAAGGCTGACCGTAACACCGGGCAAAATCGCCACATCCATCGTCGGAGCGTTCGACTGGGTCGGGATCTCCTCAAGCTCTGCCTGCGTGACCACCGAGCCCGAGGCTGCTGAGGTGATGTCGATCAATGGAGTCGTTGCCTCGACGGTCACCGACTGGCTTACAGCACCGACCTGCATCTGTGTGTCGACATACTTCTTGTCGCCAATTTGCAACTCGATGGAGGTACGCTCCTGGGTCTTGAACCCGGGTGCCTTCACCTGAAAATGATAGTGGCCGGGCAGTAGCGTCAGGACGATCCAGTTGCCTGCGCTGTTGGTACTCGTTGTCTGAACCACGCCCGTTTCATCCGCCGTCACCGCGACTGCCGCGTTCGGGATAATGGCGCCTTGTGAGTCGGTAACCCTGCCGCCTAAGGAGGCTCTCACATCCTGCCCGTATGCCCATCCCCCGGCAACAAGGAGCAAACCCACAAGGATGGTTACGGTCGCATTGATTTGCTTTGCCGAACTGAAAAGTACTGACAGCTTGCGTGACATCATGTGAACTCTCCACTAGCGTTCGTGTTCAGCCGCTAAATCCGGGCATGTTCAGACTGTTTGGATCGGGAGGATGCTATTCGCATGAGCGAGAGACTGTAAACCGACTAAAGTATGGTTTCCACGAATAAATAATTGCTCACTCTGTGAGGCTCGGCAGCGGAAACTTCCTGCGTATCTCACACGTATCCAAACCATCGTGTGCTGACTAGGCTGCTCAGTTTGCCATGCATCTTTTCATACCGGATAAACTTGCCCACCATGAAGCCAAGCGCCCTACTGCCCCTCCTCGCTCTCGCCCTCGCCGCGTGCGCCGTCGCCCAGGCTCCCAGTCAGACGGACACCCTTCCTGGCACGCAGCCCTCCGGTCAGACTCCCGCACAGCCTCGCGCCCGGCGCCCTCCCCCACCCGCCGCCGAGCCGGCGCCGGCTCCGTTGCCCCCGCCCCCGCCACCGGCTGTCGGCACAAAGTTCGCCACGCCCGCGACGGCGCGGACGACTTACAACTTCAACGCGAACTGGAGGTTCACGAAGGGCGACATCGTGGGGGCGCAGGAGGTCGCTTTTGACGATTCGAAGTGGGAGACCGTGATCACACCGCATACCATGAACGACGTCGACTCGTTCCGCGTCATCATCGACCACAGCGGCGGCGATCGGGGAACCTATAAGGGCATCAGCTGGTACCGCAAACACTTCAAGCTCCCCGCCGACGCCGCCGGCTCCAAGGTCTTCATCGAGTTCGAAGGCATGCGCCAGGCCGGCGAAATCTACCTCAACGGCCGCCCTTTCGGCCTCTCCGAGAACGGCGTTACTGCCTACGGCGTCGACATCAGCTCCGGCGTCCAGTTCGGCGATCATGACAATGTCCTCGCCGTCCGCGTCGACAACAGCACCACCTACCATGAGCGCGCCACTGACATCCCATTCCGCTGGAACGCCAACGACTTCAACCCCGACTTCGGCGGCATCAATCGCCGCGTCTGGCTCCACGTCACCGGCAAAATCTACCAGACCCTTCCTATCTACGACGGCCTCGGCACCACCGGCACTTACATCTACTGCACCAACTACAAGATCGCGGGGAAGAGCTGCGATGTAACGGTGGAGTCGCAGGTGCATAACGCGACGGCCGACCGGCGAGCGCCCAGTTCCAAGGTGTCGCTGTCGGCGGTTGTGGTGGATAGGGACGGCGTGGTGCGGGCATCGATGCAGGGCACCAATACGGATGTGCTACAGGGCGCGAAGACGGTGCTTACGGCGACGGCGCCGCTGACGAGCGCGAAGTTCTGGAGTCCGGATGAGCCGAGCCTTTACGACGTGTACTCGATGCTGGCGGTGGATGGGAAGGTGGTGGACGTCGTGAAGACGACGACGGGCTTCCGCAAGACGGAGTTCAAGGGCGGGGTGGGCACCGGCGGGGTGTATATCAACGACAAGTTCGTCTACCTGAAAGGATTCTCGGAGCGCTCGGCGGACGAGTGGGCTGGCGTCGGCGTAGGCTACCCCGAGTGGATGCACGACTTCACCGCCCAGATGATCCGTGACGATCACGCCAACTACATGCGCTGGATGCACGTCACTCCGCAAAAGGAGGACGTCGAGTCGTACGACCGCATGGGAATTGTCGAAGTCGCACCCGCAGCCGACAAAGAAGAAGACGGCATGGGCCGCCAATGGGACCAGCGTGCCGAGGTCATGCGCGACTCGATCATCTACCTGCGCAACAACCCCAGCATCCTCTTCTGGGAGGCCGGCAACACGGGCGTCACCGGCCCGCAGATGGAACAGATGGTCGACATGCGCAAAGAGCTTGACCCCCACGGTGGCCGCGTAATGGGTTGCCGCTCCCTGCGCGAACCCGGGGCCGTCGCAGTAGCCGAGTGGTGGGGCACCATGCTCGGCGGACCCTACAACGACGACATTCGCAACCGTGAGCCCATCATTGAAACTGAAGACTTCCGCGACGAAGGCGCCCGCCGATTCTGGGACAACTACTCCCCGCCCTACTACGGCTTCAAAAAAGGCCCCACCGACACCTGGAACTACAACTCAGAAACCTTCGCCCTCGCCCAGATCAAGCGCTACTGGAACTTCTACTCCAACCGCATCTCCAACACTGACCCGAACCACTCCAAGTTCGCCGCCTACTCGTCGATTTACTTCACCGACGAGAACGCCGATGGCCGCCAGGACTCCAGCGAAGTCGCCCGCGTCAGCGGCAAAGTCGACGCCGTCCGTCTGCCCAAGGAGATCTACTTCGTCGAGCGCGTCATGCAGAACGAGAAGCCCGACATCCACATCATCGGCCACTGGTCCTACCCCCTCCCCCAGCCCGACGGCTCCAAAACCGTAAAGCCCATGTACGTCGTCGCCAACAACGTCAATGCGGTCGAGCTCTTCGTCAACGGCAAGTCTCAGGGCAAACTGACGACGCCCGAGAACGGCTACCTCTACACATTCCCCGACATCGCCTTCGCCCCCGGCTCGATCAAGGCCGTCGGCTACAACGGCAAAAACATCGTCGCCACCCATGAACTCCGCACCGCCGGGCCGCCCGCAGTCATCAAACTCACCCTCCACACCGCGCCCGGCGGCATGCGCGCCGACGGCGACGACATCGCCCTCATCGACTTTGAGGTCGTGGATGCCAAGGGAGAGCGCTGCCCTACCGACGATGCCCGCGTCGACTTTGCTATGGACGCCACCAGCGCCGCCGGACCATCCCCTGCCATCTGGCGCGGCGGCTACAACTCCGGCAAGATCAACACCACAAACAACCTCTACCTCAACACCGAGGACGGCATCAATCGTGTCGCCATCCGCTCCACCCTCACCCCCGGCACCATCAAGGTCACAGCCACCCGCGACGGCCTTAAACCCGCCACTGTGACGTTTACCTCCAGCCCCGTCACCATCACCGACGGCCTCTCTCAGGAAGTCCAGGTAACCCTCTCTCCCACCGCAACCAAGTAACTCCGCAGCGTGCGAGCGCATTCTATTGGCGGCAGGATTCAATCCTGCCGCCGCTCGGCACATTCGCAGGAGATTCAATTGAGTCCATTCAAGCAAGGTAAGCGTCTACAGAGGTCCATTCTGAGAGGTTACGTTATGACGAAATCAATGCGTCTCCGTGTCTCCACGGCTCTTGCCCTGGCCGTTCTCCTCGCATCCGGCGCCTCAGCTCAACAGCAGGCCGCGCACGTTCTGCCGAAGGTCGAAAAGGTCACCGTGAATGTCCCCGTCACCCTTACGGACAACGGCGACAGCTGGACACTCGATAACGGCATCCTCAAGGCCACCGTCGCCAAGCGTGACGGCAACATTTCTGCGCTCGTCTATCACGGGGTCAACATCCTCACCCGAGGCCGTGAGTGGGAGCAGGTCCCCTCCGGCACCATCACATCCCGCATTACCATCGACCCCGCCACCAATGGCGGCGAGCGCGCCGAGGTCGCCGTCAAGGGCATAAACCCCGGGGGCGCCGGCGGTCGCGGTGGCGGCATGGACATCGAAACCCGAGTCACCATGGAGCGCGGAACCAGCGGCTTCTACACCTACGACGAGTACACCCACAAAGCCTCCTACCCGTTCGTCCACGTCGGCGAAAACCGCTTCATCCTCGAGGACATCAACCCCGACTTCGACTGGCTATCCGTCGACAAAGATCGCAACATGCTCATGAGCAAGGAGCCCGAGGACCACGCCATCCACGCCAAGGAGCAGAGCATCTACACTACCGGCATCTACGCCAACTCCGTCGAGCACAAGTACAGCTACAACGCACTCATGTACAAACTCCAAGCCTGGGGCTGGTCCAGCACCAAGGACCACATCGGCGTCTATTTCATCAACCCATCCAACGAGTACATCGGCGGCGGCCCCGACAAACTCGACCTCATCGATCACATGACCGCGCCCGGCTCTCCCTCCTACCAGGGCATCATCCTCGACTACTGGACCTCCGGCCACTATGGCGCAGGCGATAACACCGAGATTCCAGCCGGCCAGGAATGGAAGCGCGTCGTCGGTCCCATCTTCGTCTACTTCAACGCACTTGCCGCCCCCAAAGATCCCTCCCAGGCCGAACTCGATAAGCTCACCGCCACCTCCGGCAGCGGCATGCCCGCTGTCCCCGCAGAGTGGCACGACAACAGTCTCGCCCTCTGGAACGACGCAGTCGAGAAATCAAAAGCCGTCAAAGCAGTGTGGCCGTTTAGCTGGGTCGAAGGCGTCGATTACCCGCACAAGGCCGAGCGCGCCACCGTCACCGGGCAACTCGTCCTAGACGATCCTCAGGCAGCATCCAAGACCCTCCCCAATCTCAACGTCGGCCTCACTCACGCCAACTTCAAGGGCTCCGAAAGCGGGTACACGCTGCTCGCAGGAAACGGGCCCATCGTCACCTGGCCGCACGACGGCAACTACTATCAGTTCTGGACCGAAGGCACCCCCGACGGCCGCTTCACCATCCCCAACGTCCGCCCCGGCACTTACACCCTCCACGCCTTTGCCAACGGAGTTCTCGGCGAATTCGCCAAGGCCAACATCACCGTCGAAGCAGGCAAGAAGATCGACCTCGGAAAAATCACCTGGCAGCCCGTCCGCTACGGCAAGCAGATCTGGGACATCGGCTATCCCGACCGCACCGGCGACAAATTCTTCAAGGGCGACGCCGACAACTACTGGCTCTGGGGCTGGGGCCTCCGCTACAGCGGTCTCTTCCCCAACGACATCACCTACACCATCGGCAAGAGCGACTACCACAAGGATTGGTTCTTTCAGGAAGTTCCCCACTCCACCACCACCGCGTGGCTCAATCCTGCTGCCAAGGATCCCTACAATCAGCGCTTCGGCTGGGTCAACATTCCGCCCACCAGCGCCGACCCGTGCCCGCAGTGGGGTCAGGGCCGCGCCACCACCTGGACCGTCAAATTCACCATGCCCAAAGCTTCCCAGGGCACTGCTGTCCTGCGCGTCTCGCTGGCCGGAGCCGACGGTGGTGGCAACCGCGCCTTCGGAGCAGGCGGCCCGCGCCCCGCGGCCGGCGGAGGCGGCTCAACCTACGTCGGCTCCGATGCGCAAGGCGGTCTCACCATCGGCGTCAACGGCCAGACCGCCGGCACCATCCATCCCGTTGCAACCAACGCGCTGCGCTACAACACCAACAAGGGAGTTTGGTACCAGTACATCCAGAAGATCGACGCCGCTCTGCTCAAGCCCGGCGCCAATGAGATGACCTTCACCGTCCCCGCTGGAGACGTCACCACCGGCGTCGTCTGGGACTACATCCGTCTCGAACTCAACGACGGCAGCAAGTCCTACCCCATTGCCCCCGACAGCCAAAGACCTGACTATCCGACTCTGCCAGACTAGCCGAGAGTGAAGCAAGAAGCGAGAAGCTCGTCGTCTCTTGCCCTGGGTGGAGTTGTTCTGTTCGAAGCCGTGATTGTGTATAGTGGGCCTCGACTGAAGAGACCCCAATGAAACTGATCGAAACCGTAACCGTGGCGCTCGTCCTGGTGACTTGGATTACGCGTGCGCAGCAGATTCCGGCGCATACGCTTCTGCCGTATCAGGAGCCACAGCTTCCCACGGAGCAGCGCATCACCGATTTGCTCCAGCGCATGACCATCGAGGAAAAGCTGGCGATGTTGGGCACCGACCCCACTGTGCCGCGGCTGGGCATCGTGGGAACCAACCACGTCGAGGGACTGCACGGGCTTGCGCTTGGCGGCCCGGGAGGATGGGGCGGGCGCGGTCTGGTCACGCCAACCACGCAGTTTCCGCAGTCGCGCGGGCTGGGGCAAACCTGGGATCCAGACCTGCTCCGTCAGGCCGCCGCCGAAGAAGCGTATGAGACGCGCTGGGCCTTCAACAAGTACCACAAGGGCGGGCTGGTGGTACGCGCTCCTAATGCCGACCTGAGCCGCGACCCACGCTGGGGGCGAAGTGAAGAGTCCTATGGTGAGGACGCGTATCTGGTCGGGACGCTGGCCGCGGCCTTCTCCGAGGGCCTGCAGGGCAACAACCCGAAGACATGGATGACCGCATCACTCCTGAAGCACTTCCTGGCAAATAGCAACGAAGATGGACGTGATGGCTCCAGCTCCGACTTCGACGACCGGCTTTTTCACGAGTACTATGCCGTGCCGTTTCGCATGGCGATTGAGGATGGTCATGCCGACGCCATGATGACCTCCTACAACGCCTGGAACCATGTGCCCATGGGCGCCAATCCGGTGCTTCGCGATGTGGTGATGAAGGATTGGGGTTTCGACGGCATCATCTGCACCGACGCCGGCGCGCTCGGCAACATGGTGCGCGCGCACCACACCTACGCGACCATGCCTGAGGCCGCCGCCGCAGCCATCCACGCCGGCATCAATCAATTTCTGGAGAACGCAACCAAGCCTGTGCAGGACGCGCTGACGCAGGGCCTCATCAAGGAATCCGACATCGACGAGAACCTGCGCGGGGTCTTTCGCATTATGATCCGCCTGGGAATGCTCGATCCGCGCGCGGACGAGCCCTATGCGCATATCGGTTTTGACACGCCAGCCGGCATCGCCGGAGTGGATGACCCATGGCTGTGGGACAAGAACAAAGCGCTGGCGCGGAAGGGGACGGATGAATCCATCGTGCTGCTGAAGAACGAGGGCAACCTTCTCCCGCTCAAGGCCACTGCTCTAAAGCGCATCGCCGTGATCGGGCCTTTGGCGGACAAGGTCGCGCTCGACTGGTACAGCGGAACGCCGCCATTTGCCATCACGCCTTTGGCGGGGATTCGCGCGCGAGCTGGAAAATCTGCGGAGGTTACATATTCTGACGGCTCCGACTATGCAGCGGCGGCAGAATTGGCAGGTAAAGCCGACGTCGCAGTCGTCATCATCGGCAATCATCCTACCTGCGATGCCGGGTGGGCCAAATGCCCGTTGCCGAGCGACGGCAAAGAGGCCATCGACCGCAAGAGCCTCACTCTCGAGCAGGAGCAACTGGCGAAAGCCGTCCTCGCCGCGAACCCAAAGACCATCGTCGTCCTGCAGGCGAGCTTTCCGTTCACGACCAACTGGACCCAGGAGAATGTCCCCGCGATCCTGGAGATGACCCACAACAGCGAAGAGCAGGGCGATGGATTGGCCGACGTTCTGTTTGGCGACTACAACCCGGCAGGCCGCTTGACTCAGACCTGGGTTGCATCGATGGAACAGTTGCCGCCCATGATGGACTACGACATCCGCCATGGACGCACGTATATGTATCTCTCCACCAAACCGTTGTATGCATTCGGCTACGGCCTCAGTTACACGAAATTCGCCTATTCCAACCTGCGCGTAAGCAGCGTGCGCCTAGCCAGGGACGGCTCCGTGACTGTCAGCATGGATGTGAGGAACACAGGCGCACGGGACGGCGATGAGGTTGTGCAGCTGTACGTAGCGCACGTGGGTTCAGCGGTTACGCGTCCGCAGCAGGAATTGAAAGCCTTCCGCAGAGTGACGATTTACGCCGGCGAGACGCGTACCGTTTCGATTCCACTGAAAGCGAGTTCGCTGGCATATTGGGACGGCAAAGCCTTCGCTGTCGAGAGCGATAATGTGGATATCCGAGTAGGCGGATCCTCCGACGCAATCGCGCTGCACAAGCAGATCAAAGTTGGCGACTGACAAACCAATGTTGAGTCCGGAAGAGATGCGAATGATTGCTGTTCGATATGCAACGGTGGTGACGCGTGCCCTCGGCTTCTTTGGCGACTACGCCCTCGATTTCGGCGCAGTCGATGATTGTGTAGCGCGACGACACCACCGTCATGGTCGAATCGTAGGCCGACAACGTCGTGCGCGTCAGAATCAGCGCGCTGAAAGACAATGCAACCGCGAGGGTTGGCCCACCCTTACTAGTCTCAGCCCCGATCGATACGCTTCCACTCTTGGTGCGCGCCGGCTCCATCCTGCCAATGGGCGTGCCAATCGAAAGCACCAACCAGAAGCAGCCGCTCCAGGAGCCGCGCGTCTACCCCGGCGCCGACACAACCTTCGACCTATACAACGATGACGGCACCACCTATGCCTACGAAAAAGGCGCGATGGAGATCACGCACCTGCAATGGTCGGATGCTGCGCAAAAGCTGACGCACACGGGGGCGGCAGCCACAGGACCACCCGACGCGAACCTGGTGAAGGTCGTACACGCGCAGTGATGTGTACCCGATTAAAATCCAATCGTCGTTTTGCGGTCGCCCAATCGATCTTGGCCAGTGGGGGGCCAGGGTCAGGGCCAGATTTTTGGCATATACCTGTAGTATGGCCAGACCGTCCAGAATGGTGGGTACATTGAGCCCCAGGCTTTTCAAGAATGGCTCTATGGTTCTCTGAAGGTCAGAGTTTACGGAGTTTTCTTCCGACATCAGCGTCTTTCCTTCATGGGGTATCGTCGCTTTCGGCTAGATCCAACGGACCTTTGAACGTTGAATCTCTTTTCCGTGGTTCAGCTC
>PKWK01000156.1 GCA_003133205.1 Granulicella sp. | reverse complement strand
CGTCAAGTAAATACCCCTATTTTGCATTGAAATGGAGAGTGGGCTGTAACTCAGGTCTGGACTCGGAAATCTCTTATCCGGAAGGTTATGCAGCTTCTAAATTTTCTATTTGGCAGACCACTCGCAACTAGCGCGGAGCACGACCATCACATTGGGGTTGCGTCAGGAATCCCAATCTTTGGCCTGGATGGCTTAACCAGTGCGGCCTACGGCCCAGAGCAGGCGATGTCGCTGCTTATCCCGCTTGGCCTTATTGGGATGCAGCGCCACATCTTGCCCATTTTCACGGCGATCCTGACGCTGCTCGTCATTCTCTACTTCAGTTACAGACAGACGATCACGGCCTATCCGAACGGGGGCGGGTCGTATACCGTTGCCAGCGAAAACCTGGGAGACGCGGCCGGGCTGCTCGCTGCTGCGGCCCTGATGATCGACTACATTCTGACCGCGGCGGTCGGTATTTCGGCGGGCGTTACAGCACTCGTCAGCGCGGTTCCGCGATTGCATCCGCACCAACTCAGTCTTTGCCTCTTGATCCTGCTCGTCATCGTGATCGTGAACATGCGCGGCGTGAAAGAGTCGGGATTCGCGTTCATGCTCCCAACTTTCATGTTCGTCGGGACGCTGCTGGCAACCATCGGCTTCGGGGTCTACCACGCTTATCTGGCGGGAGGACATCCGACCCCGGTAGCCACGCCGCCGCCGGCCATGCCTGCGACCATGCAGTATCTGACGCTCTGGCTGCTGATGAAAGCCTTCGCGAGTGGATGCGCCGCGATGACGGGCGTGGAGGCGGTTTCGAACGGGGTAACGGCATTCAAGGAGCCGAAGTCGGTTCGGGCGAATCGGGCGCTGACGGTGATCATTGGCGTGCTGATCATACTGCTCTTTGGGTTGTCGTACGTAGCGCGGGTGTATGGCGTGTCGGCTATGGCGGATCCAAACGCAGCCGACTACCAGAGTGTGCTTTCGATTGAAGTTGCAGCCGTGTTCGGGCGTGGTTGGTTTTACCTGGTCACGATGGGCAGTGTCCTTGCCGCTCTCTCCTTTAGCGCGAATACCGCGTTTGCCGACTTCCCGCGCATGGCCCGCGCCATTGCTCTTCGCGACTACATGCCCCATGTCTTCCTCGTGAAGGGGCGGCGCCTGCTGTTCTCGTACGGCATCTATGCACTTGCGGGCCTGACGGGCATCCTGCTGATCATCTTCGACGGCCAAACCAATCGCCTGATTCCGCTGTATGCCATTGGCGCGTTCCTGGCGTTCACCCTGAGCCAGGCCGGCATGGTCAAGCATTGGTTGAAGTACAAGGACGAGAAGCACCGCCACATAAAGATGTTCCTGAACGGCCTTGGAGCGGTTGCAACCGGGATCACCCTGGTCGTAGTGCTAGTGGCCAAGTTCATGTCCGGAGCGTGGGTCACTGCCATTCTGGTCCCGCTGCTTATCCTGATGATGCTGGGCATCAAGAAGTATTATGAGCGAGTTGCAGTCGAAGTCGCCGAACCAACACCGCTGCGCGTGACGGGGCTGGAGCCACCCATGGTGGTCATTCCGATGGCGCGCTGGGACAAACTGACCGAGAAGGCCCTGCGCTTTGGCATGACCTTGAGTCCGGTGTTGAAAGTAGTGCATGTAGACGACGATACCGGCCACCTGGGAGAGATGTGGCACGACATGGTGCTGAGACCGCTGCGTCAGAACAATATGCCTGAGCCTGAACTGATCAGCGTGAAGAGCAGCTACCGCACGATTCTGTCACCGTTGATGGATGTTGTTCTCAGGCTGGAGGCAGAGAATCCCGACATCAAGATTGCGGTTCTCTTGCCGGAACTCGTAGTTCGTCACTGGTGGGAGTATTTTCTTCACAATCAACGGGTTCAATTGCTGAAGGTGCTGCTGCTGCTGAAGGGCAAGCAGCGCATTATCGTCGTCAATATCCCCTGGTACCTTGGCGCCAGCGTTGATGCCGCTCCCTCAATTGGTGCGGGCAAGGGCAAGGGTCAGGAGGGTAAGCGCGACGACATTAGAGTCGTGGCTGAGGACGATGCCTTCCTGGTCGAAGTTGCTGGAGACGGGTTCGAGAGCGATGGCCCTGGAGTGGGTGTTGCGGCGCGGTTGTAGCGGTTCGGGTCATTTCGCTGGGGAAGTACGAGTATGGTGCACCTATACGTGATCCGTGGGGCGGGGATCGCGCTGGCTTTGGGTGAGGGCGAGTTTGAGCAAGGCTTTGGTGACGCGGTCGGGGTCGTGGCGGAGGACGTCGCCTTCGTGAACAAAGTTGCCCGGGATGGGTTCGACGCCGAGGGCTCGGATGCGGTCAAGATCGGGTTCGATGGGCGTCTGGCCTTCGCGGGCGTATTGTTCGAGCAGCGTGGGCGAGATGGGCGCGGTGTTGATCAGGGCGTAGTCGAAGATAGGGCCGGCCGATAATCCGCAGTGCTGAAGGATTCTTTCGATGTGCTGGGAAGCGGTGAGGCCGAGCGACTCGTTGGCCTGAGTCATCAGGTTGCCGACGTAGACGCGGGTGGCCTTGGACGCGGCGATGGCTTCAGGAATGCCGCGGACGAGCAGGTTAGTAATGAGCGACGTGTAGAGCGAACCGGGGCCGAGGGTAATGAGGTCGGCGCTGGCGATGGCGTCGAGGGTGCCGGGGAGAGGTTCGGCGTCGGCGGGCTCGAGCATCAACTCGAGGATGCGGTGCGGGCTGGCAGTGATGCTCGTCTCGCCGCGGACGAGCGAACCATCGTCCATGCGCGCTGCGAGGTTGACGTTGGTGTTGGTGGCGGGATAAATGCGGCCTCGGGTGGCGAGAATCTGCGAGGACATCTGCACGGCCTGGGCGAAGTCGCCGGTGATCTCGGAGAGGGCGGCGACGAAGAGGTTGCCGAAGCTGTGGCCGTCGAGATCGCCCTGGTCGAAGCGGTATTGGAAGAGCTTGGCGAGCAGGTGCTCGTCTTCGGAGAGGGCGACCAGGCAATTGCGCACGTCTCCGGGCGGCAACATCTTATAGTCCTCGCGGAGGCGGCCTGAGGAGCCTCCGTCGTCGGTGACGGTGACGATGGCGGCGAGGTCGCGAATGATGCAGGGAAGATCCGGGGCGGTGCGTTTAGTGCGGCGATCGGTATCGGAGGGAGGCTGTGAGATTGGGTTGGGCGCAGGTTCGGCCATGGCTCCGGATGGAAGGCGGGAGGGCGCGTCGGTGGAGCGTCGGAAGGCGGCGGGAGCCGGAACGTAGCGTTTAAGTCCCCGGAGCAGGGTAGACAGGCCCGTGCCTCCTCCGATGGCGACGACGCGGAGGGAGGGCTGATTAGCTTTGGCAGCCGAGGGTGGATTGGATTCGGGCGCCAAGAACGGATTCAACGTGGAGACATGGGTCATCGGTTGGTACCGAGGGTATCAGGTTCGATGCGGTCTATGGGCGCGGGAGATGGTTCGCGCATTCACGCGAATTCCTGCTCATCGCGTGAGACAGGTGCGCAATCAAGGAGCACCCAATTCCGTATAGTGCAATCCGCGCGGTTTGTGGCGTCAGACCTCGGGGTAGAGGAGCTCGGTGAAGCGGGGGTCGTCGGCCATGTCTTGAAAGTCGGAGTCGGCGCGGGCCTGGATGCGGTTCTTCGCGTTCAGGTGAATGGCCTCGGTGAGGTGTTCGAGGCAGGCGTGCGCGTCCCCGGTCATGCCGGCGAGCACGGCGAGGCCATAGAAGGCGTAGTCTGCCTGGTTATTCTCGGCGAGGATTTTCTTGAGTTCGGTGCGCGCGTCCTCGTAGTTGCCGTCGTTGAGCA
>PKWK01000012.1 GCA_003133205.1 Granulicella sp. | reverse complement strand
AATTTCAACGAGTTCCTAGAAGTGCACCCTAAGAAGGCGACCACATAGGTCACATCCTTATCATCCCATTGCTGGTCTTGTAAAAAGGCGCGCGCGCGGCGGTTGGGTTCTCCGAGCTTTCAATCCTCAATTGAATTTCTTGTAGAGTTTTCCTTTGAAATGGTGGCAGTACCGGTATGAAGCCGGCTCCCCTCTTATGAGTCGTCGCTGGGTGCGAACGCCAGCTTGATCTCCGGGTTCAGACGGAATGTTAGCGGCGGCAGTTTCGCTGTATCCGCTCAATCAACTGCTCGAGCTTTCCCAATACAAAACATCACGACACGCCAGGCACTGGAACGGAGGGCCGTAATTCGGTCTCTCGCGAGCTGATCGTGAGCCTACCCGGTGTTCCGAGACCTTGCCCGCGAGCCTCGACTTGAATCTCGCCAGGGCTCTTCGTGCTTTGGATAATCACCGCGGCGAGACCGTTGAAGACGGACCGACTCGGTTCTTTGTCGCTCTCCTGGCAGTTGGGATCGCCGTTGCCAACGCCGATAAGCCTGCCTGCCCCGGAGACAGTGAACGAAACCCTGTTGTTTGCCGTAGGCACCAGCCTGCCCTGTGCGTCGAGCACCTCCACCTTCAGCACGGATACGTCTTCTCCGTCGGCATTGATCTCCGTACGGTCGGCGGTCAGTCGGACCGAGCCCGGCGATCCGGTTGTCTCGCGTTTCTCTGACAGAACGACCTTGCCGTCCTTCAATCCGTGCGCCTCGATGACGCCCGGCTCGTAGTTTACTTTCCACTCCACGTGGCCCAGGGATGGAACCTTCTGGCTGCCGAGGCTCTTGCCGTTCACAACCAGTTCAACTTCATCAAGGTTCGAGTACACCCAGACTGGAATCACGTCACCTTCTCTCCCTTCCCAATTCCAGTGCGGGAACAGATGCAGCGACGGTTCTTTCCCCCACCACGCCTTGTAGTAGTAGTAATAGTCCTTCGGAAAACCGCACGCATCCACAATGCCATATTGAGAGCTGATCGAGGGCCAACCGTAGGGAGATGGCTCGCCGCGATAATCAAGGCCAGTCCAGGCGAACCCGCCCCCCGCCCAATCGTGGGAGCCGTAAAAACCCCACCATCCTTCCGGCGCCCCGTTGTTCCCTCTGCCGCCGCCGGTATAGCTGTCCGCAGTGTTGCGCAGCCGATCGGTGGTGTACACGCCGCGCGTGCTCACGTCGCTCGCGGTCTCCGACCCATAGATGGCCCGCTTCGGATATTTTTGGTGGAACGGCTCAATCCGCTGGGCGCCGTAGTTGAACCCGATGATATCGAGCGCAAGCGACGGGCCCTTTTCATTGTCTCCATTGTCAGCGTAGGAAACCACCCGCGTCGGATCGAGCCGGTGGCAGAGGCGCACCATGCTGGCGGCGACCCTGGCGCCCTGCTCGGCCATTTGGTTTTGGAACTGCCCCTCCTCGTTGCCGATGGACCAGATGATGATAGAGGGCGAGTTGCGATAGCGCTTGACCATCACCTCAAGCTGCGCCAAACCTTCGGCACTCGAACTCATCTGGCGGGTTTCGCACATCATCATCATGCCCATGCGGTCGCAGGCATCCACCCATTCGGGCGTTGGCATATTGTGCGAGGTGCGGACAGCGTTGCTCCCCATCTCGCGCAGCACAGCAAGCCGGAACCATTGCAGCCGGTCAGGAATGGCAGAGCCGACGCCGGCATGGTCCTGGTGATTTGCGGTACCCTGGATCTTGAGCGGTTTACCGTTCAGGAGGAAGCCCTTGTCGGGATCGAAGACCGCCGTGCGCACACCGAACGTGATGCGCTCGGCATCGCGCACCTTGCCGTCGGTCTCGACGGTCACAACGGCGGAGTACAGATTCGGCGCATCGACTGACCAGAGCGCGGGGTTCGCAAGCCTGGAAGTGGCGCTGAATTCTGAGTAACCATCAGCGGGGATGGCTTGCCGGGGCGATTCGGCGGTGGCAACCGTCGCACCGCTTGCATCGACGATCTTCCAGCTTACCTTGGCATTCGCGGCATCCTGACCCTCATTCTGCACTCCGGTTGCGAGCGCGAGCGTGGCCGATTTGCCGTTCACTGTCGAACGGACCGTACTCTCCCACCTCCCCAGGTGTACTGCGTCGGTCTTGGTGAGCCATAGGTGGCGGTAGATTCCGGCGCCCTCGTACCACCAGCCGTCGCCCATGCTGGCATCGACGCGCAGGGCAATGTAGTTGGTGGCACCGTAAGCAAGGAAGTCTGTAACATCGAAGCGGAAGGGAACGTAGCCACTGTTGCTACGGCCAATATAACAGCCGTTGACAAACGCGATCGTGTCGCGGAAGGCGCCATCGAACTCAACCCAGATGCGGCGGCCCACGTCGCTCGCCGGAATTTCGAATTCACGCCGGTACCAACCCACGCTGGTTTCAGGATAGCGGCGGCCGAGCGGCTTGTACCCGTGCGAGCGCAGTGGATTATCCCCGGTACCTGCATCGTCATGCACAAACGGAAGTTCCACCGCCCAGTCGTGGGGAAGATTGAGTGTGCGCCAGTCGGAGTCGTCGAAGCGTGCCTTTGCAACTGCAAAGATGCCCATGTGAGCAAACTGGGCCTGGCCAAAGCCAAACCCCATGTCTTTAGAAGGATCGGTGCCATGGCCGAATTTGAACTTCCAGCCGTTGTCGAAGAGCAACTGTTCCTGCGGCGCTCCGGCTGGAACAGGCTCTGCGGAACCGACAGCCGTGTTGCTTCCCAGCATCTCTGCCGTACGGCTCCAGGTAGTGCGAGCAACTAAAGAAGAGGTTGAAAGGCAGAGTCCGGTAGCGATCAAATTACGGCGAGAGATTCGCGGCATAAAAACCTCGTCAATTCAATGTTGTTGTGCAATGAAGTGCCCGCAGGTCAAGCTATGGGGGCACTTCATTGCACAGGTTTTCAGGCCAGGGTTATTTGAACACGGCTGCATAATCGACTGCCGGCTGTTAGTCCTTTGGAAGCTCCACGTGAAGAGCATCGGCGGACTGCTTCCAGGTCACCTTCCTATCCGTTCCCAAAGCTCTACCTTTGCCACCTTCCCTGGTTTAGTCGCGTCAAGATGCCCTCTTTCGCCATGCGGATGTTCCCTCTCTTTCGAATCGCGTTCTATCCAGACGGCCAGCAAAGATCGTGAGCTTCGGGTTGCTACCGCCGACTCCCCTGAATCCCCCACAACGCCGGAATTATACAGCAGTGATCGTTTACTTTATGCTTTAATAATTTACTGGTCGCAAGACAAGCGTGGCGTCGATCTGGACCATCGCCGATTGGCGTTTAACCAGACTCTCCAACGAAGTGAAGAGAATCCTGGATGTTTTGTGTTGATGCGGTCGAAACAGCCATAAAACCGGTAGACTTTTTGACTGAAATGGAGGTGCATCGATGAAGTTAGCGACATTTTCGGTGCTGTCATTCTTGCGGCCGCAGCGTTATCCTCAATCGCCATCCGACATCGGAGTCATGTTGTCAGGCGGGGGCCCTGGCCCACTCACCAGATGCCTCAGGGCGGCCTCGTATTCACCAAGAACGCAGACGGCCTGTGGGAAGCGAGCTTCGGCCCGCTGCCGCCAGGAGCCTATCGCTTATGCGTTTCAGGTCGATGGCGTGCGCGTGCTCGATCCGGTCAATACGCACACTTCGGAATCAAACACCCTGGTGTGGAGCATGTTCTCCGTTTCGGGCTCGCCGCTGATGGACACCCGGGACGTACCCCACGGCGCGGTTGCCTCAGTCTTCTACTACTCCCATGTACTCAAAACCACCCGGCGGATACACATCTACATACCACCGGGATATGAAGAGCTAATCAGGACTGAAAAAGGAGATTCCAGCTAGCAATGACAAACCCAAAGCCCGTCAAATCTTATTGGGTCTGTTTTAGACCCGATTCCGAGGACAAGGCGCCGCCTCGTTACATGGTGTACGTTTCCACATCTGAGAACTCCCCTTCCCTTCACTCAG
>PKWK01000239.1 GCA_003133205.1 Granulicella sp. | reverse complement strand
GTCAAGTAAATACCCCTAATGCGGGATGACACGGCTTACGCGCCGGCGAACTCGGCAAATGGCTTTTCGCTGGTCGCGGGGCGCTCGGCCAGAGCTTTCTTGAAGACGGCGGTTGCGACCTTTAGCTCCTCGCCATGTAACTCGAGGCGAGGAGCGCGCACGCGGGCCGAGCCAACTCCAGCCTTCTCCTGCACCCACTTGATGAGCTGCACGAATTTGGGCACGGTGTCCATCCGCAGTAGCGGCAGGAACCAGCGATACAGCTCGAATACCTCATCGCGCTTACCCGCCTTCGCGAGTTCGAAAAGCCGAACCGACTCGGCAGGATACGCGTTGACCAGACCCGCGACCCATCCCACTGCACCGACGCCGACGGCTTCCACCAGTACGTCATCGACGCCCACACAGATACGCAGCCTATCGGCGAGCACCTCGCGGATGGCCATGACGCGACGCACATCCGCGCTCGACTCCTTCACCGCTGCCAGGTTCGCATGCTCGGCGGCGAGTTCCGCGATCTCGTTAGGCAAGAAATCGGTCTTGTACGCGACCGGATTGTTGTAGAGCATGCATTCGAGCTTGGTGGCGCCGATCACCGTCGAGACATGCTGCTTCATTTCGTACCAGTCGGAGGTATAAACGTAGGGCGGCAGCACCATCAGGCCGGAACAGCCCGCATCTTGCGCCTCCTTAGCCAACTGCACCGCGCCTTTGGTTGAGAGCGAAGAGATAGCCGCCACCACAGGCGCCTTGCCTGCGACACGGACCGCTGTCTTCAGGATCGCGAGCTTCTCATCGTGTTCCAGAGTCGCGCCCTCGCCCAGCGAGCCCAGCATGACGAGTCCATGGCAACCGTTGCCCAGTTGCCATGCTGCATGTTGCGCCAGGAATCCGTGATCGACCTTCATATTGGTATCGAAGGGGGTTGTCATTGCAGGCATTACGCCGGACCAGTTCATGCTTTCTCCTCAATTGGTTCGTTCATTTTGTTGATTTCCACTCTTTCATCCTGAAAGCAAAACGCTTGAAGTGGCACAGGAAAAAGAGGCTGCCGAACGGAGACAGGCCTCCATCCCAAAAGAAATTCCACGGCCGGGCCGCAGATGCGGCCCTGACACGGACCCATGCCGCATCGCGTTTGCAACTTGGCGTCGGTCCAGCCTGTGTAGCCATGCAGGCTGCCGAACGTGACATCCTCACACCGGCAGACGATCGTGTCCGGCCGAGGAAGCGAACGCAGCTCCCTGCGGAGCGCAAACGCTTTTTCCATGCCATCGCCGAAGGCGCGCTCCGCCGCCGCCCGCTTTTGCAGTGGAGCACGGCTGACGCCCACACAAGCTAATCCGGCGATCTCACCCTGCACCATCGCAGCTTCAAGTCCGGCGATACCGGTAGGCTCACCTGCGCAGAACACATTCGGCAGCGAGGTGCGCTGTGCCTTGTCGACCTGCACGAAGGTGCCGCGGAACTCGCACCCGAGCAGCGCCGCAATTTCTGTGTTCGGCACGAGGTGATACCCGCACGCCAGCAGGTCACAGGGCTCTGTCCAGGTGCGAGTACCGTCGGTTACGCGAACGGCGCCGAGCCTCTGACCATCGCTCCCGGCAATCGCCTCTAGCACCCAGCAACCAGTCCTGTACGACGTCTTCCACAGCTTGCCACGATAGCGCGCACCCTGCACGAGCTTCGCGGGATGGGCCCAAAGCGACGCAGCAAACGGTGCGAGCTGCGCGATTGGGGCTTGCTCCACCACACTCGAAACGACAGCGCCATCGTGCGTCAGATGCGCCGCAATTGCGAGCAGCAGGGGACCCGTGCCCGCCACAACCACCCGCTTGCCTGCGACAGGATAGCCGCCCTTCACGAGAGCCGGCAAGCCGCCAGCGCCGAAGACTCCAGGCAACGTCCACCCTGGAAACGGCAGAAACCGTTCCCTGGCCCCGGTCGCCAGAATCAGTTGCTCAAAGCGGAATTGTTCCACGAGGCTGCCGGAACCAGTCTCCTGCGAGGTCTGCACTGTTCCCGAGGCCTCGGCGCTGAACACACAGCGGCCTCCGAGCACCCCAGCTCCGGATCGCCGAAGCCTTTCCAGCGCCCGCCGTTTCGTGGAGTCGCCGCGGTACGAGGAGCCGGCCTCCTCGACGGTAGCCCCGCGCCAGATCTGGCCGCCCGCAGCCAAGTTGTCGTCGAGCACGATGACCTGGCATCCGTTCTCGGCCGCCGCAGTCGCAGCAGCGATCCCGGCAGGCCCAGCCCCGATCACCAGAACCTCTGTGCGTGTCATCGGCTCGTCTCCACCGTCATATCCTGCTCGCACAGAATCTGGCAGGTGCGGCGATGCGGTATTCCATTCACCACGGCGCGGCACTCAAAGCAGATTCCCATGCCACAGAGAGCCCCCCGCGGCTCTCCGGTGACGGAGATCCGGCTCGGCTGCTCCGCAAGCAACATCGCCGCTGCAACTGTTGTGCCTCGTACGACTCGGTTCGTGGCACCGTTGATCGTCACTGAAAGAAGCTCAGACATGGGCAAGCCTTGCCGGTTCCATCAGTCGCGCAGGCAGGTACGGTCCGGCATCGATCGCCGACGCGCGTCCAAGCATCCCATCTATCAGTAGCCGAGCGGCGCCCGGTGCGTTCGTAATGCCAAGTCCTTCAAAGCCCGCAGCCAGCCATAAGGAACGGTCCTCGGAAAGTCCAGCAGCCGGTCCGATCAGAGGCAGCTTGTCGGCTGTCGCGGCCCGGAACCCCGTCCACACTCGCAGCACCGACAGTTTTTCGAGCCCGGGCATATACTCCGTCGCGCGCTCGATCATCCGCCTCAACATCTCTGCTTCTGCCCGGGGCTCCTCGTTGCCATACTGCCGCGAAGAACCAAGCAGCAGTTGCCCGGTCTGCCGCGGCTGGATGTTAAACGCAACCGAGTCGCTCGTCACCTTGTGCGCACTCTTTAGATAGCCGAGTTCTACAAGCTGATGGTGAAGAAAACCCGGATAGCGATCCGTAATTACGAGATGCCCTTTGCGCTTTTGAATCGGTAGAGACGGCAGCAGGTCGCACTCCGTTCCTACGGCCAGCACAATGCGCTCGGCAACGAGGCTCACGCCGTCGCTCAGCAGCACTTGTCCCTGCGAGGCTGACATCGCCCTTGCCAGGAAGACCTCTGCTCCCAGACGCCGGGCTTCCGCCAAATAAAAGCCCGCGGCCGCCGGCGGATAGACGACGCTATCGCCAGGCACCAGCAGACCCCCTGTCAAACCACGGCGCAGGTTCGGCTCCTTATCCGCGAGTTCCGCGGCGGTTAGAACTTGTGCTTCGATGCCGGCCTCTTCATATGCTTTTTGCCGACCGTGCACTTCGGCCATCTCTTCATCGTCAGCCGCAACCCATATTGTGCCGCGATTCTCGTATTCCACCGACTTCGGCAGCATCCCCGAATCCCGTTGCCACAGTGAGCGAGAGAATGCCGTCAGTGCAAACTGCGCCGGTGAATCGTCCATCACCACCACATGCCCCATGCCTGCAGCGGTCGCGCCTCCGGCGGGCGTACCGCCTTCGATCACACCAACCCGCCAGCCAATCAGTGCGCACTCCCGAGCCACGGCACTGCCGACAATCCCGGCACCAACAATGAGGATGTCAAAGGGCTTCATCTCAGAACTTGATCCCCTGCGAAAACGGATCATCGCCGGCAAACAGCAGTCTAGACTCGCCAGTCACCCACGCATGTCCCCGAATGCTGGGATTGACCTTTCCGTGGCACCCCTCCCGAACTGACCCTTGGAAGACGGTCCCCAGAATACCTTCCTGTCTCCATATGACTCCGGGGGCGAGCTTGCCGTCGTCGTACAGGCAGGCCATTTTCGCGCTGGTCCCGGTGCCGCACGGTGATCGATCGAACGACGCACCCGGGCAAAGTACGAAGTTGCGCGACGAATTTTCTTGATCTTCAGGCTCCGAGAAAAATTCGACGTGGTCGATATAGGCTCCGTCGTGCCCAGTCACCCCGTTCGCGTGTAGAGCGGCACGGATGGATGTAGAGGCAGCAATCAACTCATTGCGATTGGCCGCTGTCAGCTCGCAGGGGGGATCGGCCACTAGAAAAAACCAGTTTCCGCCCCACGCGACGTCGCCAGTAACGGGTCCATATCCAGGTACCCACACCTCAACCCTCGCCCGGTAACGATAGCTCGGCACGTTCTCCACGGTCACGCTTCCGTCCTNNAGTGTGGTCAACACACCGATGGTTCCGTGGCCGCACATCCCGAGATAGCCGACATCATTGAAGAATATGACTGCCGCGGAGGAGTCCGGTTGTACCGGATCGAGCAGTAACGCGCCCACAACCACCTCGGAGCCACGCGGTTCACACACGATTGCGGAACGAAAATGGTCGAATTGAGTGCAAAACCTCTGCATGCGCTCGGAGATGGGCCCAAGACCGAGATCGGGCCCACCGGCAATCACAACTCGAGTCGGCTCACCCTCAGTGTGGGAGTCGATGACATCGACAGGCTGGCAAAACTCCATGATAAACAATAATACCGCGTTGTCGACTATTTTGAATACATTCGGAAACCAAAATTCATGCAGCTCTTTAGTGAAAAAGGCGATACAGTGACACTGGAGCATAATTCCATTGCCAACAGCAGCCGAACTATCGATGAAGAGAAAAGTAAGTCTAAGCGCGGGCAGTCCCAGAGCAAAGGCCGAACATGGCACCAGCTTGCTCACGGCGTTTCGTGAGATACGAGAATTGATCGTACACGGCAGACTCTCGCCGGGCACCTGGATACTTGAGGCGGAACTAGCGGAACGCTTGAACATGAGCAGGACGCCCGTCCGCGGAGCCATCCACTGGCTACAGCGTGAAGGTTACATTCTTGAGCACCGCAACGTCAAAAAGTCGCGCATGATCGTAGCTCCTCTAACCAAAGAGGATGCAAATGAGCTTTACCTCATTATCGGAAGGCTTGAGGGCATTGCTGGTCGAGGCGTTGCGGTCCTGCCGGCGACCGAGCGGAAGGAACTCTGCTCACAACTGCAGAAGCTCAACGATCGGCTTGAAGTGATCTCGAAAGATCGCGACGCCCCCCCGGGAGAGATTTTTGAGAACGACCGCTCTTTCCACCGTCTCATCATTAAGTATGGTGCGGGAGCCCGCTTGGCCACGCTGCACAAAGCCATCGAGCCGCAGACCGAGCGCTATTGGAGGCTCTATGCCAGTTCCATCATCAAGGACCTGCACCTCTCCGTAGCGGAGCATGATGAGGTGATCCGTGGCATCCATGCCGGGGATCCCGACCGGGTCGAGACTGGTCTGCAAGTCAACTGGCTCAAAGGGTCGGAGAGACTTGGTCACGTTATCGAAATATTCGGCGAGCGCGGTAGTTGGTAACAGGCTGGTACTCGCACTTTCCCTGGACCCTCACGCGAATGCACTAAACCTTTGAATGGCCTGCTTCGCTCTCGATAGATTGGTCGTCCTCACCTCCGCGTACTTGCGAGATGGCATAGCGCCCAAACAGCGCCGTCTTCGATCGTAGCCAGGGTCTGAACAAGGGCGCGAAACTTCGCAGGTTTCATCGCGCTACAGCTTGCGCACGTTCACGTAGTAGAGGTCGGTCGCCACCTCGAAATCCTCTTTCTTCAGCGGCGTCGAAAGCACCTTCCACTCCGTAGTCGTCGGCTGCACGATCTGCCAGTCGCTGCTGCGACCCACTCGTATTGGCATGGCGAAGCTGGGCTCTTCCGCATCCCATCGATAAGAGACGGTGTGCGCAGCGTCATTGAATCGGAGTTCCAGCGTAGGAATCGCGGCATGGCGAAGGTACTGGTTGAAGATAGGCGTCAGTTTCAAGCCCGTCTCGGCATTGAAAAATGATGCCATGTCCGTTGTCATGATGGTTTGATACTTGAAGTGCTGGTAGTAGTCGTGAAGCAGTTTGAACCACACCGTATCATCGTTGACTACGCTCCGGACGGTGTTGAGAAACAATGCGCCTTTCTTGTACTGATCTGTGGGTGGTGTCGCGTAGATGCCTTCCTCCGCGATTACGGGCACCTCATTCTTCACCCCATCTTTGCCGGTGTTGAGATATGTCAGTCCGTCCTCTTTGCCCCACATGTTCTCGACAAACAGGCTTTCGCAGTAGTTCGCCCAGCCTTCGTGAATCCACATGTCCGAGCGGTCACGCGCCGTGATGCTGTTGCCAAACCATTCATGCGCGCTCTCGTGAATGATGATGAAATCGAACCGTGTGCCGATCCCGGTCTTCGGCTTGCCCAGGTATCCGTTCTCGAAGTGGTTGCCATACGTAATGGCTGTCTGGTTCTCCACGCCTGAGTACAGCGCCTGCACCAGCTTGTATCCATCCTTCGGGAAGGGGTACTCGCCAAAGAAACGCTCATACGCCTTCAGCATGTCCTTCACCTGCACGAACTGACGCTTCGCTTTTTCGATGTCCTCGGGGAAGACGTAATAGTCGAGGCTGAGGCCCTTGTAGCTGTCGCTGAAGTGCGTGTAGGTTCCGATGTTGAGCGAAACGTCATAGTTGTTGATTGGGTATTGCACCTTCCAGTCCCAACGCGTGAATCCGTCGTGCAGATCGGTCTTGCCTTGGAACCGTCCTCCCGAAACCTCCACCAGGTCGCTCGGCGCCTCCACGCTGAGGTCCATCGACTCGACTTCATCGCGCCACTGGTCCTTGTTTGGCCACCACACGCTCGCGCCTTCTTCTTCACACGCCGTATTCACCAGCGGCCTGCCCATCGGGTCTTTGCGGAACACGAAGCCGCCGAACCGTCCCATCTCCACCGGATGACCCGAGTAGTGAAAGTCCACCGTGTATATCTGTCCCTTGTGCAATGTGCGCGGAAAATCGACATAAACCGTTCGGGCACCGGCACGTTGATAGGTCAAGGGCGTCGGCGCGCCATGGGCGTTTTCCAGCGAGATTCCATCAATACGAAACGTTGGCACGAGGTCGAGTTGAATACGCTTGCCATCCGCCAACATACGAAATCGGATGGCGTTCATTCCACTCAAAAACTGCTTGACTGGATCCACCCGCACATGCAGGTGGTAGTGCAGGAGGTCATTGTTCGCGCGATAAGGGCCATAGCCCCCGAGCAGTCTGTCGCCCCCCGAAAGAGCCGGGGGCACGGCGGCCCCGCCGGCGGGTGACGTTGCCTGGGCGCCCGCCAGGGCGAGAGAAGAAGTTAGCAGGAATGTCATGCCGAGCAGGTGACCTCTACACGATTTCACTCTAAATACCTCTACTTGGAGAATCCACAATCGGATACACGATTGATCTGGCTACAGTACTGGACATGCTCGAAAAATTCGTAATTGGACCACGTCTCCGAAGCAGGCCTGAGCCCAGAAGCGCGCCACTGTCTCGGCTCTCCCTTGGCTCCAGGATTCGGTGCCGGCAGGAATTGTCACTTACTGTGGATCCGCTGTCATGGTAGATCGATGGCCCGTGGTTGTGGCCCAGTAATCCATCCAACGCTCGCGGATACCGTTGACGCTCTCAATGAGTTTCGGGCTCGGTGTTTTGCCATGCTCCACGACAAGCACCATGCCTGTGTTGAAGTTCTTCTGCGCCTGATCGACCCCTGGCAGTCGAGTGCCTTCCGCGGCAATCACGTCCTGAATGGTGATTTTGGTCCGGTCGGCCTTGAAGATCGGGTGGCCGTTGGAATCGTGGCCCGCCGGCACCAGGTTGCGGAGGATGAAGAAGTCGGGTACTTCGGCGGGCGAGATCAGGCCCATGAGGTAAAGATCGAGGTACGACCAGCCTGTGGCCGGGACGTAGTAGTCATCGTCGAGTTGTGTGAAGCTGCCATCAAAGTTGTCCTGCCACACACCGCCTCCCATGGCCGATGCCTCCGTGGGCCGCTGGTAGGGGAATGCGACGGGCGCCTGCAAGCCCTTGGCCCAGTGCGTGGGCCCGAGCTGGATCGTCTCGTCGCCCACCTTCGCGGAGACGAAGGCGGACCAGCGATGGCCCATCTCATGCCCTATTTGCGACATCGCGTAGTCGTAAGGAGGGATCTTTCCGTTTGCGGTCCGCTCGGCAAGTTGATGCGTATAGGCGACGATATTATGCGTGTTCGTTTCCTTGAGACCGTCAGGCGGATACTCCCGCATCTGGTTCGCGCCGACATAGACGGGCTGGATGAACTGCCACTGAAAGCGGCCCTGCGTGCAAAAACCGGCGAGGTTTCGCTGGTTCGCGCCGATGCCGGTCACCGCGCCACCTGCGGGACCGCCGCCCAGCGGCCCGGTGCTGGAGGTTCCGGCCTCGGGGTTGTCGATACGGAAATCGGAGTAGTACGCGAGCATATCGAACTTGTCGCCCAGGGCACTAATGATCGAGCAGGTGAGATCGGCTGCCCTCGGCGGCTTCATGTAGTGAAAGGTCTCGTAGACGACCGAGAAGGGACCGTCCTCCTTCTTCAAGGAAGCTAGATCGACCGCCGGGCTTGCAAGGCCGGCAAGCTTGATTGTGTGCGGCGACACCTGGTCGACTATGACCGGCGGCGTGCCGGGTGTTTGCACTGTGGCGGACAGGAATATCTGATCGCCTGCCTTGTAGCCGGCGGGCAGCGTACCTTCCACGGAAATGGTGTTTCGGCTGACCTTGACTGTGGGCAAGATGCCGGGTCCGAGAGCGTTGTAATGGGGTGTTCCGGCTCCGCCGCGTCCGCGACCACCGCCTCCCTGAATCGTCCACACGGTGTCACCGTTCTGCGTGCAGCCCGCTGCCGGCCTGGCCCGATCGAGACAGACCCGATAGGCGATGCCCATGATGGCAGGATCGTTCTCCGGGAGCACTGGTCCGCGGGTCTCTATGGTTACCTTCAGGAAGAGGCCATCCACTGCGGCCAACCTCACGCTCTTGATGTCGAGGTGAGCGGCTACTGCGGCATTCTCCCCCGCATCGACGGCAGCGATCTCCCTTTCGTTTCCCTGGGTGACCATCGGGTAGACGCCCACGATGGCGTCTTCGGCATGAACATCGTCGTAACTGAGTTCGATCATGCCGTCTTTATGCAGGACTGCCTGAAAGCGGTTCACGGTGGGGGTCCAGGTCATATCCTGGATGCCGCCAGCCGGTTCGGTCAGGCTCCAGGTGACGACCGCGCGGTCCCCATACTCTTTGAGGTAGCGGGTGCCGGTCAGGCGCGGCTTGAAGAAGACGCTGATGGCCGGCACCGTATTGATGAGCGCCGGGCCGGCTTGCTGCAACTCGGCAAAGCGATCGACGGAGATGCCGCCGGTCCGATTCGCGTCGACGACGGAGGGGGGACGTACCGCGGGACCCGCCTGCGTCCCAAAGGTTATCGAGCCGGTGATGCCTACGGAGAACGAGCTCCAACTCTTGCCGGAGAAGGGGAAGGCGAAGTTTTTGAGGCTCGCCTCGCTGCCGGGCACCTCGGGGCCAAACTCGGAGTCCCATTTCGTTGGAATCGTTTCCACGCGATAGCGCGATCCCTCCGGAGTAAAGCGCAGGGTGTGGTGGGCCAGGTTGAACAGGTTGGCCTTACCGAGCACGCCCTCATCCAGCGTGAGAACGATGAGATTACCCTGCCTGGTGACGGTCCCGATGGAATGCCCAGGCTCCTGCCGGTACTGAGTCTGCGCGGGGAGAGCGCCCAGCATCATAAGGGCCATGCATGCGGCCCGCACGAAGTCTTGTTTACCGTTGTAGCTCATGAAATCCCTCAGTTCTCTGTGGGGTCGTCCGCCGGCAGGGAGACTTTGTTCCAGTCCGGGGGCTCCACACCAAGCAGGTTGTGAACGAAGTAGTCATCGCGATAGTGCTCATCGGCCAGAATACCCACGCCGTGGTTCTGGCCAGGAATGTAGAGCATGTCGAAGTGCTTGTGTGCCTTCACGAGTGCATTAACCACCTGTAGCGACGATGCTGGATCGACATTGCTATCCATCTCGCCAACGATGATCAGAACTTTGCCTTGCAGACGGTAGGCGTTATCCACGTTCGAAGATGCCGCGTACTGTGGGCCCACGGGCCAACTCATCCACTGCTCGTTCCACCAGATCTTGTCCATGCGGTTATCGTGGCAGCCGCTGTTGGTGACGGACACCTTGTAGAACTCCGGATGGAATAGAAGCGCGCCGAGCGCACTCTGGGCACCGGCTGACGTGCCGAAGATGCCGACGCGCGATATGTCGTAGTACGGATATTTTGCGGCCACCGCTTTATGCCACAGGATGCGGTCGGGAAAGCCGGCATCGCCGAGGTTCTTGAAGGCTACATCGTGGAAGGCTTTGGAGCGGTTGCTGGTGCCCATGCCATCGATATGGACAACGATAAAGCCGAGTTCGGCGAGCGCCTGGTCGGGCGCGACCGCGCTGAATGTCTTGGGGACAAACGACCCCTGTGGCCCGGCATAAATGTTCTCGATGACTGGATACTTCTTCGAAGGATCGAAGTTCATCGGCCGGGTGATGGTGCCCCAGATGTCTGTCTTACCGTCGCGACCCTTGGCCACGAAGACTTCAGGAAACCTGAAGCCCGCCGCCAGCAGAGCCGAGGTGTCGCCCTTGTCGATATCCATGACGATTGTCTGGTCCGACGTGCGGCGCAACTGCGCAACTGGGGCGAGGTCTACGCGCTGCCAGGTGTCGACGTAGAACTTGCGGTCGTGCGAGAAGGTTACCGTGTGCATGCCGTCGGCGTCGGTGAGTTTGGTCAGGCCGGTGCCGTCGAAGTTGATCCGGTAGAGCTGCGTGAAGTAGGGATCCTGGCCAGGAACCATGCCCCCGGTTTCAAACCAGATCTGGCGCTTGTCGTCGTCCACATAATCCACGTTGCGTACTAGCCAGTTACCCTTCGTAATCTGATTCTTGACCTTGCCGGAGACGCCGTTATACAGGTAAAGATGCTCCCAGCCATCCCGCTCCGACGCCCAGATAATCTCCTTGCCGTCGTTGACGTCATGCCGGTATTTCCTGCCGGCCGAGAGACCCGGGCCGAGGTCGCTGTAATAGAAGAAGGTCTTGGTCTGCTCCGCGATCAAAGGACGCGTCTTGCCGGTCTGCGGGTCGACCTCGATGACTGAGTAGGCCTGGTGACCGCGCTGGTTGTACTCGAAGGTGAAGCCGCGGCTGTCCTTCCACCAGACTGGTGTGCTGATGGAGAACGGGTTCGGGAACAGGGCGTGATCGATCTCCGTCTCCTGCTTCGTCGCAATGTCGAAAAGCACCGGAGAGGCGATGTCCAGGGTGTCGCCGGGCTTGGCGTAGTTGAAGGTGCTGTGCTTCGGCTGAATCTGATCTGCCGGTGAGGACTCGATCTGCATGACCTCGCGGTCGTAGCCGGGCCGCGTGTGGTAGGCGGCCAACTTTTTGGAGTCGGGCGACCAGGCGAACGTACGCAGCGAGTAGTAGTTGTCCTCCGAGCCGTCGAAGCTGATGGGGTATGCCGGCTGATCTCCTTTCGGCTTGAGGAAGACATTGAAGTTCTGGACGAAGGCCTCGTAGTTTCCGTCAAATGAGGTGCAGACCTCAGCCGGAGCCGGCGGACTCTGGCCGCCCGCACCGACACGAGCGGCGCGAGGCGAAGACGGTTGGGATGGCTGGGATGGATTGGATGACTGGGACGGAGCGCAACCGCGCGGCCTCCCCTGGTAGCGACCTTGGTCGCCATCCTGCGAAGCGGGCGGCTGGTACTCCAGCCCATCGACGGGGTCGCCGCCCAGACCTTCGAGGCTGGCCTCCGGGTTGGATAGCGATGGATCCTCAGGCGCCGCCCCGCGGCCTAGGCGGCCACCCTGCGGGATGGGACCGCCCTTGGTGCAGGTGTAGTCCGAGAGACTGCACTTGTAAAGCGAACCGTCGACGCCGAACTGAATCGAACGCTCGCCATCGAGGAAGGTCAGCGGGGCGGTGGCCGCGATCGCGGCCGGCGTCGGACGGGCGCCGGCACGTCCCTGCATCGGCGCGAAGGGAAGCTTGAGACCAGTGTACGGATGCCCGGTCACGCTAGAGATGGCGGCCGCGAGCTTGTCTTGATCGAAGGCGGCCTTCTTTGAGCCTGCGTCCGCATCCACCAGGATGAACGCAGTTCCGCCCTTAACCGACTTCGGATACCAGAAGTGATCGGAGTCTCCGATCCAAGTTGCCGCACCCGGGGTGTTCACGACCAGGTCGCGAGCTTTGACCCGCAAATCGTGCGCGCGCTGGTAGTCCGCCAGGGTCCCCTGGGCATGAAGAAAGGAGACAAAGGATAGAAGGCAGATAGCAGCGGCCCCTCCAGAGTAACGGGCGGATGTTCGCATGGCGAAGGTCATGAGGACTCCTGGTGAGCGAGTGGCGATTGAGTTACGCAAGTATACATTGTTGTATCCAATACCGACATTGCATTGACTGCTTTACGATTTGAATCAAGCCGACAAGGCGCGGATCAATTCGGTCCGCGACTTGTACTGTTTCCCATTCGCTAGAATTCGATAGCTTGTACCACTTGCCGAGGCGCGACCCGTTTCATCTCACCCCCTGCCAGCGAGACCATCAATTCCTTCACCGGGAGAAGCCCACCCTTGGCGACGCCATAGTGCAGTGTTTTCCTTGCGTCGTCCCACTTCAGGTCGACGGCCCCAAACGCTCCCTTCTCATAGGCAAAGCTCAGACCGTCATCGTCGTAGAGTTGAAAGCGTCCATCCGCTCCCGGATAGACCGTCAACCGAACCGGCTCTGTTGAGGGTTCCCCCACATACTGCTTCACCGGCCCGGTCGGCAGAATGGAGCCGGCGCGTACGAACAGAGGCATCGTTTCAAGCGACGTCGGTACCGTCACAGTCGTGCCACCCTCGATCCGCTTCGCTGTCCAGAAGTCATACCATCCTCCCGCCGGCAGGTATACCTTGCGTTCCGTCGCTCCCTGCTCAAACACCGGCGCAACCAACAGGCTTGGCCCGAAGAGGTAAGCATCGGTCGTCGCCCACGCGGTAGGATCTTCTGGAAACGACAGCCCCAGGCTGCGAATCAGTGGAATGCCTGTCGTGTGCGTCTCCCAGGCGGCAGAGTACAAGTACGGCATCAGTTGGGATCGGGTGTTCAGGTACCTGCGACAGATCGGTTCGACCGCGGCATTGTGCAGATCTTCTGCCTTGGGAAGGAACGCCTCGGCGTTCGCCCCCATCTCCGATGCGCCATAGCTTCCCGTATTCCATCCCCAGGGCCGGCGCAGTTGCCAGGTCCGTCCGTGGCAGCGAAACGATGGGCAGAACGCGCCAAACTGGAACCAGCGCACAAACAGCTCCGCCGTGAACTCCTTCGTTGGCACAAAACCGCCGATGTCTGTTCCCCAGTACGGCACGCCGCTCAACCCTGCGCTGATGCCCATCGCAATCTGGGTCTCCAATGTCTTCCACGTAGAAAATGTATCGCCAGACCACAACCATCCCCAGCGTTGAATCCCCGCATAGCAATTGCGATGAAGCGCAAACGGTCGCCGGTTCGGGGTCGTCATGCGTCCGCCTTCCCAATACATCCGGTTACGTACCAGGCGCGAAGCCACGGGCAACACGTCGCCCTCATCCGGCCACCAACCATCCACCCCCGTCTTTATCAACGGCACGTGCTGCTGCCAATAGTTGGCTGCGTCGCCCGGCAGCGATGCCGCCAGCCCTGTGTCGGTAACCTTGCCGTGAAGGTCTTCAGGTGGGTTGACCACGTGCAGCACAACGTTGAAGTGCAGGTTGTGAAGTTCACGAATCATCGCCTCCGGATCCGGAAAGACTGCCTGATTGAACACGAACGAGCCATGACCCGTGTTCCAGCCGGAGGGACAAAAGCCGGTGCCCAGATATATCACGGCGTCACAAGGCAGTTTCTTATCGCGAAAGGTCCGGGCTTCGGTAAGGAGCTGTTCACGGCTGTCGATCGTCCGATGCGATTGCTGGAAGCCGAGCGTCCACTTGGCCGGAAGATGGGGGTAGCCGGTAATCTCTGCGTATTGGCGAAGGAGTCCGGCCGGCGTCGGCGAGACACACAGGTAAAGGTCTTGTCCACGTGCACTATCACTGGGTTTGAACAATCCGGTGTCCCCGGAAAGATCGAATTGTCCCCCGGGCTCGTGGAAGTAGAGTCCCCAGCCCCTGCCCATCAGCCACGGAATAGGGTTGCGCGCCCCGAAGATGCGCAGGTTGTCACCCGCTCCGTTGCGCATGATGTCCTTTACGCCGCGCCGGTCCATCGGGTGGGCGCCAGGCCCCATGCCGTACACGGGGGCGTTGTTGTAGCCGAAGCCGATCTGATTCAAGTCCGGGCGAAAGTTCAACTCCTGCACCACCCCGCGCTGTGGATGTTCGACCGCAATACGCAGCGGCTTGGTCGCGATCCGCACCCTGTATTCGCCCCACGGGATATCCTGCCCTTCGGCGTCCGTCCGGAGCGTCAACATCGGCCTCGCAAAGCTGCGCGGCGCGACGCTACCGTCCTCGTAGTACCGGTCCAGTAACTCGCCGACGGCGGCGATCGAAATCCTCAGAGTCGAGTCCGTCACAGCGGTAATCGTCACGTCCATCCCGACGGGACCCTTCGCAAGGGGCGCCATCCCGACAGGTTCAGCCAACGGCGCAAGCATCTCCGCATACGTAAACCGCTGATTCAGCAGAACGCCTGCTGAAACGGCACTCAACCCGGACATTACCGCTCTTCGCGAATAATCCTTCTTCATAAAAGAGCCAACCTCCGCGTCCCGAGGGGACATCGGCGTTTCAGAAACGAATGCTTAGTCGTGAGAGTATATAAATACTGATTTGTATACAACGTCAGACTCTTCCGGTATAACTCTCCCTATAAACGCAAAACATACGGCAGCGCCCCGGAGCGCTACCCGCAGGCCCTTCTGTCGTTGCCATTTCATTACCTGTGAGATAGAGATATGTGGATTTGCAAGCGAGCGACTCGGCTGTTCTCCGTTTTGACCGTAATGTTCGGCCTCCTTTGTCACGGTGTTGCCGCCATACCCTCTCCGCGCAACCCTGCCGATGCCCGCATGCCGTCTGTCATCGAGCAGTTCAACGCCGACCGCATGGCCCTCACCCGAACCTACCCGCTGACCATCTCGCCGACCCATGTGGCACGGTTCGAAAGGTTTTACCATGATGAGCTCGCCATGCTGGTCACCATCGACTTCAACTCCTTGTCGCAGGAAGACAAGGTCGACTACCTACTGCTCAAGAACCGGCTTACCGCCGACCTTCATCAGCTCACAATTGAAAAGCGCCAGGTCGAGGAGATGCAGCCGCTGCTCCCCTTTGCCGCGACCATTGAAGACTTGCTAGATAAGAAGCGTCGGATGCAGCAGCCCGAGTCCGAAGAAGATGCGGCACTGCTCACCGCAATGGTGAAACAGATCGACGCGGCCCGCAAGCATCTCGACCCTAATCCGCGGGAGGGTCGGCAGCGCGGCGACCAAGCCCAAGTCGATGACACCAAATCCGATACGAAACCCAGGATAAACCCCGTCGTTGCCAACCGCGCCGTAGAAGCTACGCGCCAGCTCAGCGCCGAGCTCAAGGACTGGTTCACCCGATACAATGGTTATGATCCCGCCTTCAACTGGTGGGTCGACCAGCCCTACAAAGCCGCCGATAAGGCGCTTACAGACTACAGCCTCTTTCTCAAGGAAAAGGTCATCGGCATCAAGCCCGACGACAAGACCACCATCATCGGCGATCCCGTCGGCCGCGAGGCGCTGCTTAGCGAGCTTTCCGATGCCATGATTCCGTACACGCCCGAAGAGCTTATCGCCATCGCGCAAACCGAGTACGACTGGAGCATGCGGGAAATGCTCAAGGCCTCACACGAGATGGGATATGGCGACGATTGGCACGCCGCAGTGGAGAAGGTGAAGCAGATGCACGTCGCGCCCGGCGAGCAGCCTGAACTCATCCGCAAGCTCGTGGTAGAAGGCAGCGACTTCGTCAAGCAGAATAATCTCGTCACGGTTCCGCCCCTGGCCGACGAGACCTGGATGATGATTATGATGACGCCCGAGCGGCAACTGGTAAACCCGTTCTTTACGGGTGGCAACCAGATCAGCGTCTCCTATCCAACCGACACGATGACCTACGAGCAGCGCGAAATGAGCATGCGCGGCAACAACATCCCGTTCGCCCACGCCACAGCGTTCCACGAGATGATCCCCGGACACTTCCTGCAGTTTTACATGAACGCCCGTTACCGCGCCTACCGCCGCCCCTTCTCAACGCCCTTCTGGGGTGAGGGCAACGCACTCTGGTGGGAGATGCTCTTCTACGACAAGGGTTTCGAACGCACCCCCGAAGAGCGCGTCGGCGCACTCGTCTGGCGCATGCACCGCTCCGCCCGTGTCATCTTCACCATGAACTTCCACCTGGGCAAGTGGACCCCGCAGCAGTGCGTCCAGTTCCTCATCGACAACGTAGGCTTCGAGTCCGAAAATGCGCTGGCCGAGGTCCGCCGCTCCTTCGATGGTTCGGTCGGACCGCTCTACCAGTGCGCCTATCTCATGGGAGGACTGCAGTTCCGCGCGATGCATCACGAGCTTGTCGACTCGCATAAGATGACCGATCGCGAGTTCCACGACGCCATCCTCCACGAGGGCCCCATGCCCATCGAGATGCTGCGCGCCGACCTGGAAGACGGCAAGCTCACTGCGGACTTCCAGACCACCTGGAAGTTTTACGGCGAACACCCCACCGCCGCGCCATGACGCAACGGTACGCCCACTTGTCCCCCGGATATATGGCGGAAGCGGCCGGAAAGCTGGACATAATGATGGGTCAAGTCCTGCCCGATAGGAGCAATTCTGGCCTTGCGTTAGTCCCCGTAGAGTCCCCACAGAATCGGGCCAATGCGCCAGAACCATCTAAACTATTGAATTGATAGGTGTCCCCAAGCACTTTGAGTTTGAACCAATTTGTGGAGAACGTCTCCAAAGCCGAGGCGTTAAGTACTGAGATACCAGTATTCTCGAGGTGGATGCACAAACCCATAAGTGATTGGTTCTATGGTTCGGACAACCAGATTTGAGCCTGCGTTCCACTCAGAGTGTGGCCGAGGGGCTGGTCCTTGCGGCCGGTTTTAGGATTGCGGACGATTTCCGTTCTCATCTGAAAGATGCGAAGTACAACGGCTGCCTGGATGGCGTTAGTCACTCGTTTGACGTCCTCGACAAAAGGACGTCCATACTGCGAGCTGGCCGCAGCAGCAGCACCGCCGTGACGCCGAGCGAGACATTCTGCGTCATGATTTCGATGATGTGGATGAGCGCTGCGTCGCCGCGATCATGGTGTTCGGCGCCAGCAACGATCCTCCTCCGCCCACAATCCAAACGATCATGCCGACGGCCAAGGCCGCTTGCCAACGCGTGAGCCGCAGCGAAACAATGATGGGCAAAACTGCCAGCGTCATCATGAGACCCCGCGCCTACTGGTAGGCCCAGAACCATATGCCCATCGCGGTCGCCTGCTCCACGGCGTGTGGATAGTACTGGTTGAGCATGCCTGTATGTGCCCGCGATCACCACGGATGTAGAGGAGGATAGGTGAGGCTGCGACCGTTAGGGCGGCGATTTCGGGCGACCGTGAGGGTGGTCTCTTTCCAGCCTGCTTATCTCGTGGGCACACTCTTGCTGCTCCCCGTTCACCGCCGAGAGCCTATCAACTGAGCTAGCTCTGCTTCGCCCCGCAGGACCCTCGCACCACCAGTTCCACCGGAAGCACGATGCACTTGGGAGGACTGTCGCGCTTGCCTTCCGCGAGCCTCGCGAACAGCGCCTCGGCGGCGGCGCATCCCAGCAATTCCACCGGTTGCCGGACGATGGTGACGCCGGGTTGCAGCAGGCCGGCGGTCTCGAAGTCGTCGAATCCCACCAGCGCAATCGGTTCGGGCGGATGGATGTTCAATGATTGAAGCGCATGGAGCACATGGCGCGTGACTAGATTGTTGGTGCAGAAAAGCGCGGTTGGTGGCCGCTTGGACTCGGCAAGTTTGCGTATAGCGGCATCGGTGGTTTCGGGCGTATCTGTAACGGTGTGCACGTCCGCCTTGAGGCCTGCCGCCCTCATGGCGCCGCGGTAGCCCTGCTGGCGCATCCGCATCGTATAGAGGTGCGAGCCGAGGCTAATGCACGCAATCCGCTTGTGGCCGAGAGAGATGAGGTGTTCGGTTGCGAGTAGCCCACCTCGCTTGTTCTGCACCAGCACGCTGTCACAGCGACTCCCTTTCAGCGGTCGGTCCAGCGTGACAAGCGGCATATGGTCGAACTCGGGCGACAGCAGGCGGGATGTTGAGCGCCCGGCGGGAATGACTACGATACCCTCCACGTGGCCATTCACCATGCGACGCGCTTCAGCGAACTCGTCGTCGGGGTCCTCGTTCGAGGTGGCGATTACAACCGTGTAGCGATGCTGTTTGGCCACGATGCTCACGGCGTGGGCGCAGTTGGCGAAGAAAGGGTCGAAGAGGTTCGGAATCAGGATGCCGATCTGCCGTGTGCGCTGCTCGCGCAGCGATCGCGCCAGTTCATTTCGCTGATAGTGAAGCTTCTCGACCACAGCGAGCACTAACCGCCGCGTGTCCTCGGTCACGTGAGGGCTCTTGTTCAGAACGCGAGATACGGTCATGGTGCTGACCGCCGCTGCCTTTGCGACATCCGTCATTCGGACTCGTCGTGCCATGATTTCTGTCTGTCTCCTGCTTTCGCCGGTGCCTTCGTACGATCAGCGTGTAGGGCTTGACTCCGAACTGAAGGTTGACGCGGGAAACCCGGCTGCGTTGTAGAGGAAATGGGTCACAACACTGTTCCAACCATAGCGCACGAACGCCGGGTGCCGCAGGCTCCTGGATGAAACCACCACCGTGTTGCCGTCGATTCGCGAGTCGGCGGGAACGAACTGGCGATCTTCACCCGCAAGTTCGAAATCTCCTGTCGGCTGGCTGCGAGAGTTCAGGCCTTCTGCGTGATCAAACCAGACTCGTATGGCATGCGTGCCGTCGGGCAGAAGCTCGGGGGTCGCCTGCCTGTACAGCGGTCCGGTGTAACTAACGTTTTCTCCATAGACCATGTTGCGCGCAGCCAACGCGAGCCGGGCGCCGACGGTCTGCTTGTCCGCGGGGTGCACATTGTCGGCCTGCCCCACATCGAGCGAAACCGCCATCGCCGTATTGACTACGGAGAGTACACGGCGCTGCTGGTCGCGGACGAGCCCCCAGTTCTCGCCCGGAGAATAAAAGCTCGAAATCTGCACATACAGGAACGGCAGGTTGCCTTGTTGAAAATGAGTGCGCCAGTCCCCAATGAGGGCTGCAAACAGAGTGTCATAGAAGGGCGCGCGGTCGAATGCGGAGTTTGTCTCACCCTGATACCAGAGGAGCCCTTTGATCGACATCGGAGTGAACTGGGCGATCATACCGTTGTAGAGCGCCGCCGGGCTCCAGGACATCTCCGATGGGTGCCACGGATGTTGCGGCACGGGTTTACCTGCAGCTTTCGCGGCCTCGTCCTCGCGCTTCTCGGCAGCGACCGTCAAATTCAGATCGGCCAGTGAGTTGGCGAATCGCGCACGGCTCGCCATTGCGGGCAGCAGTTCGGGATGTGTGCCCAGCGTATCCAGCGAGAC
The DNA here is from genome assembly GCA_003133205.1 of Granulicella sp. The sequence continues at coordinate 20,375 of PKWK01000239.1, read as the reverse complement.
CCAGGAGTCGGCCGGCGTTCCGCCCCACGTGGAGTCGATGAGGCCAACGGGGACGTTCTCCTTTGCGGCAATCTCGCGCCCGAAGAAGTAGGCTACAGCAGAGAAAGTCGCCACTGTCTCCGGTGTGCACTCCGTCCAGGAAGTGGTGATGTCGTTGAGCGGATAGTCCGAAGTCTTGTGCTCCACCAACAGCAGGCGCAGCCTGGGATTGGTGGCGGCGGCAATCTCCGTCGCCGCGTTTTTGACGACTGCCGTTGGAGGAAAGCCATTCAACGGCATCTCCATATTGGATTGTCCGGAAGCGAGCCAGACATCGCCCACCAGTAGATCGCTGATGGTTCGGTCGGGGCCATCGCCGCTGACCGTCAGCGAGTAAGGTCCGCCAGCGTCTTCGGGAGCGAGATAGAGGCTCCACTTGCCGAGGGCATCGGCCTCGGCCTCGACTGTCTGCTTGTGAAAGCGTGCGGTTAAACGCGCTTCGGGCGAGGACCAGCCCCACACATGGATTGGGCCTCCGCGCTGCAGAACGGCGTGATCACTGAGCAGCTTAGGGAAGCGGATTTCAGCGGACGCCGGGCACACTCCAGCCGCGAACAGCGCAACAGCGGCGGCGAGAAGCGACAGCCGAGTCTTCAATTTGCGACCTCGTGATCGGCGAATGAGAACGGAGTTGAGAGTTTGGCCAAGCCATGGAGATGAGGCAGTAAGGCAGCGCCAAGCAATCCTGCCGATGGCCCCAGGACCGCCTGACAGATAAACGCGTGGTCCTGCTCGATGGTCAGAGTTTGGGTTGGAGCCGTCAGGCGATACACCACGCTGTGGTCGTACACCGACTTGAACATGCTGTCTGCAAAGAGCGGCCACGCGGCGGCAACTCCTCCGCCAACGACGATCAGCGGCAGGTCCAGCGTATTGATCAGGAGAGAGATCCCGATGCCCAGGTAGGTTCCAAGTTGCTCAAACGCGAGCCGTGCGCTGGAGTCGCCCGCCTCAGCGAGTTTCGCGACCTGCAGGGGAGTGAACTCACCCGTCCCGCCTGCCAGTTTGCGCAAAGCCGCGGTGCCGTGGGGCGAAGCTGCAATGGTCCTCGCCAACCGTATAAGGCCGTTGGCGGAAGCGTACATCTCAAGGCAGCCGGAACTGCCGCAGTTACACGGGAGACCGCCCGGCACTATGGTGGCGTGGCCGACCTCTCCCGCCATGCCAAACATCCCTTGCCACACCTCTCCGCTGAGAATGAGACCGCTGCCAACGCCGGTGCCGAGGGTCAGCATTGCCATCGAGGACAGTCCTAAGGTCTTACCGGCCCCAAGTTTCCACTCGGCGATTGCGGCGGCGTTTGCGTCCGACTCAAGGATCACCGGCAGGCCCGTCGCTTCGATCAGTGCATCCCTGAGCGGAAAGTTATCCCGACCCGGGAAATTTGGCAGCAGACCCAAAACTCCTGTGCGCAGATTGATAGGCCCGGGACTTCCGATTCCTATTCCGATCGGAGCGCAAGGTTTCCCCTGCCCGACAGCGGAGTCCAGCAGCGAGCGAACCGCTGCGGCCATGTTGCCAACCGTCTCCTGGGGCCCGGCCGCCACGCGGGTGGGCATCGTGCGGCTGCCCAGAGTTCTCATGTCGCGGTCAAAGATTCCGACACGCGTCGTGGTGCCTCCCAGATCGATTCCTATGGTTGCGAAATTTAGCTCTGACATCAGTTGGCCGGCTCCTGCGCAGGATTCTTTCCATTTGAGGCTGAGAAGTCGGTTCCATCGAAGGTGTCGCGAAGGCTCGTGACCTTCAGGCTGTGTTCAAGTCTGGCCCTTGTGGCCGGGCCTTTGACTTCCACTGTCACAGGGATGCCTGGCAGCAGATCGAAAGAGTTATCTGAAAGCTGCGCATCCAGGTCATCGAATCCGATCCATACATTGCGCGCCAGGTTGGACGAGCGCAACGTAAGCGTCGTCCTTCCGTTCTCTGAATTCCATGCTGTCTCGATGTTTACAACCGGCAGCCGCAGGTTTCGCACATGATCGAAGTAGATAGTTCGATCCGCTACCTGCTTCTTGTCGACGGTGAGTACAAACCGTGCGAGCGTGTCCGCGGCCGAATGCGAACCAAGCAGACTGGCCAATGTAACGTGCGAGACCTTGGTTGCGGACGCTGCGGGGAGGCTAAACGTTTGATCGGAATTCGAGTAGACCTTTCCATCGAAGCCCATCACGCTGACGGTCAGCGTCGCCTTTACCGGATGATCCAGGTCAGAGACGATCGTCGTATCGACAACGCCATCGTGAAGGTACGGAGCCACCGCGATATCTGCGTAGAACTTCTTCGCGTAGAACTGCAGCGCTTTCCATCGTCCGAAGTAATCGATCGAGGCCCAGCTTGGCCCCGGCCAGCAGTCGTTCAGTTGCCAATAAAGGGAACCCATGGTGCGGGGGCGCGAACTGCGCAGGTGCTCGGCCGCGGTTCTGATCGCCTCCGCTTGCTGCACCTGGCTCACATAGACGAAGCTGGCGAAGTCCCTGGGCGCGGGGTACTCCGTGTCCATATACTTCTTGATGCGTTCATTTCCGCCGTTGTTCTTCTGATGCGCCATCATGACGGGCGACGTGAGCTGTTCGTCGCCGGGGCCGGCGAAGCTGGCGATAGTGCGCATCTCCGGGAAACTCTGGAAGCCGTACTCGCTCATGAAACGGGGTGTGATGTTGTTGTACTCGGCGACCGGCGTGGTCTGGCCCCACACTGCCCAGTAGTGCATGTCACCTGCAGTCTGAATGTCAGGCACCTGGTCGTATTCCGCATGCGGAGAGCTTGGAGTGTACGGAGTTTCCGGCGCGTGCTGCGCGACGACTGTCTTCAGCACATCGTTCATGATCAGCAGGTAGTCCTGCCAGACCTTCTGCTGCTGGTCCGCAGTGAGCGTCTTCTTGAAGTCCAGGCGGTCGTCCCAGTGAAACCATCCGGTCTCGACCTCGTTGTTGCCGCACCACAGCACTATGGAGGGGTGATCTCGCAGGCGGTCCACCTGTTCAATCGCTTCCTGCCGCACGTTTTCGCGGAAGTCTGCGCCGCCGGGAAGTTGCGCTCCTCCAAACATGAACTCCTGCCACACCAAGATGCCCAACTGATCGGCGATGTCGTAGAAATCATCAGACTCGTAGTACCCGCCGCCCCACTCACGCACCATGTTCATGTGCGCATCCACGGCGGACTGCAGAATCTGGCGATGCTGTGCCGCAGTCACACGCGGCGCGAAGCTGTCGAACGGAATAACATCTGCCCCCTTGGCGAACACCGGCTTTCCGTTCACGACAAAGAAAAAGCTGCGGCCAATGTCATCCTTGATCCGCCGCAGTTCCACGGATCGCAGGCCAGTGCGGATGCTAGTCGTCTCATCGAACCCGACACCGGACAGGGTGGCGCGAAATTCATATCTCGACTGGGCACCATAGCCGATGGGGTTCCAGAGCTTAGGATGCTCAATCTCCAAGGGGATCTGAACTGTGTTTTCGCCGGCAGCAAGATGGATGGTCCTTGTCCCATGGGTCGCTGCGACTGCGGAGGAAGAGGACTGGCCGATCAGGTTGCCAGTCACAGACATCGTTGCAGTGGTCTCATGGTCGGCAAACACGTTCAGATTCGCTTCAATCGAGGCAGAGGCTGCATCCACATGGGGCTGAGCGATGTGCAGACGGCCCAACCGGGCATTGTCCCAAGTGACCAGATGCACGTCCTTCCATATGCCTTCGTTGACGAAGCGGGGACCCCAGTCCCAGCCGAAGCTGTAAGGCGCCTTGCGCACATATGGATCGGTTGGGATTCCTTCCTCCGCGACTGCCTGGACCTGCACCACGGTAGGCAGCTTCACGTCCATCGCCTTCACCTTCGGCAGCAGGGATGTGATCGCCGAATGGAACACTACGCGAAGCTGGTTCGCTCCGGGGTGGAGCAGCGGTTTCGCATCTGCTCGCCACGTGCGGAACATGTTGTCGGCCTGGAGCAGCGGCTGATCGTTGACATACACCTCACTGAAGGTGTCGAGGCCGTCAAACACCAGTTCCACATGACGATGCGCCAATTGGGCTGCGCTGACGTTGAGCGTGTTGCGGTACTCCCAGTCCCTCAGCCCGATCCACTGCAGCTTTGCCTCGTTGTCGCGAAAATACGGATCCGGCACGGCCTTTGCAGCCAGCAGATCGGTCAACACCACACCCGGCACAGTGGCCGGACGCCACATGGCGACCTCCGGATGGTCTCGTGCATCTAGCGCGCGGAACTCCCAACCCGAATCGACAAGAACATCATGGGCGGCGTACCCAGCAACGGCGGCCTGGGGTGGTTGCGCAGCCTGGGAGCGGATAGCGCCGGCGCCTAGAAGCAGCAGCGACAGAGGAAAGTAGACCAAGCAACGTGTCATAGGAAAATACTCGGTGGAGCTGGAACCAAGGCTACAGATATTTTGCATGTGAACGATATCACGGGTGGTTCAAGATTTGCATCCCCAAAGTTTGCTCGGAAACACTTCGTGCGATGACGGCGGGAAGGACGTGGATTCGCTAGGGCAGAGGAACCGAATCGCCGGAAAGTCCCAGCGCATCGATCACCGACTTATCGACGATGGTCTTGCCATCCTTCTTGGTTACAGCGCCAAAGTTGTCCTGGTAGTCCCACATCGCCCAGCCAAGATGATGCTTCTCCATGGCCACACGCATGTCCTTGAGCCAGTGTGCGCGAGCGGCGCTGTCCACGTAGGGCCGGTGCACGCCGAACTCGCCCACATACACAGGGGCGTGGTGCATTTGAGACCACCGCTCGGCGAAGGACATCGAGTCGTCCACGCGCTGCGAGTCCCATCGGGCGAGGCCATACTGCTCCACAAACCACCGACCAGAGAGCGTGCTCTCCTGCTGCAAGTTCTTCGCGACGTTTTCCGGCGTGGAGGGATAAGGAACATCTCGCAGCGGCTGTACCGCGGGATCCGTCCAGGTGGCGCCCTGATGGGTGAACGCGAACGGCTCGTAATCGTGGAATGTGTAAATCACGTTCGGCACAGCCAGTGGCTCCATGAGCATCAGATCGTCCAGTCCGGACCACTTCGCGCCTGCCGCAATAATGGTATTGTTCGGCGCGACGCTGCGGATCCGCTCCGCGACGAACGCCTCAGTCCCTTGCCACCGGTACGTATCCTGCTGTTCGGGCTCATTCATGATCTCGAAGAAGACCAGTTCCGGATCGAGCGGTGCAAAATGACTAGCGATCGCCTGCCACAGCGTGGCGAAACGTTGCACCGGTTCTGTTCCCTGCAGTAGTGTCTGCTTGTAGCGGCTCTCGGGGTGCAAGTCGATGATGACCGCGAGCTTCTGCTCCAGCGCAACCTTCACGATTGCATCCAACTCGCCCATGAACGCGAGGCCGTTCGGGCGATTCTGCTGCCAGGCAAGCAACGGCTCCGCGTCGACACTGAGCCGTATGTGGTCGAAGCCCAGCCGGCGAATCAGCCGGATGTCGTCCGCTGTGGTGAATGTGCGGAGCCGCTGGACGGAATAATCATTGGGCGACTGGGAGAACCAGTTACTGGTATTGATGCCGTGGCGCAGACGCTCCGCACGACGAAACGCAAGCGAGTCCGCGGATTGTGAGCGGGCGGAACAGGTCACCAGAATGGTGGCTGTCAGGGCAACGATCAGGTTCAAATGCTGCTTGCGCACGGAGAGGCTCCCTTGTGGTGCGGAGATCATATACTTCGGAGTATGGCCGTATCAAAGGGAGAAGGCGGTACGATCGGCGATAGGATCACACTTGCACCCCAAAATGTGGGGAATGCGATCAGGTCATAACTGAAGCGCTTCAATACTTTGCCTGAGCCAGAACAACAAGAAAAGCGCCATCTGGAAACCATTTACTACGGGACGCGAATTTTTTGCTTGACGGGCTTGCATTCGGGGAAGATACTTTTCCGGCAGTCAAGTGCCCAAGGAAAAACGAATTTTGCGCAGAGCGCCGCGCGCCCGGTTTGTTATCGATATCAGGCACGATTCCGACGCATATAGATGGTTGGTAGCCAGGGGGTTGTTAGATGACGCTATTTGGTAGGATCAAGCCGGCAGCCGCGTGGCTCGCTCTTCTTGTGACGGGGCTCCTGCTGCTGCAATCACCCGCTTTGGCGCAGGAGACCTCCGGAACCGTGTCCGGTGTGGTGCAAGACACGACGGGTGCGCTCATTCGGCAGGCGACGGTGGTGTTGACGGACTTGCAGAACAAGACTGAGCGCAAGACCGTCAGCAATAGCTCGGGAAACTTTACGATCGCCTCCGTTGCCTCCGGTCCCCAGTACCAGCTCACGGTTACGTCGCCTGGTTTCAAGAGTTGGCGGTCGCAGACGTTTGGGCTGCTGCCCGGCGATCGGCCGAACTTCACCGATATCAAATTGCAGGTTGGTGAGGTCTCTGCCCAAGTGACCGTGGAGGCGACGGCCAGCCAGGCCGTAAAGCCGCTCGATTCACCCGAGCGCAGCGATGTGATTACGACGAGGGACCTTGAGACTCTCGCCATCGTAGGCCGCGACGCGGCGGAACTGATCGAAACGCTGCCCGGGTTTGCGATGATCAGCCCGGGCGTAAATAACAAGTCCTCCGCCAACACCGCGGCTGTGGGGCTGAACAATGGCATCTCAGGCGGCTATTCCGCGAACGGCCTTGGCCCAACCGGTCTGGCCACGATAATGGACGGCGTTTCGCTGACCGACATCCAGACGAACTCGGGCACGGTGCAGACCGTGGACTCTGACATGGTCCAGGACATAAAGGTATCCACGTCGAACTTCAGTGCTGCCAGTGCAAAAGGCCCGGCGATATTCAATGCGACGACCAAAGCAGGATCGACGTCGTACCACGGCGAAGCGTACATGTACGCACGCGATACCGCCTTAAACGCAAATGATTGGTACAACAACTACCTGCAGCAAACCAGGCCGGATGGGCGCTATTTGTATCCCGGCGGGACCTTCGGCGGGCCTCTATGGATTCCGCATACACGCTTTGGGCGGAACAGCGATAAGCTCTTCTTCTTCGTTGGGTTCGAGGTACTAAACCAAAAGTATTCTCCCGAGACGCTTGGCTCCTGGGTTCCCACCCTGGCGGAGCGCAAGGGCGACTTCAGCGTGGCAAACCTCAACGCGCAGCTCTGCGGCGGCCGTCCGGATGGAAGGGCGAACCTGAACTCCACCCAGCCTATGTGCTACGCGGAGAATTACCTCTCGAACGGTACCGGCGTGACAGACGGAAACGTTACCAGCTATGCAAATGCCGGCGGCGTTGCCCTGGTGAACTGGCTTCCTCTGCCGAACGCAGACCCGTTCGTCAATATATCCGGCTATAACTACATTCAGCCGGTGGTCCAGACTCAGAACGGTAATATCTTCCACGCCCGCCTCGACTACTCAATCAATGACACTAACAAGCTCTACGCTTCCTATGGGCGGCAAACGCAGATCACGGATCAGCCGGTTAGCCTTGGCTACGTTCCGAACTACGCCTCGTTGTACCCGGGGGCGGTGACCACGGGCGACATCTCGAACATCCTCTCGGTCACGTATACGCGAGTGATCGGCACGTCCATCACCAACGAATTCAATGCTGCAGTTTCGCTGATCAGCGATCCGGGCAACATGGGAAATCCCGCAGCTGTTTCCCGGTTCTCGATGAATGCGTACAACTGCACAGATCCTAACCTAAGGGCCAATGGGGCATGCGGAAGCGCCGGCAACGGTAACTTCAACTACCTGGGCGAATACAAGAACGCCGGAGACTATTCAGTGCCGTCCCTCTCGGATGGCAGCGGAAACCTTGGCTATCCCAATGTGTCAATGCCGGGCGGCTTCTATAACAACCAGGTACATATGAAGAAGACCGTGCCCAATGTGCAGGACTCCGTCAGCTGGACGAAGGGTGCGCATTTCTTCCAATTTGGCGCCTACTACGAAAAGGGGATTCTTAACGGCATCGCGGATACCGGTGCCTATCCGCAAGGTCAGTATACGTTCAATCCCGGTAACGGCTTCTATCAATACAGCCAGAACGTAGGACAAGTTTCACAGTACACAAACTGTGAGAATCCTCAGTCGACTGGCTCGACCCGAAACTCTGGGGCAGCGTTTCTCGGCAATTGCATCAACCCGATTGCCATGATGTATATGGGAACTCCGGATAGCTTCAAGCAGACGAACTTCACTCCCATTGTGGATATGCAGTATCAGACGCTGGCCGGATACGTTAACGACGAGTGGAAGCTACCGGGATTCTGGAAGGTCGGAGGGCTTACGCTGGTGCTCGGAGCCCGCATCGAGCACCTCGGGCCGTGGACGGATCGTCACGGCAACGGACTCGCCACCTTTGATCCGGCTATCTATAACCAGCAATGCGCCAGGACTAACGAATCCACCATTGCCTGCGCTCAATCCACAGACTATCCGGGCATTACATGGCATGGCATCAATAACTCCATTGCCAACGCCGTCAACAATCCGCCAACCGTCTACTTCACGCCGCGTCTCGGACTGGCATGGGATATCTTCGGCCACGGCAACACGGTTCTCCGTGGAGGTTGGGGAGTCTATCGCCACGAAGAAGAGTTTGCTCCTTATGCCCAGGCGGCCGCTACCGCTCAGGGCTACAAAACGACCTACCTTCAACAGCAGTGGAACTTTGATGGCGTGGACGAACAATCGCCGATCAATCCGTCCGACTACAACGTCGATGTGCTTACCGCGAACGACACGGTCCGGCCAGTCTATTACACCTACAACGCAACAATCTCTCAACGCTTGAAATGGAACTCACTTCTTGAAGTGGCGTACGTGGGAAGCAACAGCCAAAATCTGAGCACTGCCAACGGCGGGGGTGGCTACAACGAGGCCTCGGATGCGAACCTCATTCCCGCGGGCTACTTCTTCCAGAACACTCCGGCATTCTGCCTTTGCTACCTGCCGACCTCATTGAGCAATACTGGAGGCAGTATCTCCGGTCTGTCGACGGCTGCCCAGGACTATTACCGCCCCTTTCCGTTCTACCAACACATCTATGCTTTGAAGCATGATTTTTATTCGAACTACAACAGCCTCCAAGTAGCGTGGAATAAGTCGTCGGGCATGATCCAGTTCGGGGCTAACTACACATTCTCCAAGGACCTGGCCACGGCCGCTTCGTACAACAACCAGCTTGTGGATCCGGTAAATCTGCGCAATGACTATAATCCAGCGACGTTCGATCGCACGCACGTCATCAATGCTCACTACCTCATCGACCTCGGAAAACGCTACCGCGGAGGAAGTCACCTCCTGAGTGAAGCGGCAAACGGATGGCAAATATCCGGCATCTCGACTTTCACCAGTGGCATCAACCTCGCCTCCGGTGCAGGGGAGAACTTTGGCTTCGGCTATGGCACCCTGCAGGTCACCCAGGTCCCCCTTTTGCAGCAGATGCCGAGTGGCAATTCTGGGCCTTGCGTGCACACCTATAACGTTCCGAAGGATGCCAACGGAAATTCTTACTGTGTTACGAATTTGAACCCAGTCACGTGGCTCGGAACACCTGACTACCAGTTGATGCCGACGCTCTCTTGCAATCCGGCAAGCGGTCTGGGGCCGCATCAGTTTGTCAACCCCACCTGCTTTGGAGTTCCGTTGCCCGGGGGCACTTCGGCGAATCCGACCGGCCAGGGCGTCTACCGGCTGCCGTATATTCATGGGCCGGCGTATCAAAACCATAACTTGTCGGTCTATAAGAATTTCTCTACCGGCGAGAACAGGAACCTGCAGTTCCATGTCTCGGCTTTCAACTTCCTAAATCATCCGCTGGTCTCTTTCAACAACAACGACAACAGCAATCTGAACTTGGGCAACCTCAATTCCGCGGTAACGGGACAGGCCCTGACTGCGGGCGAGTTGAGAGTACCAAACTTTGGAACTACCTCGATCAAGTACGGATCACGACTGATGGAATTAGGGGCGAAGTTCACATTTTAGGAATGACTCCCTCCCTTGTCGCGTTGAGCGACAAGTAAAGGGAAATGAATTGGCGGCGAGGATCGTTTTCGCCGCTTGTCAAAAAGTCAAAGCCGCAGTTCCTTATGCGGTTCGACAGAGCGAGCAGGCTAAGGCTACTCGCAGGTTTGGATCAAGATTTCTGGAGGTGTCTTATGGCCATCGAGTTCGCTCCCTTCTGCAAGCTGGCGCGTACCGGGTTGTTCGGGTTGATCGGAATGTTGTCGCTATCCGGTATGGCAACGGCGCAGCAGGAGTTGGTCACAACCGGCTCGGTGATCCCGCTGCAGCACAGTACGCAATATTGCCAGATCTATCAGATCGTCAATGCGCCCAATGGGGACACGCTCTTCATGGACGTGTGCGGAGGCGGAGGCTACGGCGCGATCTACCAACTTAAGAAGGGCTCCACGACCTTCCAGACCATCACGTCCGCCGTAGACAGCGCGGGTACCTACTGGAATGAAGGCATGGCGATGGACGCCAAAGGCACCTTTTATGTTCCTGACCGGTACAGCGGCAGCCAACACCTGTACCGCGTTCCCTATAACCCGCTCGACGGGACCTGGGACTACTCAGCATCAGGCGATAGCTGGGAGGCGACGATCGATGGCGGATTCGAAAACAAAGGTACGCAGAATGTGGCTTTTCTGGACAGTGCTGCCAAAGATGGAAGTGGAATCCTGTTTGTCTCTGAGCAGAACGCAAACGCCATCCTCATGATCCCGGTAAGGGCCGACGGTACGGTGCCGCTCTTTCCCAGTGGTCCGGACGCAGGTCAGCCAGAGTTCCAATACCTTATCAAGGGACTGGCAGACAAGGTTATGCCGATGGCTCTTGACGTCAACGGCAACCTCTATTTCATCGAAAATCCCTACGATTCACCTGCATCCCGTGTTACTGGCGTTTTCTTCATTCCCGCCAGTGCTTATATAAGCTGCATGGCGGCGAGTGCGGCCGGCAGTTCCGACCCCACGGTGGCGTGTCTTTCGGGAACAGAAAGCTCACTGCAACGAATCGATGCGGGCAATACCGAGAAGTTCAATGGCCTCACGCTGGATGCCGCCGGGAATGTTTACGTGGGTGATGCCAGCGACGGGTACGGAGGCACGAGAAACGGTTTGCTGATGATTCCGAATCAGAGTGGAAGCCCCATCGGCGTAACTGCAACCAGTTTCTTCTTTCAGAACGCCGAGTATCTCGCTCCTATGGGGGTCAATGCAAATCCCACAATCGATCCTCGAGGATTCATATGGTTGCCGACCGGCACCGCATCAAATTGGTCGCCAGGAGGATCGGGCGCCATTCAAGGAACCGGTAATTTCGTCCTTTGGCAGTTGGGCACCGCAAATCTGGGTGCATCGCTGGTTGGGACGCCGAGCACTACCGGAACCGTGTTTTTCACCTTCAGCGGCAGCGTAACCCCCACGAGCATCGCCTTTACCCAGCCTGGCAGCAATACTGAATTCAGCGCGGTTGCCACCAATCCGGATCTCCCGGCCAGCGGCACGACGCCGGCAGTTCCTTGCACTGCGGGGATGAACTACATCGCGTATTCCTCCTGTCAGTATTGGGTGGCATTTACGCCCCAGGGGACGAGTTCCGTCGGGAATGTTTCCGGCCAATTATCAATGCTTGACTCCAGCAGCAAAGTCATCAAGGGTAGCACGGCCTACTTGAATGGCATCGGTGAAGGTCCTGCTGCCGAACTGCTGATTCCAGCTATGCAGACGCCGCTCGCCACTGGCCTGGTTTCGCCGCAGCAGGTGTCTGGTGATTCTCTCGGCAACTCCTATGTTGCTGATTCGGGCCAGGGCAAGGTTCTGGAGTTCAAGGCAGGGGCAACTACAGCTTCGGCAGGAACCGCAATCGGGACTGGTCTTACTGCGCCGACAGGAGTTGCCGTTGATGGGTCAGGAGATGTCTATATTGCTGACTCCGGGAAGGTAATTGAAGTGCCTGCCGTGAACGGTACGCTGAACCCTGCGGGACAGACGGTGCTTCAGTCAGGGCTGGGGGCGAACCTGAACCTGGCTGTTGATGGGGCCGGCGATGTCTATGTTGCGGACCCGGCAAACGCGCGAGTGGTTAGGCTCTATAACCCTCAGATGTCAATGCTGATCCAGAACATCCATACCGTAGGTACTGGTTTCACAAAGCCTTCTGCCGTTGCGGTGGACGACGCCGGGAATGTGTTCGTTGCCGACGGGACGAACCTGATCGAAATCAATGCCTGGGGCGGGAAGTCCACCATAACCAGCGGGCTTACAGCTCCAGTTACTGGCCTTGCCGTCGATCCCTCCGGTTCGGTGGATGTAGCCCAGAGTGGTGGCATCATCCGTATCCCGATGGAGGCAGCTGGACTCAATTTTAACGACTCAGCAGCAATCGATAGTGGAGGGGTTACGGCGCCGACCGGCATTGGGCTGGATTCGCTGGGAACACTCTACGTAACTGCCGCGTCCTACTCGGTCACGAACTACACCGCAACCGCCGCGCCGACCACCACAACGGTGACTTCGCCCAATGTGCTGTCGCTGAACAATGCCTTCGTCAGCTTCGGCACAGTAAGCACGGCAACAACGAGTAATCCCGTCGATGTAAGTGTCTACAACATTGGCAACGAACCTCTCTCGCTGACCGGAAGCCCAACCTTCGGAGGGACGAACGCCAGCGATTACGCAATCGAGACGGATGGGCAGAACCCATGCGATACGACGGGTGCCACTCCTATTCCGAGTGCGACTGCATGCACGCTGGGCGTCGCTGTGACCGCAGCAAACACTAACCTCAGCCAGGGGACGATGGCCGTTCCTACCAACGCGGTAAACGCACCCTCCACGAGTGCCTCATTGTCCGCGTGGTCCCTAAACAATCTATGCCTCACCACTACAACGATCACGTTGACCCCGTCGACTGGGCTAGGGTATCCGGCAACCACAACGGTCGCGGCAACTGTTGCTCCGGTGAGTTCTACCTGCTCGTCAGGCAATGTTCCCACGGGTGGCAAAATTGTGTTAACCCTGGCGCCACAAGCGAAGGGGTCGTCGCAGAGCACGCAAACCCAGCAGCTCACAAACGAGAAGGCGAGCTTCAGTCTTACAGGCTTGAACGGCGGCACCTACATCATGTACGTCAGTTACAAGGGCGACCCGATTTTCGGTGGCAGCTCGAGTTCGAGGACCTTCTCCTTCGTCGTCGCGCAGGCGACTCCCACGGTCACGCTCAGTGAACCCACGGGTGTCACGCCTGTGAATGGCGCCTATTACGTGCTGCAGGGATCAACCACGGCACTTCAGGTGTCCGTCACGTCGAGTGTAGGACGTCCGACCGGCAGTGTTAAGTTCCTTAGTGGGACCACGGTCGCAGATCCCACGCAGAACCCCGTAACTCTGAGTGGAAGCGGAACGGCGACGCTCAATACCTCTAACCTTGCAGCCGGAACCTACAACCTCACCGCTGTTTACAGTGGTGATCTCAACTTCGCTACTGTGACGTCTTCTGCGAACACGATCATAGTGATCCCGCTCAGTGCGCTCATCACGGCGAACCCCACCTCCTTGACCGCCGCTGCCGGGACACCGGTGATGAGTACTCTGACGATCACGGCTTTAGAAGGGTACTCTCCAAAACTAGGGGCTCAGCTCTACTGCGATAACACCACCCTGCCGCAGTATGCCGAGTGCACGTTCGATGTTCCCACCATCGACCTGTTCGATCACCCGGGCGTACCTCAGATCAGCCACGTCACTATCAGCAGCAACCTTCCCGTAAATGTGGGCGCGGTTCGACTGGGCACGTCTCCTGTAGTGTTTGCCAGTCTGTTTGGCCTTGGGCTTCTGGGTCTGCGGTTCCGCAGGAAGGCTAGAATCTACGGCTCGCTTCTCGGTATGGTGTGCCTGGCGCTAATGGCGGGAGCGCTAACCAGCTTTACGGGATGCACAAACTCGAGTTACACGCAGACTCCGCCGGCTCCTCATGTCACTACGCCTTCAGGTTCTTACAATGTTCGGATCTACACGGTTGACCTTACATCAGGGAAAGTATCCTCGCTCCCGTTCACGCTAGGTTTGAAAATTCAATAAGCTGGTAAGTCGCCGGTAGGAACTGCTCCTGAAATGGCTCATTCGCTTTCAGGAACTGCAACAAAAGCATCAGTTAGGTACGAGTTTTCAGGGAGAATTGCCATGTTCACCAAGTCCGACACATCGCTGCGCCGGCTCTCCGCATATATGCTGACGCTGCTCCTCTTCTGCGCAACGTTCAGCAGGGGAGCACTAGCACAAACACCGCTGGTTACCGGGAGTTTTGCTCCGAGTCTGGCAGCTCCCACCGGGCTGGGAACGGTCTATACGACTGCGCTCGACAGCTATGGGGACCTGCTGGTTGTGGACTACGCGAAAGGTGCTCTCTACGAGTATCCGGTGAACGGCGGAGCTGTTATTACACTGCTGCCCGCCGGAAGCCTCGGCGGCTACGCGAACCCCGCCCTCGCCATCGGTGCGAGCAATGATCTTTACCTTGGAGGCAACTACAACAATTGTCTAATTAGGCTTCCTTACGACATTCCGAAGGCGACTTGGGATGGGCTATCCACGATCAGCGCCGCGAGCGGCAATTCAGTAACTACTCTGTGCCCCAACACGTCACCGGCTGTCCTTCCTCTGTATGACTTCGCGGAAGGTGATACGCCTAACCTGTCACCATATTACTTCCAGCCATGGGCGGTCACCATAGATCCCAGTAACAATGTGCTCATCGCCACGAATAATGGTGGCTTCTTCATCTTTACACAGCCGGTGAACGGTACCGGCGTCACTTCCACGCCGGGCAAAGCCAATAGCGTCATCCTCGCCGCTATGACACAGCGCGCCCGGTCCATTGCGGAAGATAAGTTCGGCAATATCTACTTCGTCGAGGAGACAGGCCAAAAGGTTGCTCCTCTCCCTGGCGTCCTCATGATTCCGGCAGGTTCGACCAGCGTGGCGTCGGATACGACGCTTGCTCGGGTCGATCCAAATCTGCCCACGGTTACGGGTGTGACGACAGACGCTTCTGGAAATCTCTACATTAGCGACTCCACCGACGGTGTCTTTTTCGTCCCGAATCCCTCTGGAACTCCAAACACCTCCGCTGCCGTGCTCTTGACTCCACTGCCTGCGGACGGTCAGGTTAGCGTCGATTCGACACGCGGCATTCTGTACGTTCCTACGAACCAGAGCGGCAGCCAGACGATAGCCGCAGTAAGGTTCAATGCGGCTGAATTCGGTTCTACTGCGGCAGGGGCTACGGCCGCGACCTCTCAGTCGGTGCTCTTCGGGTTCACTGGGAGCGCAACTCCCACCTCGTTCGCAATCGAGGAAGCTGGCGCCTCCACTCCAGATTTCACCCTCGCGACCGGTGGAACTTGTGCAGCTGGAACGGCGTACGCCGCGCAGAGTGGCTGCAGTCAGAATGTCACCCTAAGCCCACACGCGGCGGGCAGTGTGTCTGCCGAGTTGGTTGTGCTAGGCGCCTCCAACGCGATCCTTGGTTCCATTACATTGCATGGG
Organism: Granulicella sp.; assembly: GCA_003133205.1. The sequence continues at coordinate 4,793 of PKWK01000239.1, read as the reverse complement.
ACTGGTACTGGTTCGGCGGCGCAGATCCTACCCGGCGGGCAGACTGCGATTGGAGCCGGCCTCAAGAAGCCGAGCCAGATTGCTGTAGACGCCGCGGGCAACATGTATGTCGCGGATTCAGGATTAGGGGCTGTCGAAATCTATCCGAAGGGATACGGTAACGTCGCCGCCACAACGACCGTCGGTAAGAGCCTGACCGCGCCCACCGGTGTCGCCGTCGACGGAGCTGGAGATGTCTTCATCGCAGACAGCGGCAACGCGATCGAGGTCCCCATCGGTTCGAGCGGCCTAAATGCCGCTGGCCAAATCACACTCAAGACTGGCCTGGGCGCAAATCTCAAGCTGGCAGTCGATGGTATCGGCCACCTCTTCATCGCGGATCCGTCGAACGGACGCGTCGTGAAGCTCGGCAACCTCGGCGGAACTCTCGGTCTGCTGGGTCAAACGGAGACAGACCTCACAGGCTTCAACACGCCTTCGGCGGTAGCCGTAGACGCCAGTGGCGATCTGTTTGTCATCGATGGCTCCAATGTCATCGAGGTCACGCCATCTGGAACGAAGTCCACCTTCACCAACTTCGCCACTGGCGCGACCGGCATAGCAGTTGACCCGTCAGGAGCGGTTTACGTTGCGGTCCCAGGTGGAACGACCCGTATTCCATACCTGGGCGGAACTCTAACTGCATCAGGCGAATCGGTCGTTGCCAGTAACGTCACCAATCCCACTTCCGTTGCGGTCGATTCAGCGGAGAACGTTTACGTCACCGACGGAACCGCAGAAAACGTGGAGCTTGTCAGCGCAAGCGCCACCACAAACTTTGGCACTCTGACCAGCCAGACGGGCACACAGGCGAGCGGGTACACAATCCTTGATGTTGGGAACGCTCCACTGAACGTTACCGGATTCTCCAGTACGCCTGATTACAGTGAAACATCTACAAGTTGCACTGGAGGGCCCGTGTCGGTCGGCTCGACATGCACAGCGACGATCACCTTCAATCCTGGGCCGGGCGATCAGGGTACGTTGAGTGGCTACCTGCTCCTGCAGAGCGATGCGGCGAACGCCCCGGTCGGCGTGAATGTGACAGGAGTCGGCGCAGGCCTCGCGACTTCAACCACCACGATCACTGTTACAGGCGCAACTGTAGATGGTGCGCCCGCCGTAATAACGGTCGCGCCGAAGGCCGGCACGGGCGTAGCCCCGACGGGACAAGTAACTCTGACTATCACCGGCAGTAATCTTAAGGCTGCGGTTACCGTCCTCGGCAAATTGGCGAACGGAACCGTTACGCTCACGCCGCCTCAGCTTCCAGCGGGAACCTATAGCTTCAGTGTGGCGTATCAGGGAGACAGGACCTACGGACCATCCACCGCATCGGCACAGGTTGCGGTTGCAATCGGAGCTGTGACTCTCACACAGGCATCGCTGGTTCCGTCGCTATCTTTGGTCCAATCAGGAGGGCAGTGGTATGTCCTTGCAGGCGGAAGTGGTTCTCAGGAGCCGTACGACAGTTCCATCAGCCAGTTTGAATACAACTACCCGATGCAAGTAGCTGCTACCGATTTGGTGCCATTGATCGGCCAGCCGGTTTACACCACGATAAATGGCGTCACCAAACAGACGGCCACAAACTACGGCTCAATCACGTTTCAGGGCGCACCCTACGGCGCTTCGGGTGGCTGCGCTCCAGCTTCCGTCGCATCAGACGGCACCGCGACTCTTTCTAGTTCATGTCTGCTGATCGACACCAGCAACAATGCCATTCCGGACCTTGAGACCACCTACACGATCACTCCCGCGTATACCCCCCTCGGAGCCGGAGCCAGTTGCGACCCCATCGCGGAAACCTGTCCGACCAACCCCAACTATGCGTCCGTTATCGGTAAGCCAATCACTCTTACTGCGCTGCGGAATCCGGTAGTGCAGATTTCGTCCAATCCAGCCTCGCTGACCGTCTCGGCCGGTTCTACTACGTCAGCTACTCTTACCCTGACCTCCCTTCTTGGATACGGGATAGCTGGCGCCGGCGGTTTGTTGAATAACTACTCTTTCCCAGTACAACTATCCTGCGACGGCCTGCCGGCGTACGCTACCTGCAGCTTCAGCTATCCGACCCCGGATCCTACAGATCCGCAGTCAGTGGACGTCGGACCTCCTGCCGGAACTTCACTATCCTATATGGGAGCAGCCACGGGGCCATGTAAGGCGGCTGCCCCGGGTTCAGTCGGCGGCTGCTTCGGCCCAGGAACCGTGATCATGACGGTCAAAACCAACATCGGGTCGGGGGTTGCCGACGCGCACCGCGGCCATGGCAAAACCGAATTCGCAACGATGTTCGGTCTCGGTCTGCTCGGCTTCGCCTTTGGCAAGAAAAGGTTGGTGCGAGGTTATCGTCTGACGCTGGTTTGCCTGCTGCTCTGCAGCGGAATAATAGCCTGCATCAGCGGCTGCAGTACAACGCAACTCGGCACAAGCTCCGGGACGGCGACTCCAGCAGGCAAATACTCTGTGAGCGTAACTGCGAAGCAGGTAGGTAGCCAGGTAATTACTAGTAGTGGCGTCATTACTACGGTTTATGGCAACGGCAACCAGATGTCTCTGCCGTTCACGATCAGCGTCAGCATCAACTAATGGCACAAGCCCTGGGAGAACTCCGGAATCTCCCACTGAAATTGATTGTTCCGGATACCAATGCACCTGGTACTAGGATCCAGCGGGAAGGCCGCTTTGATCGTGTGAGAGATAAGTGAAGCAGGACATCGACGAGAGTCAAGCAAGCGAACTAGTAAGAAGGGTTCCCGCAACACGCCGGAAACCCAATAGAGGAGTATCAGAAATGCGAGCTATCCAGACAAACCTGAGGGATTCATCGGGGTCCTGCAAAGCGGTATCAACTACCCTGCTCTTCTTCTTCTTACTCCTATGCCTCTCTGGAAAGGTTGCGCACGCGCAGGTCCCCGCCTCAGCCAACATAGTGATGACGCAGTCTACGTCACTTGGTTCATTGCCATCGAGCGGCGGAGCTCAGTCTGGTGGCGAGCCTGCGGGTGACACGATGGCGGTGAACGCTGCTGGTAATGTGATCGCGACCAACACGTATGGCAACGATATCAGCCTGTTCACACCTCAGGGCGGCACTCCGACTCTGCTGGGAACGATCAGCAACCCGAACGGGGTTGCGGTGGACAGTGCGAATAACCTTTACATCGGCGTGTCGTACAACTCGATGGTGGTGAAGATCCCGTATGTGAACGGGGCCTATGCGGCGCTTTCAGCGACGACCTCGACGACCCCGAACTGCAAGGGATCGAGCGACACGGTGGAGTGCATCATGAACAACATCACCATCTCCGGCGGCTCGGGCGTGGTGTCGATGGTATTCGATGCGAAGGGTGACCTGTTCTTCGGCACCACCAACAACAACCAGGGCGGCAGCAATCCGAACACGATCTACGAGTGCACGGCGGCATGCCTTTACTCGGGCTCGCCTGCTCCGGCATTGCTGTACAAAGAGCCGACCAGCTCGACTCCAGACACGACCGGTCAGCTGAGCATCGGCGGCATGGCCATCGATGCTTCGGGCAATCTGTTCTTTACCGACTCGGCTATTGGCAAGACCAACAACCAGGAGAGCTTCACGTCAAACCTGAACGAGCTGCCGTATACGTCGGCAACGTATGCGACCGCGCCGACTGTCATCTATACCTACACACCGGCGACTCCGGCCAACTACGATGCTGAGATCGATGGTGTTGCTACGTCGCCCAACGGCACGGTGTACGCTCTGCTGCAGAACACAACCGGCATCCTGGCCTTCCCCAGTGCGAGCGGGGTTTACAGCAACAAGACCATGTACCTGGTCTCGACCCAGAGCGGCAAGCTGATGACCAGCGATGCTCTCGGCAACCTCTACATCGCTGACAACGGCGGAGCAATCTATAAGATCGCAGTCGACAACCTTGTCGGGACAACAAGCCCCAACGGAACTCCATCTACAGCGACGAATATCACCACTTTGCTGAACGATGGCAGTTGCAGTCCAGCTCCGACGGTCACATTCGCGGCTACGGGAACTTCCGCGGCAGCCTTCTCAGCGGCCACCACCGGCACCTGCACCTCAACACTGACTGGCGGATCCTTCGCAACTACTCTCACCTTCACGCCAACCGTAGTTGGCACCAGCAGTGCCGCACTTACTGCGACAGATTCGGCAAAAAACAGCGCATCAGCAGCAGTATTGGCGATGGCGACTGGTACGGTTGCGACTCCAAGTCTTTCCGTTGCTGCGGGCACATACACATCGGTACAGTCGGTCACCATCTCGGACGCCACGGTAGGCGCATCAATCTACTATACAAACAACGGATCAACGCCATCTGCCAGCTCGACGCTTTACACAGGACCTATCTCTGTGGCAGCTTCGGAAACGATCAGCGCCATAGCGGTCGATGCCGGAGACACCAATAGCGCGGTCGCCAGTGCGGTCTACACCATCAATCTCCCTGGCATCGCGTCCCCGCCGACCTTCTCGGTTGTGGCCGGCACGTATGCTGCTCCCCAGCAGGTCACTTTATCCGACACGACTACCGGCGCAATCATCTACTACACGACGGATGGATCGACGCCGACAGTCAGTTCCAATGTCTATAGCGGTCCGATCGCAATTTCTAAGACAGAGACCGTGAACGCGATCGCGGCTGCGCCTGGCTTTACGGCCAGTGCGGTAGCGACGGCCGCTTATACGATCAATCTTCCGGCGTCTTCGTTCCAGAACATAGTGATGACGCAGTCTA
>PKWK01000187.1 GCA_003133205.1 Granulicella sp. | reverse complement strand
CAGATCAGGATGCCAGAATCACGCGAGCCGCTTTTCCTTGCCTCCGAACCTATATTTCAGACGCCACCACTTTCCACCGTTCGGCGAAACCTCCAGGTACAGGCCGCGCTCATCGAAGAGCTTGAATGTCTTACCGCTTGACTTTGCATTCCGGACAACTACATCAGTCAGGGCCATTATGGGGGCATCTCCCTTCCACCGAAGGGTGGTTGCCCCCAATACTGCCCCCACATGCCCCCAGATGTCAATAGACGGCACTGGAAACCAGTGGACGCTAAACAAGGGAAACCAGCATTTCTGCTGGCTTTGAAGATGTTATGGAACCTTGTTGGATGACTATTTGGTGGGCGAGGCGGGGATCGAACCCACAACCACCGGCTTAGAAGGCCGGTGCTCTATCCAATTGAGCTACTCGCCCGGGTGATGAGGTAGGAACACACAACCGCTCAGTAAGGATCGCGCCCTGCCTACTACCGCAAGTATACCCAAGGTTTAGAGCACCGCCTTCGCGGACGGTGCTCTATCCAGTGACGAGGGGAATCTACACCAGTACGCGACGGCTCACCGGCAGCGAAGCGCTTCTTGCGAACAGGAAGTGGTCCATCGCCTCGGCTGCCTTGCGGCCTTCGGAGATGGCCCAGACCACCAGCGACTGACCACGGCGCATGTCCCCGGCGGCAAATACGCCTTCCACCGACGTCATGTAGTCCTGGTTCGTCGCGACATTGCCGCGGTTGTCCAGCTTCAATCCGAGTTGCTCGATCATGCCCGACTGCACCGGCCCAAGGAAGCCCAGCGCCAGCAGCACCAGCTCAACGTCAAGCGTAAACTCACTGCCCGCAACCGGCGTAAAGCTCGGCGGCGGCCCCACGCGCACCGCGTGCAACTGCTTCACGCGGCCATGCTCGTCGCCGGTAAAGCTGACACTGTTGATGCCCCAATCGCGAATGCCGCCCTCTTCGTGGCTGCTCTCCGTGCGCAACTGCAGCGGCCACATTGGCCATGGCGTGGACGCTGCCCGCGCGTCTGGCGGCTTGGGCATGATCTCGAATTGATGGATGCTCTTCGCATGCTGGCGCAGGCTGGTGCCCAGGCAGTCGGCCCCGGTGTCGCCACCGCCGAGAATCACGACATTCTTGCCCTCCGCCAGAATCGCCAGCGATGAGTCGACCGTATCGCCCTCGCAGCGGCGGTTCTGCTGCGGCAGGAACTCCATCGCAAAGTGAATGCCCTTCAGTTCGCGACCCGGTATCGGCAGATCGCGCGGCCGCTCGGAGCCACCAGCCAGCAGAATCGCATCGTACTCATCGGTCAGGGTTTCTACGGGCACATTCACACCCACATGCGCGTTGGTCACAAACGTGACACCCTCGGCACGCATCTGCTCAAGACGCCGATCGACGATGTGCTTCTCCAGCTTGAAATTGGGAATGCCGTAGCGCAACAAGCCGCCAATCCGATCATTCTTCTCGTACACCGTCACCGAATGACCGGAGCGCCGCAACTGCTGCGCGGCTGCCAGACCCGCCGGCCCACTTCCCACCACTGCGACACGCTTCCCTGTCTTCTCCTGCGGCGGCTCGGGATGGATCCATCCCTCCTCCCACGCGCGCTCCACGATGCTGCGCTCGATCAGCTTGATCGAAACAGCTGGCTGATTGATTCCCAGCACGCATGCGGCCTCGCAAGGCGCGGGACAGATGCGCCCAGTGAACTCGGGAAAGTTATTGGTCGCGTGCAGACGCTTGATCGCGTTCTCCCAGCGGCCGCTGTAGACCAGGTCGTTCCAGTCGGGAATCAGGTTGTTGACCGGACATCCACTGTGGCAGAACGGCACGCCACAATCCATGCAGCGAGCGCCCTGTTCGCGCTGCTTCTCTTCGCCGAACGGCTCGTAGATCTCCTGCCAATCCTCAAGCCGATCTTCCACCTTGCGGCGGGTCGGCTGTTCGCGCTGAATCTCAAGAAATCCCGTGACCTTACCCATGCTGCACCTGCCCTGTAGCCACCAGCGGCGACAAATTTGTAGGAGAAATATAGATTCCATCGGCTCGCGGCACGCCCAGGACCCGCTTATGCTCGTGCGGAAACACCTTGACGAATCGCGCCTGCGTAGTGTCCCAGTGCTCCAGAATCCACGCTGCCTGCGGACTGCCGGTCAGGTCGGTGTGACGCTGCAGCAAGCCGCGCACCAGATCCAAATCCTCGTCCGAGACCAGCGGCTCCAGATCCACGGCGGCGCGATTGCACCGATGCGTCGAGAAGTCGCCCTGATCGTCGTACACATAGGCTCGTCCGCCGTTCATGCCAGCGGCAAAGTTCCGGCCCGTTCCGCCCAGCACAATTACCGTGCCGTTCGTCATGTACTCGCAGCCGTGGTCGCCCACTCCCTCGACAACCGCCGTAGCGCCCGAATTCCGCACCGCAAAGCGTTCGCCGGCGATCCCGCTCAAGAAAGCCTCTCCGCCGGTCGCTCCGTACAGCACAACATTCCCCACCAGGATGCTCTCCTCCGGCAGGAAGCTCGACGTCTTGGGCGGGTACACAATGATGCGCCCGCCAGACAGCCCCTTGCCGACATAATCATTCGCATCGCCCTCGAGTTCGAGCGTAACGCCGGTAGGCACAAAGGCGCCGAAGCTCTGTCCAGCCGATCCATGGAAGCGGAAGTGAATACTCTCCGCAGGCAATCCGGCCGCACCGTAACGCCGAGCAATCTCCCCGCCCAGCATCGCACCCACAGCGCGATGCACATTGCGAATCGCGAAGCTCCCGGTAACCGGCTGCAGCGTCTCCAGCGCCGGCTTGGCCTGCGCGATCAGCGCATGATCCAGCGCCTGGTCGAGCCCGTGATCCTGCGCCTGCGTCCGTCGCCGCCCGACGTGCGAAGGCATCGTCGGCGCAAAAAGAATCGATGAAAGATCAATCCCCTTCGCCTTCCAGTGCGTCTCTGCGACAGCGGCATCAATGCGGTCCACCCGGCCCACCATCTCATCGACAGTGCGGAACCCAAGCTTCGCCATATGCTGACGTACTTGCTCCGCAATGAAGAAGAAGAAGTTGATGACGTGTTCGGGCTGGCCTGTAAATCGCGCACGCAACACCGGATCCTGCGTGGCAATGCCCACCGCGCACGTATTCAGGTGGCACTTGCGCATCATGATGCAGCCCATCGAGATCAGCGGCATCGTGGCAAAGCCATACTCCTCAGCGCCCAGCAGCGCAGCAATCACCACATCGCGGCCGGTCTGCAACTTGCCATCGGTCTGCACCCGAATGCGGCTGCGCAGATCGTTCAGCAACAGCACCTGCTGCGTCTCCGCCAGGCCCAGTTCCCACGGAAGCCCCGCATGCTTGATCGAGCTGAGCGGCGATGCACCCGTACCGCCATTGTCGCCAGAGATCAGCACCACATCCGCATGCGCCTTCGAAACACCCGCGGCCACCGTACCCACTCCCGCCTCCGCAACCAGCTTTACCGCGATGCGCGCCTTCGGGTTTACGTTCTTCAAGTCGAAGATCAACTGCGCCAGATCTTCAATCGAGTAAATATCGTGGTGCGGCGGCGGAGAGATCAGCCCCACGCCGGGAATCGAATACCGCAGCTTCGCGATAATCTCATCCACCTTATGTCCGGGCAGTTGTCCGCCTTCGCCGGGTTTCGCACCCTGCGCCATCTTGATCTGCAACTCGTCAGCATTCACCAGGTAGTTTGCCGTGACGCCAAAGCGCCCGCTCGCCACCTGCTTCACCGCGCTGCGTCGCAGATCTCCATTGGGGTCGCGCCGGAATCGCCCTTCATCTTCCCCGCCCTCGCCGGTGTTCGACATACCGCCGATGCGGTTCATCGCAATCGCAAGCGTCTCGTGCGCTTCTTTGCTGATCGAGCCGAAGCTCATAGCGCCAGTGGTGAAGCGCTTCACAATCTCTTTCGCCGACTCCACTTCATCGATCGGAATAGGCTCAGCCAAATACTTCAACCTCATCAGGCCACGCAGCGTGCACAGGTGCTTGCTCTGCTCATCGACCAGTTCGGTGTACTCCTGGAAGGTGGTCGCGTTGTTCTGCCGCACCGCCTGCTGCAGCTTGCTGATGGTCATCGGATTCAGCAGGTGATACTCGCCACCTTCGCGATACTGATACTGCCCGCCGACGACCAACTCGGTTTCGGACTCAGTCAGCGGCTGGAACGCGAACGCATGCTTCAACTGAGCCTCACGCGCAAGCACATCCAACCCCACGCCTTCAATGCGCGAAGCCGTACCGGAGAAGTACGCAGCCACCAGCGACTTGTTCAGCCCCACGGCTTCGAACACCTGCGCACCGCGATAGCTCTGCAGTGTGCTGATGCCCATCTTCGAAAACGTCTTCAGCAGACCCTTGTTGATCGCCTTGATGAAGTTCTTCTCCGCGTATTCGGCGCTGACATCGTCCGGCATCAAACCGCGCCGCTTCAAATCGTGCAGCGTCTCAAACGCCAGGTAAGGATTGATCGCGCTCGCGCCATATCCAATAAGCAACGCGAAGTGCATCACCTCGCGCGGCTCGCCACTTTCGATGATCAACGCCACTTGCGTACGCGTCTTGTCGCGCACCAGCCGGTTATGCACCGCGGCCATCGCCAGCAAGCTGGGAATCGGCGCCAGCGAAGCATTAACGCCGCGATCGGAAAGAATCAGCAGCGTGTAGCCGGAGTTCACGGCGTGTGCCGCGCGCGTGCTCAGGTCATCGAGAGCATGCTTCAGCCCTGCCTCGCCATCCTCCGCGCGGAACAGCGTCGGCAGCGTGGTCGCAAGCAGATCGCCCGACGAAACGCGGCGCAGCTTCTCCAGATCGCGATTGGTCAGGATCGGATGCGGCAGCTTCAGCGTATGGCAGTTCTCCGGAGTCTCGTCCAGAATATTGCGCTCCGTCCCGATGTAGCTGATCAGGGACATCACCATCTCTTCGCGGATCGGATCGATCGGCGGATTCGTCACCTGCGCGAAAAGCTGCTTGAAGTAGCTGAACAACTGCTGCGGCCGGTCGGACAGACACGCCAGCGGCACGTCCGTACCCATTGAGCCGAGCGGCTCCTCGCCCTTGGCGCCCATCGGTCCCAGAAGAACCCGCAGGTCCTCTTCGCTGTAGCCAGAGGCGCGCTGGCGGCGCAGCAACGTCTCCGGATCCGATGAGATCACGCGCCACGGCTCAGGCAGATGCTCGAGCGTGACCTGCTGTTCTTTCAGCCATTCGCCGTAGGGCTGGCGGCCAGCCAGAGTCTTCTTGATCTCGGCATCGGAGATGATGCGATGCTCGACCGTATCGACCAGGAACATCCGGCCCGGCTGCAAACGGCCCTTCTTGCGCACGTCCTCCGCAGGCACTTCGATCACGCCCGCTTCGGATGCCAGCACCACAAGGTCGTCCTTGGTCACGATGTAGCGTCCAGGGCGCAGGCCGTTGCGGTCGAGCGTGGCGCCGACAAACCGTCCATCGGTAAACGCAACCGCCGCCGGCCCATCCCACGGCTCCATCAGCGACGCGTGGTACTCGTAAAACGCGCGCTTGTCCTCGTCCATATCCGGATTGCCCGACCATGCCTCTGGAATCAGCATCGCCATCACATGCGCGAGCGATCGGCCCGACTGGAACATGAACTCGACCGCGTTATCCAGCGCCGCAGAGTCGCTTCCGCCCGGCGTAATCACGGGATAGAGCTTCTCAATCTGCTTCCCATACAGCGAACTCTCCAGCACCGACTGGCGAGCATTCATCCAACTGATATTCCCGCGGATGGTGTTGATTTCGCCGTTGTGCGCCATGTAGCGGTAGGGGTGCGCAAGCTTCCAACTCGGAAACGTGTTAGTCGAAAATCGCTGATGCACCAGGCACAGCGCACTGGCAACCAGCGGGTTCGCCAGCTCAACATAAAACTTCTCAATCTGCGGAGCCAGCATCAGGCCCTTGTAGACGATCGTGCGACAGGACAACGACGGGACGTAAAAATCGTCCTTGCCCTCAATCTCCGATTGCGCAATTTCGTTCTCAGTCCGGCGGCGAACGATGTACAGCAAACGCTCGAACGCGGCTTCGTCCATCCCCTGCGGACGGCCCACAAACAACTGCTCGATGTACGGCTGCGAGGCACGCGCTTCGCGGCCAATCAAATCGCCATTCACCGGAGTATCGCGCCAGCCGAGCAGAGTCAGGCCCTCAGCCTGGGCTATGCGTTCAAAGACTCCTTCGCACTGCAGGCGGCTATGCTTGTCCACCGGCAGGAACACCATGGCCACCGCGTACGTGCCAGGCTCACCCAACTTGATCCCGAGCTTCCCGCACTCAAGCGCAAAAAAGGCATGCGGAATCTGAATCAGAATGCCCGCGCCATCGCCTGTCTCCGGATCGCAGCCGGCCGCGCCACGATGCGTCAGGTTGATCAGAACCTCAAGACCCTTGCGGATGATCTCGTGGCTCTTCTCTCCGCGAATGCTCGCGACCAATCCCATACCGCAGGCATCGTGCTCATGTTGCGGATGATAAAGGCCTTGCGGGTCGGGAATGCGGTGACAGCTCTCTGATGTTTGCATGGCAACCTTCCGTTGAAGGACTTCGTTTCCTGGCCAGGAAGACACAACGATTCTGCGATTTCTACGCCGGTAAATATTCCAGCATTTATATCGACACGCCTGCCGGAGCAGACCACGCAGCCTCAGGGACAGAACTGAACAATTAGGTACTTACAAATATATAAGGAAAACTCCGCCATGGCGGAGGTTTCTTTACCGCAGGGCGATCGCCCCACGACACGTCTAATTAGTATGTTACCGAATCAGATCGCAAACCGGAAATGCTCCGACGACCACTGTGGAGAACTCGTCTGCTTTCAGTCATCTCTTCACAGATATTGTGCTCATCGGCAACCCTTGTGTTTGCCACGCGGCAAGGTAAACCTTCGCAATTAACTCCGAAATCGCCGTTACATCAACCTCATCCGGCGGTCGCGACTGCGCCGCAGCATCCTCGGCTTCAACGCGCAATCGTTCCGCCTCTGTCAGGAAACGCTCCAATGTCCAGGCACCGGAGCGCGCCTCGATCAGGAAATCACGCTCGGGCCGCGGAAGAGTGATTATCCCAAACTTCATCAGCTCAATGCACTCGAGATAGAGGCGCAGGCAGTGCATGGACGCCTTCGTGTCATACCCAAAAGGACCCTCATATTCTGGCCGTCGCCCCTTAGCTCCGCGCCCCTTCTCACCCGTGATCCTGCGTAACTGGTTGTCCGCGAAACCCAGGAACTGGGCCGCTGATCGTTTACTCAGGAACAAATGGCGCTGCGACTGAACCATTCGCCAAAGTTCGTCGCTCGTTCCCGTCGCATCGGCAAACACAAAGTGCAGCGCCGTCGCATTTCCCTTGGCAGCAAGATGAGCCCAACGACGCAAGGAATACAGCGTCAGATCAACATCATCTGGACCATTCCTCCGGTCATCCGTTGCCGTAGACCATACAAAGTGACTCCTCGGTTCCAGCCCAAGTGTCACTGCAGGGCCATCCAGGAACACGCCATAGAGGTCAAGGTCGTCGGTAGCCCCGACCTTCGCACCATGCAACTCGGAACCCCCGATGAACAGGTGGATTATCGCCGCAGGCGCATCAAACCCCGACCTCACAACCTCCCGCATCAACGGCGTATCAAGCATCGCAATCCACCCGAACCGAAACACTCTTGCCCGTTACGCAGCCCCCAGTGAACCCTACTCCTCGTCCTCACCCTCACCCACCTCAATCTCTTCGTCCTCCTCCACCTCCATCTCCGCCACCTGCATCTTCCCGCCCTTGCCTTCCACCAGCACCTGGATTCGCCCCTCTGCCTGCTCCAACTCCTCCTTGCAGGCCTGCGAAAGCTTCATCCCCTCCTCAAACAGCCGCACCGACTCGTCGAGCGTCAGGTCGCCCTTCTCCAGTCGTTCCACCACCGTCTCCAATTGCGTCAGATGCTTCTCAAAACCAGCCATCGCTGCCCTCGTTCCTCAGTCTCCCAAAGTCTACCCGAATCCTCTACAACTTCAGCCATTCCACAAAGGTCGCAAAATACTTTTGCCAAAAACCTCAGCAAAATCGCATGTCAAGCCCCTGGACTCACAGTTTTTCTTCTAACCCACTAAACAACAATAACTTAGCCAGAAAAAATAGTTGGCATACTAGTTATGCTCCAGGGCGTACAATTTAATTAGAGATCAAAACAAAGAAGGCCCGGCACGCAGCCGGGCATTTGCATTTAATCCAGCCGCCAGGCAAGGAAAGCTGACGGCAACAAACTGCATTTAGTATATATCAATCGGTATATACCAACTTATAACGCCTTTAGTTTCTGTATTCATTGGTATATACCCGAGGGGAGGGGGGTCGCCGCAATGGTGGAACGCCAACTGAGCAACTGTGCCCGCTGGTCAGCTACCCTGCGCCAGCAATGCACGCATCGCCGACCTCAGCGCGCGCGTGTGGCTCGGCGTAGTCCCGCAGCAACCGCCAATCAGGTTCGCTCCAGCCCGGATGAACCTGCCCGCGAAGCTGGCCATGTCCTCGGGCGAGACCGAGTAGACGTTGCGGCCCTCGTGAGGAGGTCCACCCCAACACCCGGACCGCCCTCGACGAGCGCGCGTATCTGCTCCGCGAAGGCAGCCCGCGCCTCGTCCAGGCCGATCTTGTCGAGTTGGACGCCCAGCGGGCCGATCGCTCCTGCAACGCAGGCTTCCGCAGCCCGTTCTTCCGCAATCTGCGCAACCCACTGGCGCACGATGCGCACGCCAGCAAGATTGATCTCCCTGACCTTGTCGCGAAGGCCGTAGCGCTCGAGCCGATAAGCATTGCCGCCGAAGGTGTTGGTCTCGACAATCTCCGCGCCGGCCCGCAGATACTCAGCGTGGACGGAGGCAATGGTCTGCGGCTGCGAGAGATTGAGTTCGTCATAGCATAGGTTGAGAGAGATGCCGCGATCGTAGAGCATGGTCCCCATCGCGCCATCGCACAGCACCACGCCGCCTGCAAAGAGCCTGTCTAGCGCGCTGTCTGTCGCAGGTTCTATCGTTGTCTCCGTCATACTCAATGCCGCACCTGCCATTGCATGTCCCTGAAACGGATTGATCCATGTTAAGCCGCCGCGAACCTCACCACCAAACGCCGCGCGGCGACCTTACGAGTGCTCTTCCTTTGGTATAGTAAGAGGGTAAGCCCAGGCAAAATCCCTTTGCACGACGAAGGTTGGAGTTGTCCACGTTGAAGAATCGTAGTCTCTTTGTCCGCGGGTCCAGCACCCAGTCGTTTTCCAACTCGTTGTCGGAAACTCCCTTGATTCAAGCCCCATCGACACCGGACAAACCGCTGCAACGCGATGGCGTCGGGTTCAAGTTGATCTGCGGGCTTCTGCTTGCACTGACCTCGCTCGGACTAAGCTCCTGCCACTCCGCGGCCTACTACTACTACAAGTTTCCTGAGTACAACTATGCGGGCCGTCCCGTGCCACCCAGCAAGCTCGCCCAGCGCGTGATGATCGGTGTGTCCGCGAACGGCAGCTCAGGCAGCCTGCAGATTGTCGATGCGCTGCGCGACATACGCAGCAACATCGAAGACACCATCCCAGGCTTTTCGATCAGCGGATATTCATCGGGATTTCCCGGCACCATTCTTAGTTTTCCGTCCGAGTTGCGCGGCTATGTCTATTCGAATAGCGATGGAAGCCTGACGAACATCAACTATTCGAGTGAAGCATCCTCAGGCTCGGTCGGCACCTTCGAGTCCGGATCGAGTTCAGTCGCAGTGCCTCCAACATTCAGTCGCTTCTACGGCGCCGAAGAGGCTGCCGGGGTTCTGGAAGTCATCGACAACTTGACGGGAGGAAGCTACGGACTAAACATCCCGAATGTGTACAAGGTCGCGGTGAATAAGGGAGACACGGTTGCGCTCGCGATGGTGCGCAACTCCAATGTGCTTTACCGGATTTTCAAGTTGAACCAGAGTCAGTACCCGACCCAACAGGCGGCGATTGCGGCAACTGGCTCCGCTGACTGCCAACCAACTTTGCTTCCCGTCTACTGTGCGGTTTCCGTACCCGGGACGTACGACGAACCCACAGGCGTTTACTTTTCGCTCGATGGCACGACCGCCTATATCCTGAACTGCGGACCGGAGTGCGGCGGCAAGACAGCGAGCGTTACGCTGCTGCAACAGGGAGCGTTGAACAACAACGTCATCCCCTCGTCGCCGGTACAGCCTAACCCGATGATCGCCAATGTGCTCGTACCTGGCGGCGTCACCGCAGCGCTCTCCGATGGCACGACGCTCTACCTGGCGGGCCAACAACTGCAAGCGGACGGTCTGTTTGCGGGCTTCTTGTCCACCATAAACCAGGCAACGAACACCATCACTGGCAAGTACTCCATCTCCGATGGCAGCCATTCCAAGATGTTGTTTGCGGACAACAACACGTTGTGGATCGGGTCGCAATACTGCGCGACGGGCGAACGCGCCAAGCTCGGGCAGAACTACAACTGCCTGACCAGGGTTGTACTGGGCGGGACGACACTGTCTCCGCAGGTTCTCCCGAACGTCACGCCGGGCTCAGCGACCGCAGTGGTGCCCTACCCCAACCAGAACAACAACCAGTACTACTACGGCAGCCTCACCGGCCTGTGCTGGGTGCAGAACTACAACAAGGTCTACACCGCATACGGCGGGCAAGTGCACATCTTCAGCACAGTCGACGGGTCCGAGATCGACAATCAGTACGTCACGGTCCAGGGCACAGCGCTCGATGTTGCCTACATGGACGCACTGACCGACGACGCGAACTGAGTCGGCTTCCTAGCCCAATCGCGCTGCTTCGAATTCGCGTAACGCGGAGATGTCTTTGCCGAGTTTCTGCGCAACAAAGGACGCAAACTCGTCTGAACAATAGCTTGGCGGCATGATCCTGAACTTCGGGATTCGCTCGATCAGATTGAGCGAGGCGCCAGTCCACTTGGACTCGATCAGCGAAGCCGGCAGAAGGATTGCGTCAGCGCGATCGAGATGCTGGAGAGCCGAGGCCTTGAAGTCGCTCACCTGCGCGTCCAAAACACTCGCATACAAGTCCGGCTTGAGGAACCCGAGAACGCTGTTCGACTCGAGGATGACGCTGTTGGCGCGGGCGATCTCGGCGCGGATGCGTGGCATGGCTTCTGCGAGTTGCCCCCCCCGTGTTCGCACCCAGAGCGATCGCACGGCACCGGCCGCGAGATAGCGGGATGAGTCCGTACCGGCAGTTGCGTCGTGCTCTTCAGAGATTGCAACGGATTGGTCTGCAAATTCGCAATCACAGGCCTCGCCTTGGGCCACGTCGTGCTTGCATTGTGTGATCTTGATGGCGGTCCAGCAGCGCTCAGGCATGGCGGCGATCAGTGCGCAGACGACGCTGGTCTTGCCGATGTTCCGCGAGTGTCCGCCGATGACAACGATGGCCATGTTCCCTCGACGTTACCGGCGGCTAAGGCGGGCGAGGTCGCGGAGATATTGTTTCAACGGCCGCGCGGGTCTGCCCCAGAAGACCTCGCCGGGGCCGCGAACTTTCTTGTGGCTGAGAACGCCTGCGCCGCCACCAAGGATGACGCCTGGGCCCACGTGGGCATGCTCCCCAAGACCGACCTGGCCACCTAGAATGGCGCCGTCTTCGATGATGCTGGAGCCAGAGATTCCGGTCTGGGCGGCGATGATGACATTGCGGCCCAGAATGCAGTTGTGGGCGATGTGGACGAGGTTGTCGATCTTCGTTCCCGCGCCGATGCGCGTCTCGCCAAGCGCTCCACGGTCGATGGTGGTGTTAGCGCCTATCTCCACATCGTCCGCGATCACCAGCGTGCCCTGCTGCGGGAAGGCGAGGTATTCGCCGGTGGCAGAGTTGCGCGCATAGCCGAAGCCAGTGGATCCAAGCACAACGCCAGCCTGGACGACAACGCGGTCACCAAGGACGGTTCCGGAGTAGATGGTCACGTTCGCCAGGACTTCGCAGTCATCGCCGAGAATGACGCCGTCGCCAAGGACAACGTGGGGACCGATGCTGGTGCGCCGGCCAAGTTGCACGCCTGTGCCAAGAACAGCCGTGGGATGAACGCTGGGCGCGGAGCCACGCGCGACCGATTCACCGGAGTCTTGATCTGCTTGTTCGCGGGAGCGCAGGAAATGCGCGGCGAGAGCGAAGGCGTAGCGAGGGTCGGCGACCGGGAGCAGACGAGGATCCGAAGGATCGATGCCGGGTGCTGAGTCGCCGGGAACAAGCAGCGCGGGGCGTGTGAGGATGGCGCCGGCGGGAGAATTGAGCGCCGCCGCTAAAGTGGCAGCATCGGTGGCGAAGACGAGTGCGACGGGTGTGGCGGCTTCAATGCTCGAGACACGGAGGATCTCGTAGGCGGCGGGCAGGGTGGGTGCGCCGACGAGTTCCGTGATTTCGCTAATAGCTGCCAACGGCTCTCCCTTGCACTACTTAGGATGGCACACTTGTGCCTGGAACGCGCAGATTCGGCCCTTGGCCTCTGACTGGAGGCGGCTGGATACGGAAACTGGTAGTCTGAACAAAAATAAATACTGTTTTTTCCAGATTCCATTAGCGAAACATCGCCCCGATGTCGCATAATGGCTTTCGAACCTTGGTAAATCCTTATGACTCTGCGCAAATCGCGACGCCTCTACCTGATCCCGGTCCTGTCCAAGGCACTTGATATTCTGGAACTCCTCCAGGCCGAAAACCAGCCCATGACGCTGGAAGGAATTCATCGCCAGACCAAAATATCCAAAACCACCGTCTACCGCGTCCTGAAGACCTACGTGCATCGGGGCTACCTCGCGCAGTCGCCGGACGGACTTTACCGTCAGGTATCGCGACCCAAGAAGCTCTGCTTCGGGTTTGGCGGGCAGAGCGTGGACATGCCGTTCTCGGTCGAGGTGACGGAAAGCCTGATTGCGGCGGCAGCCTCGGTTGGCGTTGACCTGATGATCCTGGACAACTGCTATGACGCCGCTACCGCCATGCGGAATGCAGAGGAGTTCGTCAAAAATCGTGTGGACCTCGTAATTGAGTTCCAGATCGAGCAGGAAGCCGCGCCTGTGATCGCGGACAAGATCGCTGCGGCGAAGATTCCGATGATCGCGATCGACATACCGCATCCCCATGCCACGTATTTCGGCGTGGATAACTACCGGGTCGGGTTTGAGGCGGGTGAAGTGCTCTCGGCACACGCGCTGAAGATGTGGGAAGGCAAGGTGGATTGGGTGCTGGGCCTCGATCTGCCCGAAGCTGGCCTCCTGGTCCAGAGCCGCATCACCGGGGCTTTCGAAGGTGTGCGCGCTGGTATTCCCGATCTTCCGGTCGAGTGCTTCGTCCGAATCGACGGACGTGGGATGCGCGACCGTAGTCGCAAACTGATCTCGGATTTTCTGGATCGTCATCCGCGCGAGCGTCACATCCTGATCGCAGCCGCTACCGACACCAGCGCTCTTGGCGCACTCGATGCGGTACGCGAACGCAAGCGCGAGAAACACGTCGTCATCGTCGGGCAGGACTGCATTGCAGAGGCGATGGCGGAGATGAGCAACGGAGGTTCTCCGTTGATCGGGTCGGTCTCGCACGAGGCGAGTTCTTACGGGCCGAGCCTGGTCCATCTCGGCCTGTCGATCTTACGTGGGCAGACCGTTCCACCCTACAACTACGTGGCTCACAAGATGGTGACCCCGGAGTCTCTCCACGCGTAGAAACTCATGAACTGAGCATGTTGTGGCAGGTAGTTTGAAGTGGTGGCCCGGGCCGGAGTCCAACCGGCGACCTTCGCGTTAGGAGTGCTATTTTGGGGCTGCGACGCACTGCGACACACTGCCACCTTATGCGCACAAAACCCCTATAAAAACTGGCGATTGTGATAGTCAGTTAGCAGGAGAGGCTTGCAGTGAGTCGCAGGAATTACTGCTCGCATGTGACCCAAATGTGACCCAGTAGTTATCCGGTGCTGGTAGAGTGACTCTCATGGCGAGAAAGGCGGCACCGGTCGAGGGCGTGTACGAACGGGAAGCCGGCAGCGGGTGGTGGTATGCCCGGTACTGGCAGGACGGCAAAAAGGTACGAAAGGCATTCGGTCGGGACAGAGCCGCGGCTATCGCTTATCTGGAGAAGGCCAGAACCCTGAAGCGCACCGGCGAGGGCATGGTCCCGTCTACCGCCAAAAAGGCCGTCCTGACATCGGCAGAAGTGGCAGCACACAAAGAAGCTCAGGACAGCATCCCTTTGAGTGATCTCTGCGTATGGCCTGCTTAAGCAGATCCAGAGCAGACCAGAGGAATACAAAGACCAGCTCAACCCGCCTCATCGCATCGGTGTAATCAACGAAGCATTTGGGAAGCGACCAGCGGCAGGCATCAAAGCCCACGAGATCTCTGACTGGTACCACGATCTGGATGCCAAGCCGGCGACAAAAAACCGATATCGTGCAGTCTTCTCCTCAATCTACGCTTATGGGAAAGAACGGGATATGGTCCCGACCAATCCGGTTCGGGACACGAAACCGTGCAAAGTGAACAATGCAGGAATTCGCTACCTTCTGCCGTCGGAGGAAGCCAAGATACGGAAGGTACTCCAGAGCGATGTCGATGCTTGTGGTCCTCGAAATGAATAATTGCGGAAGCACATGATCCACCGGATATGCGAACTCGATGTGGCCCTCGATACGGGTATGCGCGAGAGCGAGCAGTACGGTCTCACCTGGGATCGGGTTGTCTTTGAAGCCAAGGAAATACACCTGCCGAAGACGAAGAACGGTGATGCCCGTACAGTCCACATGACCAAGCGTGTGGTTAGGGCGCTGCGGATTCTTGAACAGATGTCCCTGGAGCGTAAGCGAAGATCGGCAGACAAGCCCAATGAATCCCCGGAGAACGTGGTCTTCGGCATCCGGGACAACAGGAACTGGTGGACGAGGGCCAAGAGCGGCGCTAAGGTCAAGGGCTTTCGCTGGCACGACCTGCGTCACACATTCTGCTCGCGTCTGGCACAACGCGGGGTCAGCCTGAAGGTCATCCAGGTACTCGCTGGACACAAGACAATCTCTATTACTGCCAGATACGCACATCTGGATAAGACGTCCGTGCTCAAGGGATTGGCTGTGCTGGAACAGGATGACACCCCAGCCTCGTCGGCCGCTGGGCACAAACGCAAAAGCAAAACCCCCATCGGGCAGCCGTGAACACACTCGCTGGCTCGCTGGAAGGAGCAGCTTTACTTCTTCCACAGGTCCGTGTAGCGGGGTCGCATGCTCGTATGGTAGACACACCAGAGTTCGAATCTGCGACTTCCACCGTGTGAAGGTTCTACTGCCTTTACCTTCAACGACTTAGAAGGAACGGCGACACCCCATAAGGCCATCTAGGGAACGGCAGGAAATTGCTATTGTCCCCAGATTGTCCCCAGATTTGCACGCATCACTAACCAGCGGACGGATTGGCTGCCACCGCTCTTTTTCTGTTTCTTACCGTATTTTCTGGGCGGGTTTCCAAAGGGATGTTTGAACCGCACAATGGGTCATGAACAGGTGAGTTGCTGATGTTTGAAGGTCCCCAGCCCCCCGCCCTTTTAGGGCGTTGGTTCTGGGTTCGCGTCTCAGCTGCCCTCTGGGCCCAATTCTGGATGGTTTCGTCCGTATAGAGGGGCCAGGTGGTGGTGCTCTGGCGGGGGCTCGCGATTATGGCAAACCGATCAGGCAAGTTATAACTGTCGCTGATTGCGCAGGGCATGACCATGAAGGAAGCTGCAGGACACATGTCCATATCACCGAAGACCGCTGAGACCCACCGCAACAACCTGGGCCGCAAGCTGGGGCATCCCAACAGGGCGCAGCTCTTCGCCTTCGCGCTCAAACACCGGCTGATCAACTCCAAGGCTTTGGCAATCTCGGCTTAGAAGAACAGCCGAGAGGCGAGTAACCTCTTCACGTTCTTTTGTCAGTTGTCTTTGGCTCACCTGACTTCGTAAATCACAATCACAACATGACCCGTACCTCTCGCTTTCTCGGCGTTGCGCTCATCCTGTTTGCCGGCGTCTTCATGACCAGCTGTGCACCCAACCACTACACCAAGTCCATCTCTGCCTTCTCGAATGCGGCCGCGCCGGCGATCGACAACGTCGACGCTGCCTACGTCTCCGTCAACGACGCCCACACCCTCGCTGAGCAGGCGGTACTGGTCCAGAACTTCGACAAGGAATTCCGCCCAGCACCACTCCAGCCCTTCATCTCGCCCGAAGAGCTGGCGACCCGCAAGAAGGCGACATCCGTCCTTCGTCAGTACGCCCAGCTTGTGGGTGGTCTGGCCATCGGCAAGCAGTCGCCTCCGGCGACCAGCAGTTTCTTCTCCACCACTGCCAAGACAGCCGCAGCTGCGACGCCGGCGAGCACGACCAAGACAGCGGCCGGAAAGATGACGTCCCAGCAGATGGATGCTCTGCTCTCCGGGCTGGATGTGGTTGTCAAGCCCTACCTCAACTTCAAGATCAGACGCCAGCTTCCACCCTTGGTGCGTGCGGCCGATCCCCTGGTACAGCAGGTGTGCACCCTCCTAAGCATCGACCTCGTAACGCTCCAGGTGCAGACCGATTCGGATTCGTACTCGACGATGAGCGTCTGAAGCAGGGAAAGCGGTTTGGCAAGGATTATTTTGACGAACTGTTGGAGCGCATCCGGTCCATCCGGGCTAGCGAGCGGCGCTTCTATCTCAAGATCACCGACATCTATGAGCAATGCAGCATCGACTACAACCGCGATGCCGAGATCACGCAGGCGTTTTTCAAGACTGTGCAGAACAAGCTGCACTGGGCCATCACCGGCAAAACGGCGGCAGAGCTTATCGCGGAGCGGGCAGACGCTTCGCAGCCGAAGATGCGCTTGAAGACCTGGAAGAACGCGCCCCATCCGCGACTATCCCCTCGCCGACCTCCGTGCCACCATCGGCTTCGTCCCGCAGGAGACCTTTCTCTTCTCCGACACCATCGCTCAACAGACCACTCCCACGACTGCCCAGCAAAGACGACGCAAATCCATCGCCGCCCGCCCCCTGAAAGACCACATGCTGGCGTCGGTACGGCCTACGCGTCCACTTCCCGTCAAAACGCTAAACAGTAAGCGATGTCAAAACGATTGTCAAGGAACGCCCTGAACGATGGTTACCTCGAATGCCGCGCCAGTAGAATCAAGTGCTTCTTGTATGTGAAGTCAGCCGGAAAGAAACGTCGAAACTAAGCAAGCTTCTTTTGCGCCGAAATACACTTACCGTGAATCTGCTCTAACGCTTCGGCTGCCCGCTCTTGCGAAGATTCTGCATCCTGCCTGGAGGGAAGTTCGTCGATTCTCTCACTATCAGGTCTGTGCGAATCTCATATTCGCGTTTGCGAGGCAATTCAACCGACCCTTCCAACTGGGCCAGAAGTGCGGTCACTGCGGCGCATGCCAGCTCAAAACGCGACATTTGCACCGTTGTGAGGGGCGGGATGGTGACCTCTGAGATATGGATGCCGTCGAAGCCAATTACTGAAAGGTCGTCGGGCACACGAAGACCAGCCCGGTACATCGTGTGCAGAACGCCGATGGCCGTCATATCGTTCGAACACATCAGGGCCGTCGGCCTCTTCTTTTCGGCGAGCAGCTGCTCCATCGCGGCCATTCCTCCCTCAAGAGTATGATCGCCCTCGCGAATCCACGCGGGGTGCGGCTTGATGCCGCACTCCTGGAGCGAAGCGGAAAACGCAGCCAGCCGGGACTGCGCGGAGTGCAATCGTAACGGTCCCGTTATAAAGCCGATGTTCTTGTGACCGAAGGCAGCCAGATGTTGCACGCCTTGCCGTATGCCGCGGTGGTAATCGATCTTCAGAAGGCTTACGCCGGGACGATCCGGCCCGACGTCGACGAACACCAGCGGAATATTGCGCTGGGCAAACTGCTGGAGCAGAGGTTCTTCGATGCCGAAAGTCATGACGGCGACGCCATCCACATTACGTTCCAACATCCTGCGAATGCAATGCGACATGCGTTTCGGATCGTAGTTGGTCGAACTTATCAAAATCTCATAGCCGTGCTCGATGGCAATCTCTTCAAAACCCTGGATCAACTCTGGAAAGAATGGATTCGTTATTTCCGAGACAATAAGGCCAAGTATCCGACTGCGCCCCGACACGAGCGCTCGGGCTTGCGTGTTGGGAAAATAGTCGAGTTCTTCGATGATTTCCCAGACCCGTTTTGCAATCTTCGGATTGACTGTGGGTAAGCGGTTGATGGTGCGAGAAACCGTAGAGATCGAGACGTTGGCGATACGCGCGATCGCACGAATATCCATGCGCTGCGGCGCACCTTCCACCTGCTTCTTGGCTCGTGGTGAACGAAAGTTTGCTGACATAGCGCGATCCGGAAAACAATTTCAGAATAACCCAGATGACTTCCTAAACAGATGATGGGCTGCCCGGACGGACATGATGTTTGCGCCCACTATACATGCTTCAGCCAGGCACGGCCCGTGGAGCAACTGGAGGATCTCGTTGAGATGGCATGGCGTTGAGCTAAATCGCAGCGATCGGGATGTACGGGCCGCGTGGAGGGGCGACGCCATGTATCCCTCGACGGATCTGACAGAAAATACAGTGGTGCCAGGAAAACGGGGGGTGGCGGAGACGCCCGCGGTCATCGGTAAGAATACCTCTTGACAGCATACGTTTCCCAAGCGTATCTATCTTAGGAATCGCTTGATACGACACCAACGCTCCTAAATATGACGCCGCACGCCCTTTTAAGAAAACGTTTGCTGCAAGCCCAAAAGCCTTGCGTGATTGAAGCTCCAGGGAAAATTGTGAGGCCAGCGAATGAAGCAAGAATCCGGCACTGCCGCTTGTCCCCCTTCGTCTGCCTGGCGGATAGTTAGCCGTTCGGGGGAAAATCGTTCGTCGGACGTTCGCTGCCAAATTGGCGGGGCCGTGAGCGATTACTTCCATATCCGCAGAGACTCATCGACCGGCAACATAGTTGAATCGAAACCTTTGAAACTGGAGCTGCAATGCACAAACTAGTGAAGGTGAAGGGGAATGCCACAATGATCGTCGCCAACCGTTCCGCGAAGCTGCTATTTCTCCTGGTTGGACTGCTCTTCCCGTCAGTTCTTATGGGACAGTCCACGGCGCTCACTGGACGGATCTCAGATCCAACCGGTGCTGTGATCGCCAAAGCCAAGATCGCACTGCACAATGAATTGACTGACCAAGACATCGATACTGTCACCACTTCGACCGGTGACTTTACCTTCCCCAACCTCCGTCCCGGTCTCTATGATGTTTCGGCAACTGCTTCCGGCTTTGCTACGGCAGCGGAAACCGGAATCAGGCTGGAACTGGATGCGAGGGTGAGCGTTAACCTGACCTTGAAACCTGGCGCTGACCGGCAAACCGTTACCGTTCGTGCGGACGAAGTTCAACTCGAGCAGACCAACGCCAGTCGTGGTGAGGTTTTCTCGACAGAAGAATTGGAGTCAGCCCCCCTCAACAGTGGTAATCCTCTACTCCTGGCCAACACAGAGCCGGGCGTCGTCTTTACAGGAAATACAGCTACCTACAGCACAACCTGGGTTCGTCCCTTCGACAACGGCGCCATCAATCAATTCTCGACCAACGGGCAGTCGTCGAACTCCAACGATTTGATGATGGACGGTTCGCCGAACAACTCCAACTCCTTCGGCAGCCGCGATATTGGATATGTTCCTCCGACAGCCAGTATTCAAGAAATGAAGTTCATCTCGAATCCCTACGATTCACAATACGGCCACACCGGTGGCGGCATCTTCGACATCGTCACCAAATACGGAACCAACACCCTGCATGGCCAAGTCTATGAAAATATGCGGCGCTCGTGGCTGGATGCGAATACTCACTACAACGACAATCCGGTCCGCAAGTTGCCAAAGGGCAGTGATACGCGCGATCAATACGGTTTCGAACTCGATGGTCCGGTTGTTATCCCCCATTTCTATGATGGGCGTGGCAAAACGTTCTTCGAAATGCAATTTGAAAATTACGCCATGAACTCGCCGCTCTCCGGCAACGCGAATGTGCCACCCTTCAGCCCCGGATCCACTACACAGACAGTTGTGGATACCGGTGATTTCAGTGGTGCATATTTTTTTGGCGGCAGCCCCTCCACTGACGAGCAGGTCAACATCTACGATCCCACCACCGCCACGGGCGCGAACGGTGTTCGTACTCAGTTTCCCAATAATCACATCAACCCGGCTCTATTCAACCCGACCGCTGTGGCGCTCTTGAAGTACATGCCGCATCCCAACACCACTTCACCCGCGAACCAGTCCTGGGGCGTCGCCAACTACTCCTGGACCGGCACGGGAACTGACCGCTACAAGAACGTTGTCGGACGTGTGGACCAGAATTTCGGTCCCAACGACCGCGGCTACCTTCGTTTCGCCTGGAACAAACGCGCTCAAAACTATGGCGACCCGGGTCAATGGAATGGTCTACCCGGTGCTCCCGCCTCTGGCCTCTTTCCGCTGATTCGCCAGAATCACTTCTTCACAGTCGATTGGCAGCATACCTTCAACGCCAATTCGTTTGCTGATTTCCATATGTCGTTCACTCGTTACGCGTATGCCCAGGCGCAGGGTCCCACGCCGTTTAATCTCTCCAGCATCGGCTTGGGGAGTCTCTCCGTGCCTGGCAACCCACAGGTCTTCCCGCAAATCGCTATCTCTGGTTTAACCACGATGGGCGATAACGCCGGCAATGGTGGCAACAAGACCTCAATCACAAATACGATCGCTGGCATGCCCATGTGGACCTATGTGCATGGCAAGCACTCCCTCAAAACTGGTCTCGACTATCGATGGATGGAGGCAAGTAATTACACTGGGGGAGCATCCGCAGGATCGTTCTCTGTCGGCAACTACTGGACCCGCGGACAATCCTTTAATGAGGATTCCCTTTCCAATACTGTTCAGGGTCTGGGTATCGCCTCTTTCTTGCTGGGCACCATGGACAGCGGCCATATCGATGTCAATCCCAATTCTTATTTCAGCTACCCGTACTTCGCCCCCTTCATTCAGGACGACTTGAAAGTGACGAACAAGCTGACCGTCAACCTGGGTGTGCGGTGGGATTGGGAAGGCCCCCCAACGGAACATCACAACAAGGTGCTCGGCCAACTCGACACCACCACTCCGAACCCGGTGATGTCGGAGATTACCGCGCCGTTGCCGAATGGGTCGGGACTGGCGGGCGGCCTGACATTCGCTGGCGTCAATGGCCAGCCTCGCGCTCTGTTCACGTGGAACAAGTATCTTGTTCAGCCGCGTCTCGGGTTTGCCTATATGATCGACAACAAGACGGTAATCCGTGGTGGTATCGGCACCACCTACGTCCAGTACCCTGGACAGGGAGTTAACAGCGGATTCAGCCAGACCACAAACTACATCTCCAGCACCAACGGCAGCTACACACCGAATGGCAACACCATCAATAATCCCTTCCCAACAATTGCTCTACCGAAGGGTGCTTCTCTGGGGTTGATGTCACAGTTGGGCAACGGCCTCTCTGTTACCAACCGTGGCTACAAAATTCCAGGTGTGGTCAATTACTCTTTTGGCCTGGAACGCCAATTGAACGCACATACGACGGTCGACCTGAGTTATGTCGGCAGTGTTGGCTATAACCAGGGCACCTCGGACAACATTAACCGCTACAATGTCAATTTCGCCGCACATTGCAATCTTGAGATGGGCGCCTCCATCACTACCTACAACAACTGCAACAATGCGCCGGGTAGCCCCAGCGCGGCCGCCAATAATCCTGAGTGGGTTGCCAATCCGTTCAAAGGCGTGGATGCCTTCTCCCCAGCCAACACCGGCAACGGGAATGGCTATTACACCAGCAATTATCTCTCAGCCGATCAATTCACCCGCGCGATGCCTCAGTTCGGTAATGTTACTCAAAACGACTTGAATGAGGGGCGTACGGAGTATGATTCACTGCAGGTCGTCGCCACGCATCGCTGGAGCAACGCTCTGACCGCGCACGGGAACTTCGTTTGGTCGAAAACCATGGACTCGGGTGCCTTTGTCGATACAACCTACCGCATTCGAGCTCACAACATCGACGGTGGTAACCGCAAATGGCGTCTCACGGGGAACGCGGACTGGCACATTCCTGTCGGACGAGGCCGGAAGCTCCTGGGGAACTCGAATCGTCTGGTGGATGCGGCTGTCGGTGGCTGGATCGTTGGTGCCACCTACTTCTACGAAGCTGGAACCCCGGCTGGCACCAGTTCGGTCGAAATCATTCACCCGCAGCACACAGGTGTGCAGCACGTCGTTCGCAGTGGGACGCCCCTGATTGCCGGTACCAGCACCTGCGTTGGCTACTATAACTCATCGGGAGTCCTGACGGCGGAACCTTATGCTGTTTGCCCTAACAGCACACCGACTGCTCGGAACGATTTTGACTTCATTCAGCGTTCCAGTTGGGCGCCGACACAAAACGTCAGTAATTCGGGCATCTACAATCCACGCGGCCAGAATCTGGATATGAGCTTGAGCAAAACCTTCCCGATCTGGGAGCGTACCAAGTTGGAATTGCGGTTTGAGGGCTACAACCTTCCCAACCACCCATCATGGGCCAATCATGGCTACTGGTGGACCACAAGCGATCCTAACTGGGGCACCATCAACATGACCTACGACTCGCAGACGAACATTCCGAGGAACGTTCAGCTTTCGGCTAAAATACTGTGGTAGGCCGTATGCTGCTAGCTATAAGACAGGGCGTCGAATCGACGTCCTGTCTTATTTGTGTTTTGCCTTTTTGAGGCGGGGGGAATCTGGCCGCCGGATTCATTTCCGGCACCAGAGTTAGCAGTCTGTCGCCATAGTGGTTTCGCGCCATACTGGTTTCGGAAAACTACGCTTCGCTTCTGAGGTAGTCGGCGGTGCGACTCGCGCAACCTCGGTACTGTTTTTTGTTTACGTCATGTGCCCTACGACTCTAGGAACTTGTTGAAATT
>PKWK01000296.1 GCA_003133205.1 Granulicella sp. | reverse complement strand
CTGACCGCGGTCAGGGCGGCGGCGTGGTCGGGCAGGGCCGGTGTGCCTGCGCCCGTTGCGTGATTAGATAAGAGCAGGGGCTACATCGCATGGACGCCGCGAGTTCACCACCGATCACGACACAGGTGCCTGGCTACTTCCACGTCCTGGCCAAGCCGACCGGAGCGGTGTGCAATCTCGACTGCAAGTACTGCTTCTTCCTCTCCAAGCAGGCGCTGTATCCCGACAGCGACTTCCGCATGGCGGACGATCTTCTGGAACTCTACATCCGCCAATTACTGGAGTCGCAGCCGACGCAGGTCACCATCGCATGGCAGGGCGGAGAGCCTACGCTGATGGACCTCGATTTCTTCCGGCGGTCGATGGAACTGGTCGAGAAGTACAGCAAACCCGGTCAGCGCGTGGAGCACACCATCCAGACCAACGGAACGCGGCTCGACGACGAGTGGTGCGCGTTCTTCAAACAGCACAACTTCCTGGTCGGGCTCAGCGTGGATGGCCCGCGCGAGTTGCACGACACGTACCGCGTGGACAAGGGCGGGCGAGGGACGTTTGACCAGGTCATGCGCGGCTGGAATTCCCTGAAGAAGCATGGGGTCGAGTGCAATATCCTCTGCACCGTGCACGCGGGCAACGTGGAGCATACCGTCGAGGTGTATCGGTTTTTCCGCGACGATCTGGGAGCCCGATTCATGCAGTTCATCCCCATCGTTGAGCGCGGAAACGCCGACCTTATCCCCGTCGCCAACCTGGGCTGGGGAGCGCGTGGCACCGATCCCCGCCCGCTCTATCTTCAGTCCGGCAACCGGGTCACGGACCGGTCGGTTGAGCCGAAGCAGTTGGGAAGATTTCTCATCGACATCTTCGACGAGTGGGTTCGCCGCGACGTCGGCAGGGTCTACGTTCAACTCTTCGACACAACGCTGGGAGCGCACGTGGGGCAGTACTCGCTCTGCGTCTTCTCGCCCACCTGCGGCGATGCGGTTGCGCTGGAGCATACCGGCGACCTCTACTCCTGCGACCACTTTGTCGAGCCGGACTTCAAACTCGGCAACATCCGCGAAACGCACATGGCCGATCTGGTCGCGTCGGCAAGGCAGCGCAAGTTTGGCACGGACAAGCAGACCGCGTTGCCGAAGTATTGCCGCGAGTGCGACGTGCTGTACGCCTGCAACGGCGGCTGCCCGAAAGACCGCTTTATCTCAACACTCGATGGCGAGCCCGGGCTGAACTACCTCTGCGCTGGCTACAAGAAGTTCTTCCAACACGTGGAAAAGCCGATGCGGATGATGGCCGGCCTGCTCGAAGCGAAGAGGGCTCCGGCGGAGATCATGCGGATGTATGCGCAGCAGGATGAGGTGTGGCGGGCGGCGGCGAAGAAGGTGGGGCGGAACGAGGCTTGCCCATGCAGCAGCGGACGCAAGGTCAAACACTGCCACAGTGCCTAATCGCCGGACGAGCGGATGCGTGAGCCCCGGCTGCTAATTCTCCGACGGCTTTTCCACGTGGTCGACCACCATCACCTGCACCGGAACTTTACGAGGCTCCAGCTTCAGCCCCAACTCACCTTGCAGCGCGGCCACGATGATGTTGGTCATCTCCGCCTTCATGGCGCGCTCGCCTTCCGGAAGATACGTGGTGAAGTCCAGTACAAAATCATACTTGCCGGTCAGCCCCGTCTCATCCACCACCGGCGTCTGCAAAGGCCCCGAGATGAAGTCCGCGAACTCCTGCATCGTCGTCGACTTGGCAATAGTGCCGGTGGCAGTGTTTTGTCGCGACGATTTGCCTTCCTCGGTGACCAGATGCAGCTTCGCGCCGCCCTTGGCCACCGTCATCGCGAAGGCCTTCGACTCCTTGTTCTCTCGATGGAAGCCCAGTTTGAACCGCTCCGCCAGCAGGGCCTGCATCATCTGCTTCATCGCGTCGCTGTTGGCTGGCCCATCCGCCTTGGCAACGATGTCGAAGTGCTCGGACCGCATCCAGTCCGGCCCAGTGATTTGGCTCTCCTGCACCCCGTAGGCCCACTTGATGCACGTGGTCACCGTTACATCCTGCATGCGCAGCATCCCCGCCGAAATCTCGGTCTTGCCGTCGCGATCAAACTGCACCTCCGCCGCGCTCGGTCGAATCGTCGCCACCGCAAACGCCGGTTGCTGTGCTGCCGCGGCGCGGACGAAGACGGTGCTCGCTAGCAGTAACCCCAAACACACTGATGTTCTTGGAACCATTCGATTCATCATTCTTCTCCGGATTTCACAAGCGTTTCCGTGAACAAGATCGCACCGCACGGCCTGTTCATATGCCATACGCGCGAAATTGCCCTTGGGTTCCCTACAATTCTGAAGGTGCCCCCTCGAGCAGTTAAGATCTTGACGTGCGTTACGTTACGCATTACGGTTAAACGTGATCCGTTCGATTCGCCACAAGGGACTGAAACGTCTCTATGAAGACGATGACCCGCGTGGCGTTCCAGCAGAGCACCTTGAGAAGTTGCGCGACATCCTGGAGGCACTGGACACTGCCATCACCGTATCCGACATGGATTTACCCGGCTTGCGGTTGCATGCGCTCAAAGGCGCATTGAGAGGCTTTTGGGCGGTGACGGTTCGAGCAAATTGGCGGGTTATCTTCCGCTTTACCGCCCCGGACGCATTCGACGTCGATTACGTGGACTATCACTGAAGGAGTTTGAAACCATGCCGATGAATAACCCGCCCCACCCCGGAGGCTTTGTCTTCCGTCAATGCATCGAACCTTTAGGCTTGACCATCACGGCCGCCGCCGCCGCCCTTGGAGTCACCCGCACCACATTATCGGAACTGGTCAACGGCAAACGTGGCATCTCGCCTGAGATGGCCGTGAGGCTTTCGCAGGTCTTCGGCCGCAGCGCTGAGAGCTGGCTCTTGCAACAGGCGCAGTATGATCTCGCCCAGATCCCCACCGGACGGATGAAGTTGAAAAAGCTGCAAGTGGCTTGAGCTTCTTGGCTCCTGAGGTGGCCGTCAGACATCCCTGATGAGCCTCTCTTGGGATGCCTCGCGCCACACCCCGCTCCTTGACACGCCCGGTATAATTAAAGAAGCAGCAAAAGCAGTCGTCCGGCCTTTGTGCCGGGAGAAGTCCTTTAGCCAGGACCTGCCGCGTCGAAAGAGCACAAAACCAATTGGAGCTTGAACTTACGTGTATTTGGTATATACCACAAAATAACTCGTTTGTTTTTAGCTATGTAGAAACATGATTGGTATATACCAAGTTGTAAGTGTCTTGTTTTCAATTGTATAGCAGGGTATAGGGGGTGGGGTGGTATATATCGTGAAGGGCCAGCGAGCCTCGCAATTTCACCGCAAATCCACGGCAAATTAACCGAGCTCGACGAGCCCTCCACACCGCACCGCGATAGACTGGAAAGCGATCATGCCAACTAAAAAAGAACTGCTCACTACGCCCATCCAGCACATCGATATCACCGCGCATAACGTCGTTCCGCTAGTCGACGCCATGGCCTCAATGGCCTACACCTCGCGCGACACCGCCCGCGCCGCCTCCATCTACGAGATGATGCTCCGCGACACCGACTGCGGCGTCATTCTGTGTCTCGCCGGATCGCTCATCTCCGCCGGCCTGCAGAAGCTCTTCGTCGACCTCATCCGCAACAACATGGTCGACGCCATCGTCTCCACCGGCGCCAACATCGTCGATCAGGACTTCTTCGAAGCCCTCGGCTTCCGCCACTACATCGCCGGCGACGAGTACAAGTACGGCAACGGCGACGGCGACCTGCGCGAGCTGATGATCGACCGCATCTACGACACCTTCATCGACGAAGAGGAGTTGCGCATCTGCGACGACACCACCGAGAAGATCATCAACTCGCTCCCGCCGAAACCGCATGGCTCGCGCGAGATCATCCGCGAGTTCGGCGCTTACCTCGAAGCCAACGGCCGCACCCCCGCCCACGGAAAGCCCGACTCCATCATCTTCGCGGCGTATGAGAAGGGCGTGCCGATCTTCTGCCCGGCGTTTTCGGACTGCTCGGCGGGCTTCGGCTTTGTTGCCCACCAGCACGCGCGCCAGGGCAAGGCGATGGTCTCGATCGACTCGGCCAAGGACTTCTATGAACTGACCCAGTTGAAGATCGCCAACCCAACCACTGGCCTGCTGATGATCGGTGGTGGCGTGCCCAAGAACTTCGCGCAGGACATCGTGGTCGCGGCCGAGATTCTGGGCGTCGACGCTCCAATGCATAAGTATGCGATCCAGGTCACGGTGGCCGACTCCCGCGATGGCGCTCTGTCGGGTTCCACCCTGAAAGAGGCCAGTTCCTGGGGCAAAGTCGACACCACCTTCGAGCAGATGGTCTACGCGGAGGCTACCTTGGCGCTGCCATTGATCGCCGGATATGCCTTCCACAAGCACGCTGCTGAAGCCCGCCAGGGCAAGAATTGGACCGAGGTGCTGAGCCACATTGCCGAACCTGTGTCCGCCTGATCATTGATTGCTATATATTTGAATGTGACCCAACTGGTACATTTTTCTCTCTCAGCGTCGGATCCCGCTGTACGATAAGGCAATCGGACGATGACAGCCCTCTCCTCGATGGTTTTCGGCCTGATGTTGCTGAGCCTCTTCCTGCTCGGCGTCCTTACGCTGAGGCTCGCGAGAAGGAGCCGGCAACAAAGGGACTCGATCGAGGAATTGAACGAAGCTCTGCAGCGCAGCCGCGAGTACGCCGAGCAGCAGAAGAGCAAGCTGGCGTTGCGCTCCGACCTCGACACAGTCAAAGACGAGTTCATCTCCACCGTCTCCCACGAACTACGGACTCCGCTGACCAGCATCCGCGGAGCGCTCGGCCTGCTCTCCGCCGGACTGCTGGGCAACGTCGATCCCAAGGCGCAGAACCTGCTGCGCATTGCCTCCACCAACACCGAGCGCCTGATCCGGCTGATCAACGACATCCTCGATCTGGAGCGCATGGAGTCCGGCCGAGCGCCGCTGAAGTTGCGCCGCTGCTCCATGTACGATCTCGCACGCGAAGCTGTCGACACGATGACCACAATGGCCGATAGTGCAGGAATCCACCTCGAACTGACCTGCTACGCGCCGCGCGATTCGATTTACTTTGACGCCGATTCCGACCGGGTCCTGCAGGTGCTCACAAACCTGCTTTCAAACGCCATCAAGTTCTCCCCGGTGGGTTCGACCGTCTCGGTCCAGATCGACTCGAACCCCAACTCGCTGCTGCTCAAGGTGGTCGACCAGGGCCGCGGTATCCCAGCCGATAAGTTGGAGGCCGTCTTCGATCGCTTCCAGCAGGTTGAGTCTTCGGATTCCAGCAAGAAGGGCGGGACCGGACTTGGTCTGGCGATCTGCCGCAGCATCATCCAGCAGCACGGCGGAGTCATCTGGGCCCAGCCCAATCAAAGCGGGTCGGGTACGACGCTGTGGGTGCAGCTATCCCGGTCGGCGCGCGCCTCCGATACCGCGTCGCCCAGGCTGATCGAGCCACCGGCGGAGCGCGGCGAGGGGCTGATCCTGGTCTGCGACGACGATCCCGGCATACGCGAGGTGGTCGCGGAGCAGCTTCGCCAGCACGGGTACGACATTCTGGAAGCAGGCAGCGGGGAAGAAGTGATTGCCATTGCCAGGAAGCGCGCGGCACAGACGGCTTCGGCGAACGGGACTAGAAACGTCGCTCCTGTCCAGCCTATCTCCGCGATCCTGTTGGATCTCTATATGCCCGGACTGAGCGGCTGGGAGACACTGCAGCAACTCAGAGCGTTGCCGGCGACCGCAACCATTCCGGTGGTGATTCTGAGCGTCATCCCGCCGACTGATCGTCCCCCGCAAGCAGGCGATGCACAGGGCTGGGTGCAGAAGCCGTTCAACGAGAATCTCCTGCTCGCCGAACTCGGTCGGGTTCTTCGCACGAAGGGAGAGTCGGGCCACATTCTTTTGGTCGACCAGGACCAGGAGGTGGCTCAGTTGATTCTCGCCGGCTTCCAGGAGTCGGGTATTCGAATCGACCACGCTGCCACGCTTCAGCAGGCCGTGGACCGGTGCCTGCTCGGGCCGCCGGACCTGCTGATCCTTGACCTCGCGCTGCCCGATGGCGATGGCTTTTCGCTGGTCGACTGGCTACGCCGTCAGCCGGGCCTGCACGCGCTTCCCCTGGTGGTCTACTCGGGCCGCGAGATAACTGAGGCCGAGATGTTGAAGCTTCGTCTTGGTCCCACTCAATTTCTCAACAAGGCCAAGGTCCAACCGAGAGAGGTCGCAGCACTCGTACTCAGTATGGTTCAGCACCTGCGTAATTCGGCTGCGGCGCCAGTTGCATAGCATGAGACACTGATACCTGTAATGCGCCAGATCCTGATTATTGACGACGAAGACGACATCCGCGAAGTAGCCGCACTCTCCCTTGAAGCGACGGCGGGTTGGGATATCATCACCGCCTGTTCGGGCGCGGACGGTATCCGTGCCGCAGCCGATCCCAAGTTCAGACCCCATGCCATTTTGATGGATGTCATGATGCCGGGCATGGATGGTCCTACGACGTTTCGGCAGATGCAACAGAATCCTGAGATTGCTGGAATCCCTGTGCTGCTACTGACGGCCAAGGTGCAGGGCGTGGACCAGCGTCGCTTCGCGGGGCTCGGGGTTGCGGGCGTGCTGTTCAAGCCGTTCGATCCGCTGACGCTTGCAGCGCAGATATCGGAAGCGCTGGGTTGGAAGGACTAAGCGCACGCGGTTTTGGGATCTGCGACGGGGCCATGTAATTCCCGACAACCGATATGACGGATGCTGAAGACAAAACCGCGTCGTTGCTTGCAGCGCTTTGGGTGCGAAACCGCCCGATCATAGATGAGCGTCTGGCGACGCTCGATAGGGCTGGTGCGGCTGCGGCGGCTGGTGCGCTCGGCGAAGAGTTGCGCAAAGAGGCGAACAGCACCGCGCACAAGCTGGCGGGCGCATTGGGCATGTATGGCTTCGACGAAGGCACGCGCGTTGCTGGCGAGATTGAGGTCCTGCTTGGCGATGCAAACCCGGATGCGGCGCGACTCGGTGCTTTGATTGCCGACTTGCACGAGGCAATCTTTCCGGCGGGTTGAATACGAGGCAACCCACCCTTTCGCGGTGAGACTGCGAAAGGATGGGCCACCCGGTTTGGGTAGGTTGATCATTTCGACTGGTGCACGGCCCAGGCTGCGACGTCTTCGGCTGCTTCGAAGCCACGATACTGGCCCATCTTGCGGCCGTCGGCGTACTCGTTATAGAACCAGGGATCGACGATGCCGAGCACTACGCCCTTGCCGACGTGCGAGATGGCGATCATGACGTCGCCGTGGTCGGTGACCAGCGCTTTGGCTGGACCGGTGGGGGTGATGGTGCTGGTGTCCTTCATGTAGGCGGTGAAACCTTCGCCAAAGATTCCGGTTCCGGGCGGGATGACTACCTCGCCGGTGGAGTGTTCGGGTTCGATGACGTGATGCGACAGGACGGGATTGAAGTGCATTCCGAAGCGGTCGCTGAGCGTGTTGAAGTGTTCGAACTCTGTGTTTTCGCGGTCGTTGGAGAAGAGCAGGAGGACGCCGCCGGCTTTGACCCAGGCCTCGATTGCGTCGCCGCTGGTTTTGTCGATGTAGTGCGGCGTCGGGTTCTTGGAGGGGATGTCGGGCGAGGCGATGATGTAGACCTGAGCCTTGGCTAGGCTCGCGGCGGTGGGTGCGGCGGGTTCGGTGGCGAGCGTGGCTCCGTAGCGGCGGAAGGCGCGGCCGAAGAACGAGTAGCCGTTGTTGGAGTCGTCGTTCCACTTGTAGTGGAAGATCTCAGTCTGGCCGAAGGCGTTCTTGCGGGTCTGCGAGTTGAACCATGCGTCGACCAGCACCGTTATTCTGCGCGTCGAGGGCTGCTGACCGGCGCGGTAGTCTTTGGAACTGGGAAGCAGGCCTGTTTTAGCTGGGCCGATGGGCGTGCTGGAGGCCTGCTCCATCTCCGAGCCGGCGAGGAGCAATGCGCCGACGCCCTTGGAGTCCTGATCGACTATGGGCTCGTGGATGTAGTAGTCGAAC